>NZ_BAFS01000387.1 GCF_000308415.1 Nocardia asiatica NBRC 100129 | reverse complement strand
TTTCCTCGGGCTCTCTGGGGTGTAGCGGACTGTCGCGTGGAAGAGTCGGTGGCTTCGTGCGCGACATCATTCGTAGGCCTGTCGTGTACGTCGTTCACGTCGGAAGTCCTACGGGTGTGGAGGGTACGTCGGTTGCGGCGGTTCGAGGTGCGGTTGCCGTCCGGGGATCGGTACTGGACGGTGCTCGATGATGAGTTGCGGGTTGTTGGTTGTGTCGACGAGTTTCTGCGGCACTTGAGATTTGGGCAGGACTGTGCGGAGGGGACTACTGCTGCCTACGCGAGTTCGCTGGTGTTGTTCCTGAACTGGTGCCAACTGACCGGCCGTGAGTGGCGAGAGGCTGGTGCCGCGCTGGGGTCGTTCATCCTGTGGCTGCGATACACCCCGGATTCGAGGTCGGCCAGTGTGCTGATCGGACCAGGGCGTGAGCCGGTCCGTGGGGAGCGGCGGGTCAACGCGATCTTGACCGCCGTGCGTGGTCTGCTGGCGTTCGCGGTGACGGCGGGAGAAGCCAGGCCGGAAGTGATGGCCCAGATCTACGAGTTGGGCAGCACTCTTGATCTGCCCGCCGAATTGCGGGGCGAGGGAATGGCGGTGCTGCCGCGGGCGAAGGCTCGTCATCGGCTCAGCGAGCCGGACACGACGGTGGACAGGGCCAGCGACGAGGAGGCGGTGGCTTTGCTGCGCGCCTGCCGGTTGGCCCGAGACCGTTTCATCCTGATGTTGCTGGGTCGGTCCGGGTTGCGGCGCAGCGAAGCGGCCGGGCTGCGACGTGAGGACCTGCACTTCGTTGTCGAGGCGACCGCGCTGGGTTGCGCGGTGACGGGACCGCATCTGCATGTTGTTCGGCGGCCGAACTCCAATCAAGCCTGGGCCAAATCCCGCCACTGTCGATGCGTTCCGGCGGATTGGCTGGTGGTGCAGGCCTATGACCAGTGGTGCTGGGAAAGGCAGGGCCGATCTTTGCCCGTCGACAGCGACTACGTGTTGGTCAACATCGCTCGCGGTCGGCTGGGTGAGCCGATGACGCCCGGCGCGTTGAACGAGCTGCTGGACAGGCTCGCACGGCGCGCGGGCGTCGGGCGAGCGGTCTCACCGCACATGCTGCGGCACGCGTTCGCCAGCAACGTGCTCGATGCCGGCGGCGCAGTCGACGAGGTGCAGCAACTACTGGGGCATCGCTCACCCAGTTCGACCCAGGTTTACATCCATCCCGACTTCGGGCGCCAGCGCGCCGCGGTCGAGCGGGTCGCTGCGCTGCGCGAGCCAGTTGGGGGCGCTCGGTGAGCGGCGTGGCGAGACTGCTCGCGATCCCGAGCCAGGATGGCGGCGATCTGCGGGAGCGTTATCAGGCGGCGCTGGATCCGGAGTTCCTGGAATCCGTCGGCTGGAGTCCGGACAACGGAGTGCTGATGATCCCTCCGGACCATCCGGCACTGGGCTACGCGATCTGCCATGTGACCGGCTGCGATGTTGTCGCTGCCCGCGTCCACGGTCTTTGCCCTCATTGCCACCTGCGCTGGAAAGCGCTCGAGGAGCCGATGACTATCGAGGAGTTCTGGAAGATCGGCCGCACCGGCCGGATGATCGGCGAAGGCCGCTGCGCCGTCATCGACTGTCCGCGACCGGCATTGAGCACCATCAAGCAGCTCTGCCGGGCCCACAACTGGCAGCGAACGCGCCAGATGAAGGTGTCGATGGAGACGTTCTTGTCATCGCCCCTGGTTGTCGCATTGCCGTCATTCGGTCCTTGCCGGGTCGTCGCGTGTCCTCGGCAACGCGACTCGGCCGGTCCGCTGAGAATGTGTCGGTCCCATGGCATGAAGTGGGCGATTCTGGCGAAGAAGAGCGTGAATCCACCCGACCTCGAAACCTGGTGCCGGGCAGAAGGCGCCGTAGTGGAACGCGGTCAGGTCAGCTTGCGCGGCCTGCCCGATCTGGTGGTCGCGGAGCTGCTGCTCGGTCTGCAGCTGCGGTCGGCGACTGGCACGAAGACACCGTTGCGGATCCTGCGATTCTTCACCTACAGGCTCCGGGCCCAACAGGTTGCCTCGATCGTCGATCTCGACGGCATGGACCACGAACAGAACGTGGCCGCCCTGCGGCGGTCCCTCATCGGCCATCTGCGCCGGGCAGCTTCGACACCAGAGGAAGAACGGCACAAAGATATTTGGGACGCAACGGTTTTCGGCCATCGAGGAACGATCAATTTCACCGGCATCCGGCAACGATGGATGCGGGAGTCACTCAAGGAATGGGCATTCGAGGAACTGCCCACCCACCGAGGAAAGGCCGCCGCCGCCGTCGTCGCATCGAAGGTGAAAGCGATGCGATTTCTCTCCGACAGCTTGCACTTGCAGCGCGCAGACCACGGCGAGGCACCAGGACTGCTGACCCGCACCGACATCGTCGGCTACCTCAACCGCATGGCATACCTGGAAACCAGCGGCACGATGAGCAGATCCTGGCGGGTCCGGCTGACCCGCGACACCGCACGCATCCTGCGCGACGTCAGGGCCCTGGGATTGACCCAGCCCGGCCGGTCGGCGGCCGGGATTCCGGAGGACTTCGCCCTGCGTCGTGGGGACGTCCCACAGGAAGCCGACGACGACAGCCCCGGCCGCGCCCTGCCCGATCCCGTGATGCGGCACCTCTATTCAGCGCTGCCGACCCTCGAAGAACGGTCCAGCCGGGAGATCCGCGTCGCGACCGAGCTGATGATGGACACCGGGCGACGCCCGGATGAGATCCTCAACCTGCCGCTGGACTGCCTCGACCGAGACCGCGACGGCAAGTACGTCCTGGTCTTCGAGGACTTCAAACTACACCGCAAAAATCGGCGGCTGCCGATCACAGACGGCACCGCGGCGGTGATCGAGGCGCAGCGCAACGTTGTGATCGCTCGCTATCCGAAGGCCGACCGCGGCACGCTGCCACTGCTGCCTTCAACACTGAGGAACCCGCGCGGCCAACGACCCATACCCCAGCCGAGCTTCGGTTCGGCGCACCGGATCTGGATCCACGCTTTGCTGCCGATCGAGTTGCCCGGCGGCATCGTGATCGACAAACCCGATGATCTGGTGCCCTACGCCTATCGGCATTCCTACGCACAACGCCACGCCGACGCCGGAGTTCCGCTCGATGTGTTGCGAGATCTTATGGGACACAA
Organism: Nocardia asiatica NBRC 100129; assembly: GCF_000308415.1. Classification (GTDB taxonomy): domain Bacteria; phylum Actinomycetota; class Actinomycetes; order Mycobacteriales; family Mycobacteriaceae; genus Nocardia; species Nocardia asiatica. The sequence continues at coordinate 2,015 of NZ_BAFS01000387.1, read as the reverse complement.
CTCAACTGCGACCACTGAGATCTATTACCGGGTCACCGAGAAGCGGACTCGCGAGGCGATCGACCGAGTCAGCACGTTCCAATTCGACCGGCACGGCAACCGGATCTGGCGTCAGGCCGAAGCCTTGCTCGACGACGAGCGCGCACGCATGCAGATCGGCCAGGTCGCCGTTCCCTATGGCATCTGCACCGAGCCGACCAACGTTCAGGCCGGCGGGCACGACTGTCCGTTCCGATTCCGATGCGTCGGCTGCGGCCACTTCCGCACCGATGCTTCCTATCTCCCGGACCTGCGGGCCTATCTGCAAGACCTGCTGCGGGACCGTGAACGCGTCCTCGCCACGAGCGAATTGGATCAGTGGGCCCGCTCCGAAGCGGTCCCGTCCGAAGCTGAGATCCAGAAGGTTCGCCAACTCGTCCGCCGCGTCGAACACGACCTCGACGACCTGACGACCGACGAACGCGATCAAATCAACGACGCCGTCAAAGTCATCCGCAAGACTCGCCGCACCGTGAACCTGGGGACACCGCGCGTCTCCCCGCCACGCCCCGACCAACCCGGAGAAATAGCATGACCACGGGAAACACCGATCCCCTGACCCGCGCCCGAGCTCACGACAGCTCCCGCCGCCGCCAGGCAGTCCTCAAAGCCATCAACGCGGCCCGCAGCTCAGGTGAGGCCATCACGGTCTCCGGGATCGCTCGGGCCGCCGGGGTCCATCGCACATTCGTCTATCGGCATGCCGACCTGCACGCGACAGTCCTCGCCGAAGCGGCCAAACCACCGTCGACTCCGACGGGTCATCCGGCGGTCAGCCGCGAGTCGTTGCTGGCCGATCTGGTCAACCTCCAGGCCCGCAACGCCCGCATGGCCCAAACCATCAGTAACCTCGAACGGCGGCTCTCCGAAACACTCGGCGAAGACGTCTGGCGGACATCAGGACTCGGCGCACCGACCGACATCGAAACCCTCCAGCGCCGCATCACAGAACTCGAGCAGATCAACATCGATCTGCGAGATGAACTTGCCGAGCGGCAGGACGAACTCGACGCCGCCCGCGACGCCAACCGGGAGCTGATGACCCGGCTCAACGCAATCAAGCACCCTAGGTGACCTACGAAGACTCCTCCAAAGTCGGAAGGCCCTGACCCGTGTGATCCTCGAGGTGCTTGCTGACTGCTGACGCGCTCGCCTCGGCCAGGCGAGTAACAAGATTCAGCCCGTCGGTGGCGTGCTTCTTCAGCACGCCACCGGTTGGCGATCCTCGATGAGCGATGGACCCACGGAGGGTTACGAATGTCTCCAACCGCTTCGTCGCTGCCGCTTGCGAGGTCTTCGTCCACTTCCACGACGCGGTGAGGTCGTTCATTCCGACGTTCTTGAGGAAATACTCTTTGACCTGCCCTGGTTTCGGAGTGTTCAGACTCCGATCTGCATCGCTCGACAACAGCGCGGCTCGGTCTCGAAGAACCGTCCGCCATCCGTCGCCCGCGATCTTCCAGATAGCGAGTTCGTTCTTCTCGTCGAGCAGCACCTTCTTCACCGTCTTTTGAATCTCCTTCGGCAGATCACTCGACTCAGCGGCATGGTCAGCCAGATGAATGAGTGCCTCCGCCGCGAGATCCTCGCAGAACGCCTCCCATGACGCACAGATCATCACCACAGCAGACCGACTGATGACCTGGATATCCGGACGGCGGCGCCCCCGAGCCGAGCCGGTCTCCTTCACATGGAAGTCGATCAGTCGCTCGATGTCGGGGATCGCATCGTCGAGCAGGCTGCGATGAGCATTTCCGTGAGCCGCTGTCGCCAACAGGATTCCTTCTCTGTCAATAAGTTTCATGGGTGAGCATCCACAACATCATGCAGATCGCCGGAGGAGACGAGATCGTTTCGGCGACTTCGAAGCCGATCTTGCGCGACACCTGTCGCATCCGATACAGTGCGCTGGCATCGACTTGACCTGCACTTTTCTCCAGCGGGCTTCGTGCTCAGGTCGCCGGAACCCGAGGAAA
>NZ_BAFS01000388.1 GCF_000308415.1 Nocardia asiatica NBRC 100129 | reverse complement strand
GGCGCGCCGAGGTCGTCGAGATCATGTCCGGAGAAGTCGCGGCGACGCCGGCGTGGGCGGAGTTCAACATCGGATTCGCCGCCGAGGTCTTCCGGGCCGCCGCCGCCGCGGTCACCGCCCCTCGCGGTGAGGTGCTCACCGACGGGCGAGAGAACGTCATCGGACTCGCCGTTCGCGAACCTCTCGGCGTCGTCGCGGCGTTCGCACCGTGGAACGCGCCGCTGATCCTGTCGGCGCGCGCGGTCGCCGCTCCCTTGGCGGCGGGGAACTCCGTGGTATTGCGGCCGAGTGAAGCCGCTCCGCTCTCATCCGGTCTGTTCGTCGCCGACATTCTGCGTGAGGCGGGGCTGCCCGACGGCGTGCTGAACGTAATCACCAACGATATCGCCGACGCCGATGTCATCGCGCGAGCGCTGGTTTCCGACCCGCGCGTGAACGCGGTGAACTTCACCGGATCCACCAATGTCGGACGCATCATCGGAACGTTGGCTGCCGAGGCGCTCAAGCCCGCAGTCCTCGAACTGGGGGGTAAGAACGCGATCCTCGTCCTCGAGGATGCCGACGTCGATTACGCGGTCAAGGCCGCGATCTTCGGTGCGTACGCCAACTCCGGTCAGATCTGCATGTCCGCCGATCGGATCCTGGTACACCGCTCGCTGGTGAAGGAATTCACCGAGAAGTTCTCTTCGGTGGTTTCCCACCTGCCCTTCGGCGGTCACGACGAGCCCGGGGTCGTCGTAGGCCCGCTGGTCAGCGAAAGTTCCGCGCGGCGGCTCGCCGCACTGATCGCCGATGCTGTCGCGAAGGGCGGTACGGTCCTGGCGGGCGGCGGTTCGGTCGAGGGGGCAATTCATCCGCCCACGGTTCTCACCGATGTGCCCGTCGGCGCGGATCTGCATCACGCCGAGGCCTTCGGCCCGGTCTGCGTGATCGAGGCGTTCGACACCGATGAGGAAGCCGTCGCGAAGGCCAATGACACCGAGCACGGACTGACGGCGGGAATCATCACCGACAACGGCACCCATGGTCTGCGAGTCGCTCAACGCCTGCGGACCGGCATCGTGCATATCAACGACCAGTCCGTCGCCGATGATCCCGAGGCCCCGTTCGGCGGTGTCAGTGCTTCCGGCTACGGCCGGTTCGGCGGCCGCTGGGGCATCGAGGCGTTCAGTAGCACCCGGTGGGTCACCCTCGCTACTGAGCAGATGCCGTTTCCCGGCTGACCACCCGAAACCACCGAAGAAGGAGAGATAGTGACAAACGAAGTTCCGTGGGGCGATACCGTCGAGGTCGAGTTCGACGAAGGTATCGCCTGGGTCTCGTTGAACAGGCCCGACAAGCGAAACGCCATGAATCCCACACTCAACGACGAGATGTGTCGGACCCTCGACTGTTTGGAGGCCGACGACCGCTGCTCGGTTCTGGTCCTCACCGGTGCGGGAGAAGCCTTCACAGCCGGAATGGATCTGAAGGAGTACTTCCGCGAGGTGGAGGCAACCGGAAGCGTGACGTTGCAACGTCAGGTCCGCCGTGCGAGCGTCAGCTGGCAGTGGCGTCAGCTGGCCTATTACGCCAAGCCGACCATCGCGATGGTCAACGGCTGGTGCTTCGGCGGTGCGTTCACCCCGCTGGTCGCCTGTGATCTCGCGATCGCCGACGAGAAGGCGCAATTCGGTCTGTCCGAGGTGAACTGGGGGATCCCGCCGGGGAGCCTGGTCTCCAAAGCGATGGCTGCCACGGTTTCCCAGCGCGACGCGCTCTACTACATCATGACCGGTGAACCGTTCGACGGGGCGCGGGCCGCCGAGATGCGCCTGGTCAATGAGGCGGTGCCGGCCGAGCGCCTGCGGGAGCGCACCCGCGAGCTCGCCTTGAAGCTGGCCGGTCTCAATCCCGTCGTGGTGCAAGCCGCGAAGGTCGGGTTCAAATTCGCCGCCGAGATGACGTGGGCTCAGTCCGAGGACTACCTGTACGCGAAGCTCGATCAGGCTCGTGTGCTCGATCCCGAGAACGGGCGCCAGCAGGGTATGAGCCAGTTCTTGGACGACAAGACTTACCGTCCGGGGCTGGGTGCGTTCGATCGCGCTCACGCCTGATCACCCGGGGAGTGGCGTGAAGAACCGAGGACTCGGCTCCTGGCCGGCGCGTCGCGCACGCATGACACCGGCATCGGTCGCGATCACCGGCGCGGGTCGGTCGTTGACCTACGCGCAACTGGATCGGCGAGTCGCCCGACTCGCTGACCGGTTGCGCGAGTCCGGTGTTCACCGGGGCGATCGGGTCGCCTATCTGGGTCCCAATCACCCGGCGTACCTCGAGGTGCTGTTCGCCTGCGGGACCATCGGCGCGGTGTTCGTACCGATCAACGCCCGGTCTACGAGCAGTGAACTCGCCTACCTGCTCGAAGATTCCGGGGCCTGCGTTCTCGCCCATGTCGGCAGTCACGACGCGGTCATCGCCGGGCTCGAAACGAGCGCCGCACGACTCGTGCGGGTGGATGATCACGACGACCCCGCGGACAGCGCGAGTCGCCGGATCGATGAAGTCGTCGATCTCGACGACCCCTGCCTACTCATGTACACCTCGGGTACGACAGGGAGGCCCAAAGGTGTTGTGCTCACTCACGGCAACCTCACCTGGAACTCTCTCAACGTGATCATCGAGTCCGATATCGCCTCCGATGAGGTCGCGCTTCTCGTAGCGCCGTTGTTTCACGCGGCCGCTCTCGGCATGGTCTGCTTACCCACTCTGCTCAAGGGCGGACGGGTCGTACTGCACGAGAAGTTCGACCCGTCCGCGGTCCTCGACGCGATCGAGAAAGAACGCGTGACGTGGATGTTCGGGGTTCCGACGATGTATGACAACCTCTCGGCCCACGAGGGGTGGGAGCGTGCGGACCTGTCGAGTCTGCGTCTGCTGCTGTGCGGCGGAAGTCCGGTGCCGCACAGTACGATTCGCCGCTACCTGGGACGCGGTCTCAGCTTCGTCCAAGGCTACGGAATGACCGAAGCGGCGCCGGGCGTGCTGCTGCTCGACAGAGAGCACACCGAGACCAAACTCGGCTCGGCGGGTGTGCCGTCGTTCTTCACCGACGTCAAGGTGGTCGACGCCGAGGGGAACCAGGTCGAAGTAGGCGCTCGCGGCGAGGTGTTGGTCAGCGGTCCCAATGTGATGCAAGGCTATTGGGGCAGGCCCGAGGACACCGCCGCGGTGCTCAACGACGGCTGGTTCCACTCCGGCGATATCGCCACCGTGGATGACGACGGTTACGTCTACATCGTCGACCGGGCGAAGGACATGATCATCTCGGGCGGGGAGAACATCTATCCCGCCGAGGTCGAGAACGCCCTGTACGCGCACCCGGCGGTCGCGCGATGCGCGATCATCGGCGTGCCCGATGATCGGTGGGGCGAGGTCGGCAAGGCCGTTGTCGTCGCGGCCACGACGGACCCGCCCGCCGCAGAGGAACTCCTCGAATTCCTTCGCGGCAAAATAGCCGGATACAAAGTGCCAAAACATGTCACCTTCGTATCGGAACTGCCGGTGTCCGGCGCGGGGAAAGTCCTCAAGCCGCTCGTGCGCGATCTCTATGGCGGACAGTGACCTACTGGTGGGTATACAGAATCGGGCCGAGGCTGACAGCCTCGGCCCGATTCTGTTTCGCCTACCGGCGGCGGACGTCCACAGGAACAGATCTGTCACCAGTCGATCCTCGGTCGCGCCGTCGTGGAGATAGCGCTCGAGATCGGTGATACCCGCGGCGCGCACCACGTCCTCGTCGATGTGGCACTCGCCGCTCACCTCAGCGGCAGGCATGGCTACGATGAGGGCCGCGGCGTCCGCCATGATCTCAGGAGTCCGCGCCGAACTCATCCCGCCCTGCCCGGCGACGACATTCTGCACCGCCGCGGTGGCGATGTGCGTCCGCGGCCACAGACAGTTGGCCGCTATGCCGCGATCACGGAACTGTTCGGCGACCCCGAGGGTAAGCACGGTCATGCCGTACTTGCTGATGATGTAGGGGGCGTACTCCGACAGCCAGCGGCGGTCGAGGTTCAGTGGCGGCGACAGGGTGAGCACGTGGGGATTGCTGGATTCGAGCAGATGCGGGAGCGCCGCGGAAGTCACGGCGAAGGTTCCTCGCGCGTTCACGTCCTGCATGAGGTCGTAGCGTTTGAGCGACAGCTCTCCGATACCGGTCAAAGCGATCGCGGAGGCGTTGTCGATGACGATATCGATGCCGCCGAATCTGTCGACCGTCTACGCCACCGCGGCTGCGACCCTCCCTTCATCGCGGATATCGCCGACGATCGGAAGCATTCGCCCGCCCACCTCCTCGATAGCCGCCGCGGCTGTGTGGATCGTGCCGGGCAGGCGCGGATCGGGCGTATCGGTCTTGGCGACGAGCGCGATCGAGGCTCCTTCACGTGCGAGTCGCACAGCGATGGCCGAACCGATACCGCGGCATCCGCCGGTGATGAGAACAGTCCGTCCGGTCAGCGACGCAGACATCTACCAGTCCTTCCCTGCCGGTGGGCGTGAGATCACGCGGCCGTGGGTCGATAGGTCATCCGAATACGCCTCCGATGACCGTTGTGCAAGGTGTCGAGGCCGCGAGAGCGGTTGCGGTCAGGACGCGGTTACCGCGGAGCCGGGGGTGAAGACCGGCAACGAGGTTCGATAGGACAGTTTCCAGCCACCATCGGTGAGGCGCAGCTGAAATATTACAAATCGCAAAACTTGTGTCGCGATCCGCATCTATTTGCCATGCTTGAAACATCACAACATTAAGGAGATGGACTGTGGTGACCCAACCGGGCGGATCCTTCCGCCATGACACTGTCTCGGCGGGTGGATACACCCTCGATTACGCCCAAGCCGGGCCGGAAGACGCGACTGTCACGCTGGTGTCCGTGCCAGGGTCCGCCGGCCTGGAGATGTCCACGGCCAAGGACGAACTGGCGGGGACCTATCGCGTGATCGAGATCAATCCGCCCGGCTTCGCCGGCAAGGACGACCTCACGGGCCCGATCACCTTCGGAGAAGTCGCCGCTGTCCTCGCCGAGGCCATCGAGAAACTGGTCGACGGAGACTTCTACCTGCTCGGCACCTCGGTGGGCGGCGCCATCGCCATCGAGATCGCTGCCGCACTCCCCGGCCGCGTCAAGGGCCTCGTTCTGGAAGGCTCGATGGTCCCGATGCGCGAAGAGGATCACCGGGTTCCCCCCTCGGAGGTGCGCCCCCCACCGAGTGCCGAGGGCGAGTCCACCGAGCCCGCCTACCCGCTGCCGCCCACT
>NZ_BAFS01000389.1 GCF_000308415.1 Nocardia asiatica NBRC 100129 | reverse complement strand
GTAGGTCACGTAGCCGCCGAACCACTGGCCGTAGCCCTCACCCGGCGCCGGGACCGGTTCCCGCAATTCGACCATGCAGTCGAACCCGTCGAAGTCGAACTCGACGCCGGTGATGCAGCTGATCTTGCGGGTGGGGCTGACGAACGCGATGTCGGACACCAGATCGGTCACCGGGCCGCCGTCGATCCGCACCGAGCGGAAGCGAGCGAGATCGACCGGCGAACCTTGCCGAACCCACTGGATCCGATCCCGCAAATCCCCGTCCTTCTCCGGCTTCCCCGTCTGCGACGGCCCCGCCCCTACCTGCGACGAGCCCGCCACCGGCTCCGGCTTCCCCGTTGTGACCTGCGCGCATCCAACCGATAGAAGCACCGAAACCACCGCAACCAGCCACCGCATACCGCTCACAGTATCGCTGTGCCGCAACATCATTGCGTCGAAGCCCATCACCGCTGCCCCGCGGCCGACGCCATTGTATTGCTGGGCCACGAGGCGAGGTCGCACGCGGCCAGCGTCGAATTCAACACCTCGTGTATTAGCTGACTACATGCTGATTCCGAGAGGCGCGGTAGTGCAATCCATGAAATACCGCTTTTGTCGAAGTTCGGCGGCAGAATGTCGCTATGCGAAGATTAGCTAGAGTGTTGCTAAGCGTGGTTGCCGGGGTATTGGTCGTGGCGGCGGGGCAGGACATCGCGGCCGCCCCCGCCGCGAGCGACGCCCGAATTCAGTTGCCTTGGCTGACGTCCGAGCTGGACGCCGTGCAGGCGTCGGGAGCGGCGCTGGCAGAGGGAATCACCGGCACGGTGCTGTGGTCGCGACAGCCCGACTCGCCGGTCCCGATCGCCAGCATCACGAAAGTGATGACGGCACTGGTCGTGATCAACGCCGGCGACCTCGACCGGGCCATCACGGTGCCGAGAGAAATCGTCGCCTACTGCACCGAGTACGACGGGAGCACCGCGGGCCTGGTTCCCGGCGAGGTGCTCACCGCGCGACAGCTTCTCTACGCGCTGATGCTGCCGTCCGGCTGCGACGCGGCCTATACTCTTGCCGACGCCTACGGGCCCGGTCGCGACGGCTTCATCGCCAGAATGAACGACACCGCGCGTGAGATGGGCCTGGCGAGAACACATTTCACTGACCCCAGCGGGCTGCCCGCCCCCACCGACCACTCCACCTACTCCACACCGGCGGACCTGGTGGTCCTCGGCCTGCGCGCGATGAGCCTGCCGGAGTTCCGCGACATCGCCAGGTCGAAGAGCTATCACGTGCCCGCCGGCCCGGGCAACCGCGCCCACCTCTGGAAAACCACGAACTTGCTGCTGCGCGACTACCCCGGCGCCATCGGCATCAAAACCGGATGGACCGACGCTGCGGGAACCTGCCTGCTGTTCGAGACGGTCCGGGCGGGAATACCGCTGATCGGTGTGGTCCTGCACAGCTCACCCGACAGTGAAGTCGCCGCGAAGGTCGACGCCGAGCGCATGTTGAATTGGGCCTACGACCCGATCCTGAGCGTGCTGCCGATCGGTTAGCCCGCGAATGCGGCGAGCTGCCTGGTGCCCGCAACGCGGCGACGGCGTGACCCCGGCCTGTCGCACGGTTCCCAACGGCCACGCGGCCGCACTCGGAGTTCGACGGTCGTGGCCGTGTCGCGGGGTCCGGAGAGGACCCCGCGACTGTACCGTGCGAGCCGCATCCGTCAGGCGGCGTCGAGTGCCGCGGTGATCTTGCGGGCCATCGCAGCCACGGCGGGGCTGGGCTCGGCGTTGCGGGGCCTGGCGGCGGCTGAGACGGCGACGAGGACGGTATCGCGGAAGTTGTCGGCTTCGCCCGGATGCTGCTGGCCGAGCAGTCGCATGGCTGCGGTCAGGCTCGGCAGCACGTGGTCGGCGAGTTGGGCGACGGTCTTGCCCGACAGGTGAATGTCCTTGGACTTGGCGGCGAGCACGTGCCCGACCAGCCCGGTCGCCGAGGTCAGGGCGATGGATCCGTGCGTGATGCCCTTGTGCGGGGCACCCGAGGCGGCCATCAGGGACACCGCACCGTAGGCGGCGGTGCGCAGGGTGCTCTTGTCCTGATCGGTCAGGGTAATGGTGTCGGACATGGCGTGTACTCCTCGAAATCGGTTGTGATCGGCGACCGGAACCGTGCCGGCGCCGGTCGTTTTGTTGATGTACACACTGTCGCCGGGCTGGCTGACACCGCGCTGACACACACCTGATACCCCCACTGACACCGCGATCGGCCACCAACCCGCCAACTGACCCGCTGGTGATCACACAACCCGAGATCACGGCATTCTGTGATGCCGCGAGCTGTAAGCAGCCCTGGTTCCCCGGCCGGTTGGATACCTACGAGCAGCGCCTTCAACGACTAGAAGCGCTGTATTGCCGCTGAGCGCGTGGTCGGGCTCATTGATGCCGATGAGCGGCGCAGCCCAACTCCGCAGCCGCCGACTCCGGTGCGTCATGATGCCCAGCTCGGGTTCAACGACTGCGTTGTGGCGACCCGGCACCCGGGTGTCGATCGGGAGTGCGCAGGGGAGCGCCGACGTGGTGCAGGTGTCTCAGCGCCTCGCGGTAAGAGGAGATGAGCCCGGTCTCGTGGTAGGGCACGCCGATTTCGTTGCAGTAGTCGCGGACGATCACCTGGGCGTGCCGCAGATTCGGCGTCGGCATGCTCGGGAACAGATGATGCTCGATCTGATAGTTGAGCCCGCCGAGGGCGAAGTCGGTCAACGCGCCACCCCGCACGTTACGGGAGGTCAGCACCTGGCGACGGAGGTAGTCGGGACGATCGTCGCCGGTCAACGTGGGCATGCCCTTGTGGTTCGGGGCGAAGATGCAGCCCATGTACAGGCCGAAGAGGCCCTGGTGCACAGCGAGGAACGCGAAGGCTTTGTCGGCGGGCAGAACCGCGAACAGTGCGGCCAGGTAGGCGGCGAAGTGGACGAACAGCAGTGCGCCCTCCAATCCGCGGTGTTTGACCGATCGATTCCTGAGCGCGCGTACGCCGGCCACATGAAGGTTCAGGCCCTCCAGCAACAGGAGGGGAAAGAAGAGGAACGCCTGCGCCCTTCCGATGAGACGAGCCAGACCTCGGCTGGACCGTGCCTGCTGTTGTGACCAGACCAGAATGTCGGGTGCGACATCGGGGTCGAGTTCCTCGTGGTTCGGATTGGCGTGATGCCGGGTGTGTTTGTCCTGCCACCAGCCGTAGCCCAGGCCGATGCCGGCATTGCCGACGAGTCGTCCCACGAGTTCTGTCGGCTGCCGAAGCCGGAAGACTTGGCGGTGCGCGACATCGTGCATGACCAGTGCGATTTGAGCGAACGTCACGGCCATGAACCCCGCGACCAGCAGCGTCCCCCACGAATCGCCGACGAGGACGAACGCCGCCCAGCCGGCCGCGAACGCGACTCCGACGAGGCCGAGCCGGACGGCGTAGTAGACGGGACGCCGGTCCATCAGCCCCGCGTCGGAGATCCGGCGCAACAGACGGGCGTAATCACCGTCGGCGCCGCGCTGCGGTGACCGTGGAGAGGACTCGGGGACCAAGGCAGGTGTCGTCATAGATCTTCCTGAGAGCTGAGTCGGAGACGCCACCTCCGTCCGTCGACGATGCCGGCCGGTCGACGTCGGAGCGGGCGCTGATTTCGATACCCCGAAGCTATCGGCCAAATTCTCGTCAGCCGTAACCCTCTGGTATGACGCGGAATAGGACTGCGGTGTGATATTCGATGCCTATCGCGAACCGACGCAGCTGACCGGTTGCCGTCCGACACATCCGCGTCGCCGGACCGGACGTGCGTTCATGCCGCTGATCGTGATGTCATCGACCCGCAGCGGTAGCGGTGTCGCCGTCCTGCCGTTGCCAGCCGCCAGGACGGTAGACCCACCGCTCATCGCTGCCGTCGCGGGCGACATAGGTGGCACCGAACGGAAGGTCTGTGACTTCACCGCTGTAATAAGCCATCCGGAGCATGTCGACGGCCAGCCAGTACGCGTAGTGGGCGGCCGTCGATTCCCACTCCGCGCGTTCGAGTGACCTCATGAAATGCTCGTCGCGGCGAAGAGCGTCCCCGTGCGCGCAAGTCCAGTACAGCACCCGATCCGGGCTGCTGGAGCCGCGCGGTATCAGCTCACGCGCAGCGCCGCACGTGGAACACGGGCCCACCGGGCGGGGTGCGAATCGGTCCATCATCCAGTGCAAGTCGATGATGCTGTGCTCGGTGTCGCGGGCGCCGGTACTCCCGCCGGGGGTCAGGCAATCCGGGCACTGCAACTCTCTGAGGCCGTCCCCGGTATCCGGCCACCCGGCAGGCCACCGAGCGCCACAGCGCATGCACCGGAATTGGCCGCCCGGTGGTGCGGTCGTCGAGAACTGGGTGATGAAACCCGGCTTGTCGCGCAACGGGCCCAGATAGCCCGGATATGTGCCCAATTCTCCGCGTGACCAGGCGCCTGCCCGTTCCTGCGGCCACAGCAGCCCGATGACCTCGCTCACTGCGCGCCGGTCCCATACCGCGCCGGGCCGTGCCGGAAGCCCGGCCGCAATGAGGTGCTGGGCGAGGTCATCGACATCCTCGGCAAAAGACGCGTTCCGCCGAGCGAGTTCCAATACACCGGCCTCGCTGTACCCGGCGCGTATCGCCGCTGGTATATCGGCCCACTGCAACGCGATTCGAATCCGGTCCTGGAGACGGCGCTCGGATTCGGCGCGAACCCGCAGCGCAGCCTGCTCGTCCGCGCTACCCGGCCACCGGTCGACAGAGCGGTCGCCATACACCCGGCGTGGCATCACCGCCAGGGCGCCCGCACCAGGCGGAACCGGCTCCTCCTCGTGGTAGCGACCGCGGTGACGCCCCGCACGCCTATCGAACTCGGCGAACGCCGCCCTCGCCTCGGCAATCGACTGCCTGCTCGGCTTCTGCGCGTCCTCCGGCGGCCGGAACCGCTTCCCGCCAACCTCTTTCGACATCCGCCTCCCCTCCCGCAGCAGCCCACAGATCGTGCAACCGTACCGGCACGTATCCCTGGCCTCGAACCGGGCTCAGCGGGTTGCGGTCTGGAACATCGCGTGTCGGTGAGTTCGCTGCCGCGAAGAACGTCCTCATCCGCCGATGAGCGCGCTTGCGGTCGTGCGCACCTGGCCCGATACAGCAACATGGCGGATCGTGAGCCGCGCGCAGTCTCACCGCGTCCGAACTCGTCCAGCCCTTCCGGATCAGCTCGCCGTATGTCCGAGCGGCAGACGGAATTTCGCGGAGCTGGTGTCCGAACCGGGTTCGGTGTGTCGCGGGTAAGGCT
>NZ_BAFS01000390.1 GCF_000308415.1 Nocardia asiatica NBRC 100129 | reverse complement strand
AGTAGTGCTTTGTTAGATGCGCCGGGGTGTGCTGTGCTGCAATGGTGTTGCGCGAGGAGATGGACGTGGTCCGTCCGGTGATCGAGGAGTTCGCCGCCGAGATGTTCGCCGGGTTCGCCCGCCGGGACCAACGAGCCAAGGGGCAGCTGTACCTGCGGGGCCTGCTGGCAGACGGTAAACGCAAGTCGATGCAGCCCATGGCGGCGCGGCTCGGGGTCGATCATCAGCAGTTGCAGCAGTTCGTGACGACCTCGACCTGGGACCACACCCAGGTCCGGGCCCGGCTGACCGGGTGGGCGGCGCGGTTCGTCGACCCCCACGCCCTCGTGGTCGACGACACCGGGTTTCCCAAGGACGGGACGGCATCACCGGGTGTGGCGCGAATGTACTGCGGGGCTTTGGGCAAACGCGGGAACTGCCAGATCGGGGTGAGCGTGCACGCGGTCACCGACTGGGCCTCGGCCGCACTGGATTGGCGGCTGTATCTCCCGAAGTCCTGGGACGACCACACCGCCACCGACCCGGACGAAGCCGAACAGATCACCGCACGGCGCGCACGGTGCGCGATTCCCGACCACGCTCGGTTCCGGGAGAAGTGGCGGCTGGCGCTGGACATGCTCGACGAGGTCCTCGGCTGGGGTATGCCCGCCCGGCCGGTGATCGCCGATGCCGCCTACGGCGACAGCACCGCCTTCCGCGCCGGACTGACCGACCGCGGCCTGACCTACGTCCTGGCGGTCTCGGCGGCGACCAGCGTCCACCCCGCCACCGCTGAACCGGTGCCACCGACCTACTCCGGATTCGGGCGACCCCCAACTCGCACCGACTACCCCGACAAGCCCGTCACCGCCAAGACGATGATCATCACCACCGGCCGCTCAGCGGGACGGTTCGTCACCTGGCGGCGCGGCTCCCGCCACACCGCATCGAACCCGGGCGCGGTGATGCGCTCCCGGTTCCTCGCCTTGCGGGTGCGCCCGGCCAACCGCAACATCACCCGCGGACCGGACGGCAGCCTTCCCGCATGCTGGCTGCTGGCCGAATGGCCACCGGCGCGGCCGAACCCACCGACTACTGGCTGGCCACCGTGGCATCAAGCATCCCGTTACGAGACCTCGTGCGGCTGGCGAAAATCCGTTGGCGCATCGAACACGACTACCGCGAACTCAAAGACGGCCTCGCCTGGACCACTTCGAAGGCCGATCCTGGCTCGGCTGGCACCGCCACGTCACCCTCACCTCCATCGCCCAGGCAATCTGCACCACGCTGCGCCTCACCCCAAAAGCCCCTGCGCAGACCTGACCCTCTACGCCGTCCTGCGCCGACTCCAACACCTACTCGCCACCTGGACCGGGCACTGCCACACCTGCCACCAACCCCTACCAGCCCGAACACAACCACCCCACACCTAACAAAGCACTACTAGGTTCTGTCTCGAAGTGAAGTGATGGGTGGAACCGTTGTGCGGTGCCACCCATCTGCATGTTCGGTGAAAGTTGTTGGCCGCTTCGGCATATGGGTGAGGTCTCCGGTATTTCGGGCTAGCGACCAAGCAAACCTGAATAGTCCCGGAGACCTCGTGCCCAGCGTAGCGGTGGCGGGGCGGGCGGATCTGACCGATGCCCAGTGGTCGCGGTTGGAGCCGTTGCTGCCTCGCGGGAAGAAAACGGGACGCCCGCCGAAGTGGACGAAACGGCAGCTCAGGGACGGCATTCGGTGGCGTACCCGGGCCGGGGTGCCGTGGCGGGACGTTCCCGCCGAGTACGGGTCCTGGCAAGCGGTCTACGGATTGTTCCGACGCTGGCAGCGAGCCGGCGCGTGGGCGGCGATCGTGGCATCGCTGCAGGTGCTGGCCGACGCGGCCGGGGTGATCGACTGCCAGGTCAGTGTGGACTCCACGATCACTCGGGCCCACCAGCACGCTGCTGGCGCCCGCCGCGACAGCGACCGGCAGGCCGAACCGCCAGCTGGACCTGGTGAACGCGAGCCGGCCTATCACGGGGTTGGGGCGCTGTCGGGGCGGGTGGACCAGCAAGCTGTCGTGTGTATTTCAGGGGCCGGAGAACAGACGTTCGCAGGGTAGTCGAGGCAGCAGATGATCCGCATCGGTCATCTCGAAGATCAATTCGATGGCGAACCACTGTCGCCGAGCCCAGTCCAGGGTCAGCATGTGAGCCGCGGCGGCGGTGGCGAGATAGTCGAAACACACCTCGGCCAACCAGATACGAATGTGGACGTCGCCGTCGGCGGCGAGGGGATTCGTGTCGGTCGCGTGCCCGCCCGAGCGCGGCATGCCGTCACGGGGGCTGTTCGGGGTGGCTACACGGTGTGCGGGAACGCAGCCGGGCGTGCGGGTGTCGAATCCGAGCGTAGCGGTCATGTGCGCCTCCTTACTGAAACATCTACAGTTTATCAGTAATATTTCATTTAGGAACCCTTGGATGTCCTGCGGCTCGTCGGTTCGAAGCGATACTCCGCGCATGACGACCACAGGCGTCGCAGCGAGCCCGAATCGTTGGCCATTCCGCTGAGTGGGACCGCGGTAGCCGGCGCTGCCGGTTTGATGGTCTCGCATCTGTTGGCCGCGGCCGGCATCGCGAATATCGTCATCGATCTCCGCACGCGCGTCAGGTCGAGCGTACGCAACGGCGTACTCGAAGGTGGCAACGTGCGGATGTTGTTCGAAGCCGGTGTCTCCGACCGCGTTCTGCGAGATGGACAGGAACGCAGAGGAATTCGTCTGCGATTCGAGGGCGCCGATCATCGTATCGAGTTCGAGGACTCGGTCGGACGTCGCCTTCGCGGATGGGCGGCTGCTCGCCGAGGCCCTGGAAAGGGGCACTCGCTCCGGTAACGCTTGTGGAGCTGCGATCCGTGGCCGAATCCCCAGCCGGTTCGCGCCATCTGGCGGAGGCGTACACGGTCCGACCAGGCTCCGCGCCGGTGATTCGAGAGTCCGGAACGCGAATCGAACCGTCGAAGTCCGCAGCTCGGCCGAACTGAAGTTTCAAAACATCGTTCATGATACTTTAGTAGCAATGAGATGCTGCCACAACTCAAGGAAAGAGGACCGATCGTGCGGTTTTCCATCGTCAGCGGGCCCCGTCAGCGCCGCGACCTCGGCCAATCGGCGGCAGATGCCTGGTGGAACTACGTGAACGACGCGGTGCTGGCCGAGGAACTCGGATACGACGCCGTGTACTTCGGTGAGCACCACTTCAGTTTCGCGTCGGGCAACTCCTCTCCGTTGACCATGGCCGCGGCGGTTGCCGCGCGGACGTCGCGAATTCGGATCGGCACCTCGGTGATCTGTGCGCCGTTCCACAATCCGATACGGCTGGCCGAGGACATCGCCGCGGTCGACATCGCCTCGAACGGGCGTTTCGAGTTGGGTATCGGCGTCGGCTCGCAATGGGAAGAGTTCAACACCTTCGGCGTCGATCCGAAGGAACGCTTCGGACGGACCTGGGAGGCGATCGACGTCATCGAGAAGTGCCTGCACGGGGCGACCGCCGAGTTCAGCCATAAGGGTAAGTACTTCGACTTCCCCGACGTGCGGTGGATCATGCAGCCGGTGCAGAAGCGCATTCCCATCCTGTGGGGCGGCTTCGGACCGCAAGGGGTGCAGAAAGCCGCCGAACGCGGCTATCACCTGATCGCCCCCGACCTCACCGGAACATATCAGCGGGTGACCACCGAACAGGGCCGTCGTCCCGAGGAGTACCTGATCGGATTCGTCGACTTCGTCAGCATCGCGGATACGTGGGAACAGGCCTTCCAGGCCGTCGGCGAGCCGTGCCAGTGGGTCAGCAACGTCTACGCGCTGCGCAAGGACCTCGACGGCAACCAACCGCCGGAATCGGAGCGGATCTCCATGGAGACACTGCGTCACGGTGCCGAGACGGGGGAACCGGTTTCCTTCGCGACACCGACCGTCGGAACCATCGACCAGGTCATCGAGAGATTCCTGCCTGTCGTCCGAGGGGAACGCGGACTGATCACTCATGTCGTCATCGAGGTGCGTCCGCCCGGTACCCGCACCGAAGACGTTCATCGCACGATGCGCTTGTTCGCTGAACACGTGCGCCCGGTGTTGGAGGCTGAAGCCGCCGAACGCGGCATCTGAAACTACGAAGGGCATGGGACATGTGACGCCAGGAAGGGCGCGTGACCACCGGCGTAGAATTACGCAGTGGCGTCGTTCGAGAAGATTCGACCGACGCATACCGGGACAGGCTCGCGAATGCCGCACACTGCGCGGTCGTGGTCATGCGTCCGGCATTCCAGCGTGAAGTCCAGCACGAACCGCGAACCACCTCGGACCGTCCGAACTGTAGCCGCCCACAGACCTATCGACGCAGATCACGCGCTGATCGCGTGATCTGCATCGATAGGGGGCGTGGACGTCCACCGTTACGTGGGGACTGTGTTCATCCACATCGACATCGCCCTGTCAGGAGTGACGGTCAGCCGACGAAGTACGGCCTGACCCACGTCATGTGCTCCGGTGCGCCCAGCAGTTCCCCTTCTGCTCCGGCTGCCCCACAACTGCTCGACCAAGGTGCCCGACGGCTCGCTGGTCGGCGCGGGCATCGGGTGCCACGGTCTGACCGTGCTCATGGACGACCGTCAAGTCGATCAGACGGGTCTCGCGCAGAAGGGCGGCGCTGTGGTCTCCGATGTCAAGATCTTCTCCGAGTTCGTTGCCGAGGCGAACCGTGTCGGCGAGGGCCAATGCGATCTCTACCTGGGTTGCGACTTGCTGGTAGCCGCGGATCCGCGCTACCTGACCGCAGCGCGCCCCGGCCGCACCGCTGCGGTCGTATCGATGACGAAGGTGCCGACCGGGGCGATGGTGATCGACCCCGACGTCAGCTATCCGCCGGTGGACGAGTTGCTCGGCTCGATTCGGGCGGCAACCGAAGGCGCGGAACCGATCGCGTTCGATGCGCGCGATATCGCCGCCACTCTGTTCCGCAGTGATCAGTTCGCGAATGTCCTGCTGTTGGGCGCCGCCTATCAGGCCGGACGAATCCCGTTGTCCGCCGCGCACATCGAGGAAGCCGTCCGTCTCGGAAAGGTGCGAATCGAGCAGAACATCCAGGCGTTCCGACGAGGGAGACAGGCCGTCGCCGCGCCGCAGGCGTTGAATGCCGCGCTGGGGGCCATGCGCCACACAGCGACACAACGGACGGTCATCGAGGGGAGCGAGGCCATCATGTCGCACGTACGCACGGCGCCGGGTTCCCCGCTCGCGGCGGTGCTCGAGGTCCGCGTGCCCGAACTGATCGCCTATCAGAACCGTGACTATGCCTGCGACTACGCGACCTTAGTGGAGCGGATCCGTGCGGCGGAGGCCGCGGCCGTGCCGGAAGGCCCTGGACATCGGGACACGGTGATCACGACGATGTCGGCAGCGCCTCGACGCTGCCGACATTCGTTGCGATCAGGCGGGAGAATCCGCCACGAACTTCTCCACCAGGGTGACGAAGTCGGCCGACGCCGTGTTCTGCAGGTCGTGTCCGCCTGCGGGCACGATGTTGAACTGGGCGCGCGGCAGAGTCTCGGCGTAGGTCTGCTGCTGGCTGAGTTCGATGATCTCGTCCGCGTCCCCGAGCAGGGCAAGCACCGGAATGCCGCGTTCGTTCACCACCGCGATGGCGGCGTCGGCCGAGAAGACGATCTGCAGGAAGGCGAACAGCTTGAAGCGGTTCTGCATCTGCTGTCCGATGTACTCCGGCGTCGCCCACGGCTTGTTGGGGT
>NZ_BAFS01000391.1 GCF_000308415.1 Nocardia asiatica NBRC 100129 | reverse complement strand
ACCCGGGCATCGACTCGGCTGGTGAGATTACGTCCGAGTGTTCCCTCGATGATCTCCCAGCGCATTATTCCGCCCGAAGTCCACAGCGTCGCGGCCCACAGCGCGCTGAGCATGACCGCGACCAAAGCCTCCTTTTTGCTGAGTGGTATCTCCCGGTTCTGGCCGCTCACCGTCACGAGGTACAGGACGGTGGGCATCGCTATGGTGGTCAACAGTGCCATCGGGCTCTGGCGAATGATCAGGATCTGCATGCGGGCCGAAAGCGACATGATCCGCGCGTTGCGCGCGAATGTCTCCCACGGCGTCATCCGTCCCCCTGATGCAATCGAATGAAGGTGTCCTCCAAGCGGGCCTGAACCACCTTCATGTCAACGATCCTGAAGTCAGCCAGGACATGACCGAGCTGCTGCAACAGTGCCGGTGACCAATCGCGGATGCGAATCGATAGTTGCCACCCAGGCGCACGAGCCTCGATCTCGATCTTCACCGCCTCGATGGCTGTGACATCCTCCCGGCTGGGGGCTGCACCGATGCCTTGTACGACGACAGTTGCCGCGTAACCCAAAGACGCGGAGAACTGGTCGATCGTCATCTCGTGGGCCACCCGGCCCTTCTCCAACACGATGACGCGGTCCGCCAGCTCTTCGACATCGAGAAGATGATGACTGGTGAGCAAGACCGCCACGCCCTGCCTGCGCAGCTTCGCTATGGCCGTCCGCAAACGGGCGGCTTCGATCGGATCGAGACCGACGGTCGGCTCATCCAGTAGCAAGACCTTCGGCTCGGATATCAGGCCGATCGCCAGATGTAGCCGCTGCCGCATCCCCCTGGAGAAGGTACTGACCTTTCGGTCCGCCACCGCACCGAGGCCGGCCTCTTCGAGAGACGAATCGAGTCGAGCCATCAGCCGACCACGGGAGAGTCCATCGAGCATTCCGAAGAAGCGCAGATTCTCCCGAGCAGACAGCTGACTGTAGAGGCCGCGATCGCCGCCGAACACTACGGATTGCACTGCTCGGACCGCACCGGGATCGCGGACCACGTCCGCGCCGAGTACGCGTGCTGTGCCAGATGTCGGAAGCAGCAGCGTGGACAAAATCTTCGTCAACGTAGTCTTGCCCGCGCCGTTCTCACCGAGCAGCCCGACGATTTCACCGCGTGCGACGTCGAATGTGACATCCTCCAGCGCAGTGACGTTCGTTTGTGATACGCGGAATATTCGTCCGAGACCGGCGATCTGGATAGCGGCGTCCGTGGTCTTCGTGTCCACCGTTTGGGTCCTTCGGGAGGCCGGGAGCCGGCTTCCGCCGGCTCCCGGGTCGTTTATGTCAGAGCGATGCGTGGGCGGCGACACCGCGGTTGACAACGATCTTGATGTCCTTGGCTCCCATTGCTACCCTCCCTTCTTTTTCACGGAAATGCGCTCGCCGCCATATGCGGCGACGCCACACTCGACAAGCTGCGTGATCGCGGCGTCGAGTATGTCTGGTGGCGTACCGGTCAAGAACGGGTCCTGTTCGAGACCGCCCTGGATCTGCTGGACCGGGCGGCCATCGAGTTCTCGCCAGACGCGAATCAACCCCTCGGTCGTGCTGTAGCCGGTGTCGGGTGCGACGATGCCCCATGAGTCCGCCAGGCGGACGGGCACCGCCCACGGGCTCCGCGTCGGCCCCCCGCGACTCCAGTTGTCCTCCGCGACGGGAAATTTCGTACCGGAACTGTCCCAGCAGTCGATGACCGTGTGACTGACCAGCTGGCCGCAGAGCAGGGATCGTCGGGTGACCGCGTGCTCGGTCGCCGGTGTGTCGTCCCAGGGGACCGGAAGGTACAAAGCGTCGAGGATCTGCGGCAGCACCGATCGAAGCGGCTTGCAGCGAGCGAGTCTGCGCAGCATGAACTTCCGGCCGATATACAGGTCCCCTGCCCCGACCAAGGCGCATTGCACTGCTTCCTCGACGGCCAAGAAAGATGCCTGCGCAGCGGTGAGGGTATCGCCGATTTGCAGGGCGCCCAGAGCGTCCTCGATCAAACCCGACAGCGTCCACGCCTGTTTCGTGATGAGCACTTGCCGCAACGTCCGCTGCGCCCGCTCCGGGGTGGGCAGCCCGCTGTTGTGATCGACCAGGACAGTGCCTATGGCATAGCGGACGGCCCGGACCAGCTCAGGGTCGCTGAGATCAGCCTGCCAACGATCGTCTGTGGTTACGGCGTATCGGTCGCAGACGCGTGCCATCTCTTCGAGACGGGGGAGCGAGATCGGGGTGATCTGCACCTCCCACCGGCCTTCGCGATAGCTTGTGTCGCGAACGTCGATGCTCGGTTCGGCGCAGACATAAACATCGATGTCCGACATCCCGTGCCCGAGCCCTGCTGCCAGCGAGCCGCTGACGAAGGCCAGTCTCGTATTCTCCAGCCCGACCACACGTTGCAGAACATCTCGCGCCGCGGCGATTTGGTCCGCCCCGAGGTGAACGTCGGGAACGGCTTGTGGAATAGCCGAAGCTAGGTAGTTTTCGCCCATCATCGTGACCGGCTGAATTCCTGATCAATCACGGATTATCCCTCCCCGTGCACTGTCTGCTGCGCGCGGGCAGTTCAGTCAGCGCATTCTGACCGGCTATGTCACGGTCTTCTGCGTAATGATTCCAGAAGTGCCTACCGGCACGCTGGATTTACTTGCGGTACGTGCTCGCGAACCGCCGATGCCTACCCTGAGGCCGAATCGATATCCAGCATGGATCCCTCCCCGAGTCCCCCGTGTGTCAGCCGCGCGGATTCCGGCGGCCTGCCTGAAGCATAAGCGTCGTAGCCCAACTCGTCCAGTGCGGCTTTCGGAGCGCGCTCGTGGATTGCTCTCGTGTGCTCGGCCAGCAGGTGCGGGGCCCGTTCGATCGGTGGGTCGATGCGCTGCGGGGGCGTATCAGGTGGTACCTGCGCCGGGGAACAGTGTGCTGAGGCTCTGAAACTGTTGTGCAGCAATCTATTTCAATGCTACATGTGCTGTCGATGTTGACGGTGATGCTTCTGCGGGCTTAGCATGCGGAAGTGGGGCGCCGGCGGCGTTCCGCGATGCGCGCGGATAACTCCGTGTCGCGGAGGTGGGTTCAAAACACGTTCGGGGGGAATTTTCATGTACGTGGGCGATGGTCGTCGGCAGCCGGGACCAGTCGGATGCTGAGTCGGGTAGCGAATTCGGTGTCGTTATGTGACATGGTGGACATTTCACCGGATCAACGAATTCTCTGGTGCGGCCTTTCCGAGGCCACGCCAACGCGCGATTTCGGCGCGGGATCCGTCGGGATTGCGCCCGACCAGACGGCCCCGTGGTCTCTCGGGGAATACGGTTGGGCACAGAAGGTTTCGATCGACTGTCCGCAGGGCAAGGAGCCGGACGAGTTCCTCGACGCCGCGGTAGGGGAGATCGTCGCGGCCGCGGATGAGGACCCCCTCGTCACCGCGGTACAGGTGGTGCTGGCATTGGCGCTGTGGGATGAGGAATTCACCGCCTCCGGGCTGTTCGAAGGAAACGTCTACCTCGCGTCGGAGGAGGCGGGACTCCGACTCTTGGAATTGTGTGGGGTTGCCACATCGGTCGGAAAGCGGTCGGCATTGGATCGTTTGCTGCGCGAACTCTTCGCCGCCGAGCTGATCTACCGGTTCCCGGTCGCATTGAAGTTCCGCGGTCGTTTCGATGCGGCGCGTCAGTTCCGGCTGAACTGCTGGGGCCGTCGGCTCGCCGCGCGTGTCACGCGGCACCCGGCCAATGCGGCTCTGTCAGCGCGGCTCCGGGAAGACATCCGTACGCATCTGACCGAGTTCCGGAAGCCGTACCTACAGCACATGGCGCTGCTGGAGGATCTGTCCGCCCGGCCGGCGGCTGCGGCATGGCACTCCGCGGCCGGTCTACCGGTTGGCGTGCTCTTCTGAGACGAGATTCGAGGGAGGGGGATTCGTGCAACCAGTCATTCGTATCCTATGGCGGCGCGAAATCCATTTCGCCGACCGGCCCGAGGCGCCGACAGGCGGTGTACTCGACGGGTGGACATCGGGCTGGAGTGTCCTGGGCACCAAGGTCGAGGTCGTTGTCGAAACCATCAGTAGTCGATCGGGGCCGACATACGAGCCGAGGCTGCTGCGGGTCGAGAAGACGGAGGCGGGCTTCGCACTGTACGTATCCGGTTCGAGCCGGGAAGCTGTTCGTGCTCATATCGGACCGGTGATCCTCGCCTTGGCGGCCCAGCTGCAGCAGTGGGTCGCACTCCGCGGTCGACTGATGCCGACGCCCGGCGATACCGAGAAGGCGGTCCTGGTCTTCGGTGCGGAAACCGCACCCGGATTCACAGAGTCCGCAGGCGATAGTACATCGGTGCTGGTAGACGCGGCGAGTCTGCCATCTCGCGCTCTGGAGTCGAGCGCACATCTTCCCGGCGGCGCCTGCCCCGAGAGGGCAGGCGCTACGTTCGAGGTGACTGCCATAGCGATCATCGCTGCGGGCGAGGGCCTTCAGTACCTCGACCCGAAGGCGGCGTCCGCCTACATCGGTTCCCGGCTCTTCACACTCGACGCTTTGATCGCCGCGCAGAACGGAGCACTGATCTTCTCGACGCTGCGGCGACTGGACCATCTCGGAATTCACCAGCTGATCGCGGGCGTGCCCGCTTTCCATGTCCCCCGGGAACTGCTTCGCGCGGGCCAGGAACTGCCAGACCTTCCGCGTGCTCCTGCCGGATATTCCGAAGACACTCTCGAAGCGATCCGTTCGATGCAGCTTCGCGCCTCCGCTGTGTACGGATACTCGGAGCCCGACCGCGCAATCGTCTGGGCCCTCGAGGAGATGGGAGAACTCGCCCAGGCGATACGTCGGCGAGAGTCGCCCAGCCGCATAACGGAGGAAATCGGGCAACTGTTCAACTGGTTGCTCTGTTTGGCGAACATCTGCGAGGTGGACCTCGCGACCGCGGCCGACCAGGCGGTCGGCCGCGAAGGCTTCCGCCAGCTCACCACGCATGGCGGTCTGCGGCCACGTACGCGGTCGGAACCGTTCCGGAGTAGAACATGATCCGGCTGGCCCTGCCCAAAGGGCGACTCGCGGCGGACAGCGCCCGGTTACTGTCGTCGCTCGGCGCTGGGGAACCTTCGCACGAGCGCCGCTATGCGTTCCGGCATCGACGACTGCCCCTCGAGATCTTGTTGTTGAAGTCGTCGGACATCCCTCGAGTGGTCTCCGACGGTTATGCGGATTTCGCCGTGGTCGGCGACGAATGGCTGATCGAGCGCGGCGGCGACTTGGTGCCGATGACACCGCTGTGCTGGTATCACGCTCGCATCTGTGTGCTCGCGCCCGCCGATATGGCCTGTCCCTTCAGCTCGCCGCCCCGGTCTCGGAATCAGGCGTGGACGGTCGCGACCCCGTATCCGGCCATCGCGGCTCGCGGCCTGTCATCGTTCGCCGCTGTTGAAGTCAGGCAGGTGGCCGGTGCGGTCGAGGCATATCCGGGCAGGGTCACCGATCTGGCTATCGATTGCGTGGAAACCGGTGCGACGATCCGGGCCAACGGTCTGACAGTGGTGCGGGAACTTCTGCGTTGCGATGTCCGTCTGGTCCGCGGCCGTGACGCCGACACCGACACCGAGGTCGCCCGTCGGATCATCGCCGCGGTCGAGGACTGCGCGGTCCACAGTTCATGCACGTACAGCGACGCCGATTCGTTCGCCGGGAGGAAGGGATGAATGTAGCGGCATGCATCGAAGTCGCGAGTACCGCAGTGGCGACCGGCATTACGGCCGCCTTTCCTTTCCGGGGTGCCGGTTCGGATACCCGCCATTTGCTGGATG
>NZ_BAFS01000392.1 GCF_000308415.1 Nocardia asiatica NBRC 100129 | reverse complement strand
CGGCAGCGACCGGGTTCGCCGGAGCACTGTTCAACCCGGCCGTGCGCGCCTACCTCGCCGCCGACACCGGTGACCGGCGAGTCGAGGCGTTCGCGGTGTTCAACATCTTCTATCAGGCGGGCATCCTCGCCGGTCCCCTGGTCGGGCTGGCGTTGATGGCCCTCGACTTCCGGGTGACCGCCGGTGTCGCGGCGGTGGTGTTCGCGATCCTGACCGTGGCGCAGTTGTTCGCGCTGCCGACGCGGCGAGCCGAGATCCGCGCCGAGCGGACCTCGGTGCTCGACGACTGGCGCACCGTGGTCACCAACCGCCGGTTCGTGTGGTTCGCGGTGGCGATGATCGGCTCCTACGTGCTGTCGTTCCAGGTCTACCTCGCCCTGCCGCTGCAAGCCGAGTTCGTCGCGGGCGCGCAGGCGCAAGCGCTGGTCTCGGCGCTGTTCGTCATCTCCGGTGTGGTGGCCGTCGCCGGTCAGCTGCGCATCACCGCCTGGTTCCGCACCAGGTGGGGCACCGGAGGAAGCCTGGTCGTCGGGCTGGGTGTTCTCGCGGCCTCGTTCGTCCCGCTGGCGGTCATCCCGAACCCGGCTCGGTTCGGTGTCGCGGCCGCGGCCGCCGCGTTACTCCTAGCGGCGGCGTTGCTGGCCGTGGGGACCGCGGCGGTGTTCCCGTTCGAAATGGACACCGTCGTGTCCTTGTCCGGTGGGCGGCTCGTCGCCACGCACTACGGGTTCTACAACACCGTTGTCGGGGTCGGCATCCTCACCGGCAACCTGGCCACCGGTGCCGTGGTCGGCGCCGCGCGCGCCGCCGGGATGGATTGGGCGGTTTGGGCCGGGCTGAGCTTGATCGGTGTCCTCGCCGCGTTCGCCCTCCATCGTCTGGACCGCCCGCAGCCCGCGGAGGAAGAGAGCCGTTCGACGGGCACTCGCGGGCGCCACCGCATCCCCGAGCAACACACCGCCGGCACTGCGCTGGCCGAGCAGCAATTCGAGTACACCGGACGCGGCCGCTGGCCGACGAAGATCCCCGCCGAGCGACGCTGACCAGGTGCGCACAATTTGTGTGCACTTCGGGTCCGAGGTGCTGATCTGTCGGAAACGCTCCAGATATCGTCATCGCCGGGCAGCGGCTCCGCGCAGGCTCACCTCTGCCCGAGCATTGCCTTCATCTGGTCGATCTCCCGCTGCTGTGCCGGCACGATCGTCGCGGCCAGTTGCTTGGCTTGGTCGTTGGCTCCGGTGTCGAGTTCGGTCTGGGCCATCCGCACGGCGCCGGTGTGATGGTTGATCATCATCTCCAGCCACATCCGGTCGAATTCCGCCCCGGACATGCCCTGCAGCGACGACATCTGCTGCGGCGACATCATGCCCGGCATGTCATGGCCCATCGGGCCGGAGTCCGGGGATGGCACCGGCTTGCCGAACTCCTCGAGCAGCGAACGGATCTGTGCCATCTCGGGTTCCTGCGCGGCTTTGATGGCCGAGGCAAGATCGAGCACCTGCTGGTTCTGCGAGCGCGACGGCACCAGATCCGCCATCTGAATGGCCTGCGCGTGGTGCGGATACATGCTCTGCAGAAACGTCACATCGGCATCGTTGTAGGCGCCCGCCGGCGCGGACGTCGCGGCGCCGACGGTCGTCGATATAGCGGGCGCGCCCGGTCCCGCAGTCGTGGTGGACTTGTCGGCCTCGTCGCTGTCGCCGCATCCGGCCAGAACGAACAGCAGGACAGCAACGCCGGGAAGATATCGTCGAAGCGCGGTGGAACGTAGAGGCATGGCGAACTCCTGTAGTACCAGAGCCAGGACAACATGACTTCACGTTGAGGAAGGCACGAAACGAACGACTGAAGCCCAGGAGGGGCCTTCCATCGTTGCCGCTCACACTCGAAACCGCCGACAACGACGCTGAGCACCGGCTGATTCTAGACCGCCGGGGCCCGCCGAGACCGCAGCTGCGAGGTATTGCGCTCATGTCCGAGGCGAAAACGGTCGGTTGCATCGTGTGACTGCACATCATCACGCCCGCGCATCCAGGCGCGCGGGTGTGCGACGGCAGTAATAACGCTGGCGATCACCGTGGCCTTCGCCGCTTCTGGGCTCGACGCTTGGCCTGCTGGCCCACGAGCTCGACTACTGGCCGAACTAGCACCGCTCATCCTGATCATGCTGCTGGGCCATTGGATCGAGATGCGTTCCCTCGGCCAGACCTTGAGCGCGCTGGAACCGTTATCGTTGGCCGCGCTGCTGCCCGACGAGACCAAGCGCCTCGGCAAGGACGGCACCACCACTACTTGTGCCGGTCGGTGACCTGCGCACCGGTGATCAGTTCGTCGTCCGCCCGGGTGGACGCGTCCTCGCCGACGGCAGCGTCGAATCCGGCAGCGCCGACGTCGACTAATCCATGATCACCGGCGAATCCGACCCGTCCACCACGGCCCCGGCGACCGCGTGGTCGCCGGCTTCACGGTCGAGAACCGGCAGATCGTCGGACACGGAATCAGCACCACCGGCCGCACGACCAAGACCCGCGCCACGCTCACTGGGGCCGCGATCGGGGCATGGTGGGGTTTGTTCATCGGGCTGCTGCTCGGGCTGACCGGCGTTGGCCGGCGAAGCCGCCCGCCTTGTGGCTGCGACGCTCTGACCAAGGACGAGGGGCGACCGGCCGGGCGTGCCGCGTTCGGGCACTTGAAATGAGCGAGTCGAAGAGCGCACGTACACAGACTGATATCGGATCCGTGTCGGCTAGATCGGCGATAGTACCAGCGGCGAGGCCGTTCAGCCGAGCGCCCGAATGAGGTCGGTGCAGGCTTGTTCGCAGCGGCGGCATGCATCGGCGCACACGCGGCAGTGCTCGTGAGTGTCGGCGTGGGCGGAGCATTCGTCGCCGCAGGCTTTGCAGGCGGTGGCGCATGCCTGCAGGATCGCGCGGGTGATGTTGGCGTCGTAGCCGGTGTGCCGGGACAGGACGGATGCGGTGGCGTTGCAGATGTCTGCGCAGTCCATGTCGGTGCGGATGCACTTGGTGAGCTCGCCGACCATGCCCTCCGAAAGGCAAGCGTCCGCGCAGGCGGTACACGCCTGGGCGCAGGCGATGCATTCCTCGATGCACTTGGTGAGCTTGTCGCGGTCGACGTCGCCGAGGTCGGCTGGGTAGGTGGCGAGCATGTCCTTGACCGTGGTCATCAGGTATTGCCTCCTTTCACTGGCGGAGGCCGGGCTGGCTCCGGCCGGGACGGCCGCGCCTCCTTCGACCTCCTGCCCTGGTGGGTAGCCATCGCGAAGCGACACAAACGCGCCCCGTGGACGATCCCGCAAGCAGCCAAGGCCACCTGCCCGGCGTACTCGACGTGGGTAATCGGGCCATTCCCACCGTATCCGGAAGCCGGGTCGACATACTTGTCGGCCTGCACCTGCCTGACCAAGGCGTTCTCGCCCGCGATCAAGTCGGCGAACCCCCCCGGGCAGCCCGACCGCGACCGGCCCGGGGGAACCGGTCGGCCGCCGCCCGCGGTGCGCCGGGCCGGAGGCCGCTGCGTGCCCGCCTCCGGACCGGCATCGCCCAAGAGACCCACGCATTTACTGGTCCCCTACCAGACCACCCTGCGCACCTGGCTTCGCCGGCGGCGGATCGGTCGTCACAGTGGAGACTCGCCTCTGTGATCCTGGTCGACCAAAGAACCCCTCTTCAGGGGCATCAGAACGCGAATTCGGTGCCGTAGCCTGTCGTTTGCACAGTGCCGCTGGTGGGATCAGCGCGGACGATGACGAACGGCATAGCCGAGACCGGTGATAGGCATCCCCCGACGTTCAGCGAGGTATTGGAGTGCGCGAAGGTATACGGGAACGTTGAGTTCTCGTCCAGGGTGACTCCGCCGACTACTGCCGCGGCCACAGTGCCCGGGGCCAGATTCACCGCAAGCCCTCCGGTGCGGCCCCCTCCAACACCGGTACCGACGCTGATACCGGGCGGAGCGTCTATCACCAGATCGATGCCGGAGTCGAGGCCGAAAGAAGGTGAGACTCTAGCGATGACGCCGGCCTTGGGGGGGACACCTATCGAGATGCCGTTGGAAATGTTCACGGCGCAGCCGACCAGATATCCGGCGACGATCTGCCCGCCTGGCAGCGACGATGCTCCGTCGAGATCGATCGAATACTCTCCGGACGTCGTGACCGCGTGCACGAAAGGTATGCCGGATACGACATCACCGCCAGCGGGTACGACATTGGTGGAACCTACCGACGCAATCAGGCGCAGCCCGCCGGAACTGAACTCCCCCGGTGCCGCGCCGACCGCAGTATCGACAACGGCAACCGCACCGGTGGCGGCCACCATCACCGCCGTGATCGCCGCCAGAGTCAGCGAATGCTTGTGTTTCATCACGCTCCAGTCAAGTAGTCATCGAGACGAAACTTCACAAAAGGACCCGCACAGCAACTATCGTCGCGCATGGTGTTCGGCGTGCGCGGACCGAAACTTTACCCGGTGGGTGCAGCTCAGTCGCCGCCATCGTGCCGCAACGGCGGTGATGGGGCACTGCTGCGTGGCGGTGGCGGTGATCTACCCGACCAAGGCGGTGACGACGAAGTGGCAGTCGGCCGGCAGCCTGCCTGCTTCAGGCAACCGTAAGGGCCGCCGGCCCGGCGCCCGCAGACACCCGCGCTCGTGGTTTGAAGCCGATGCCGTCATATCGTGTGACCGGGGCCGATTTGGATGATCAACGAAAAAAGATTGAACGTTGTATTCCAGGTCGGACCAAAATGAAACAAGTACTCCACCACAGTGCTCTCCTTGCTCGGCGAATCACACGGCTCATGAGTCTGCAGCTTGTGTCGTGAGTATGACTCCAATATGGTCCAGTGCACCCACTGACACGAGAACATCATCGTTGCACTTCTCGATCGAACTCACCGCTGTCGTGTCGTGTCGTGTCGCGAGATCCCCATACCGCTGCCGCGCCGGTCGTGGCGAGCGCTCCATACTCCCTACGGTCCCCATCGCCGAGCGCGGCCGGTAGAGACCGGGTGCCCTTCCGGCGCACCGGAGGTCCCCAGAGCAGACCTGCTACATACGCTGCTGCCCGCTGCCACCGCAGGCGGGAGCTTGGCGCATACGGAACGGATGCGAGCGCTGCATCGACTTCAGCGCCTCGTCAGCAACTTATGCCAGGAGGTCGAATGCCGGAGGGACTGTCGGAGACTGCGACAGTCCCCTGCCGGACGTGTCGGTCGCGACGCCACGATCACGCTCACCTGTGGAGCCGCGCTCGGGTGTGTCACATCGGCTGCATCATCATTGGGCAACCGCCCATCAGGCTGCACATCCACTGGCACAACATTTGCAGGGGGTTCATTACGTCGATTTCCTCTCGGGGGTCGTCGAGCGATCCGGCCGCAGGGTGGTGGGTCCGCCGGGTTGGTCGGGCGGTGTCGTTGAGGTTGCCGCATCGATACCCTGCACGGGTAGGGACCTTTGACGGTCGGACGGAGGCCCTTCGATGCCGCTCGAGGCGACCTCGTCCCATCCCGGCAACCGGTGTGCAAGCGCAGACTGGAGGTGATCGCGAAAGGAATGCGATGAACACTCGGTATCTTCCGTGGTACGCGCTCGCGTTGGCCGTGCTGGTCGCTGGTCTCGCCATTTCGGGCGTGCCGGTGTCTACGCTGCTGCTCCTGCTCGTCGTACTTGCCTGCCCGCTGATGATGATGTTCATGATGGGCGGCCACGGACACGGCGGCAACGACGACGAGCCATATGAGATGGGCAAACGCCACGACCATGGCCCCACTTCCGGCCGGTCTTGAACGCCTACAGAGGTGTATGAGTCACCTCGGAGAACTCCGTGACCACTGAGCCCACCGCAGTCGAGGCCACGGCGGCCGAGCCTGGCACCGCAGTCACACATGCCCTTCTGGTTCCCCGAGGTACACGCCGGAACGATGACGCCGATCTCCGTGGGCTCCTTGGGGACGCTGGCCGGGTTGTTCTTGGTACTCGACGCCGCCGACGGCGACCGCCGACTGCGGCTTGCCGG
>NZ_BAFS01000393.1 GCF_000308415.1 Nocardia asiatica NBRC 100129 | reverse complement strand
ATTTTGCTCAGCGTGCCGCGGCCGATGTGCAGGGCGGTGGGCACGTCGAGCGGGTCGGAGCGCATGAGCACGACGTCGGCGGTTTCGATGGCGACGTCGGTGCCGGCGCCGATGGCGATGCCGAGGTCGGCTTGGGCGAGGGCGGGGGCGTCGTTGACGCCGTCGCCGACCATGGCGACCTGGCGGCCGCTGCTTTGTAGTTCGGCGATCTTGGCGGCTTTGTCGCCGGGCAGTACTTCGGCGATGACGGTGTCGATGCCGAGCCGCTCGGCGATGCGTTTCGCGGTGGCTTCGTTGTCGCCGGTGAGCATGACCACCTCGACGCCGAGATCGTGCAGCGCGGCGACGGCCGCCGGTGAGGTTTCGCGGGGCGCGTCGGCGATGCCGATGATCGCTGCGGCCTTGCCGTCCACGGCGGCGATCACCGCGGTGCGTCCGGTGGCGGCCAGTTCGTCGCGGCGTGCGGCCAGCGCGCCGAGGTCGATGCCCTCTCGTTCGGCCAGCCGCCGGTTGCCGACGACGACACGGTGGCCCTCGGCCTCGGCGATCGCACCGTGGCCGGGGACATTCTCGAACTTTTCGGCCCGAACCTGATCGATCCCTGCGTTTTCCGCGTAGCGGACGACGGCCTGGGCGAGGGGGTGTTCGGATTCGCGTTCCACCGCGGCGACCAGGCGCAGCACTTCGGCTTCGCCGATGCCGTCGGTGATGACGTCGGTGACCTCGGGTTCGCCCTTGGTGAGGGTTCCGGTCTTGTCCATCACCACCGTCTGGATTCGGGCCGAAGTTTCCAGTGCCATCGCGTTTTTGAACAACACACCGCGTTTCGCGCCGAGCCCGGTGCCGACCATGATCGCGGTGGGGGTGGCCAGCCCGAGGGCGTCCGGGCAGGTGATGACCACCACTGTGATCGCGAACAGGATCGCCGCCGAGAACGGGCGATCGGACAACAGCAGCCAGGCCGCCAGCGTGCCGCCACCACCGATCAGCGCGACGAACACCAGCCAGAACGCCGCCTTGTCGGCCAGACGCTGGCCCGGGGCCTTCGAATTCTGGGCTTCCTGCACCAGTTGCACGATCTGCGCCAGCGCGGTGTCCGCGCCGACCTTGGTCGCGCGCACCCGCAAGGTGCCGTTGGAGTTGATGGTGGCGCCGATGACCGCCGAGCCGGGGGCCTTGGTCACCGGCAGGCTCTCGCCGGTGACCATCGACTCGTCGACCTCGCTGTCACCGTCGGCCACGACCCCATCGACGGCGATCTTCGCGCCCGGGCGCACCAGCAGCAGATCACCGACCGCGACCTCGGCGGTGGGGATCTCGACAGGTCCGCCGTCGCGCAGCACCAGCGCCTTCGGCGGGGCGAGGTCGAGCAAGGTGCGGATGGCGTCGTTGGCGCCGCCGCGGGCGCGCATCTCGAACCAGTGCCCCAGCAGCACGAACGCGGCCAGCACGGTGGCAGCCTCATAGAACACTTCACCGCCGCCGGTCAACGTGATCACCAGTGAGTACAGCCAACCCGAGCCGATCGCGACCGCGACCAGCACCATCATGTCCAGCGTGCGGGCTCGCAGGGCCCGCACGGCGCCGTCGAAGAAGATCCACGACGAGTAGAAGATGACCGGCAAGCTCAGCAACAACGCCCAGATGTCCTCGCGCAGACCGAACGGAACCGGCACGTCCAGGCCCAGCACGTCGCGGCCGATGGGCGACCAGATCACGATCGGGATCGAGAACACCAACGCGACCAGGAACCGGTTGCGCATGTCGGCCACCATGGCTGCCATCGACATACCGGCATGCCCACCGTGGCCCATCGCCTCATGCGGGGAACGCAGGGCGCCGGCACCGGCCGGGTGCTCGGTGTGAGCAGGGGTCGTGATGGTGTGGCCGACATCGTCGATGGGCTCCGTGGTCGCCAGCCGACCGGCATGTCCGGCGTGGATGTGGTGCGCGTCGTCGGTGGGTGGGTCCGGTTCGGTCAGGGGGTCGCAGATGTGGACGGGCACCGACCGTCCGGCGCAGTGGTAACCGCATTCGATGACCCAATCCCGCAGCGCGGCAACCGAAGTGAGCGTCTGGTCATAGACCACGGTCGCGGTCTGGGCCACGGGGTTGACTTCTACGTGATGCACGCCAGAGCGACGAGCCAACCGGGCGGCCACGACGTTCTGCTCGGAGGCGAACAGCAGGCCACGCACATCGAGCACGGCGGTGGCGCGTTCCTTCGGCGGGTGTAGATGGCTATCAGAATGGGTTGTCACGGGGGTCACTCCTCCAGAGTCCGGTAGTCGACAGTATCGGTTGCGAACAGAGTTTCGGCGCGGGATGGG
Source organism: Nocardia asiatica NBRC 100129 (assembly GCF_000308415.1). GTDB lineage: Bacteria > Actinomycetota > Actinomycetes > Mycobacteriales > Mycobacteriaceae > Nocardia > Nocardia asiatica. The sequence goes on along the minus strand of NZ_BAFS01000393.1, from coordinate 4,578 downwards.
CGGGCGGCGCGGGCCACGACCGCCAGACCGGCCACCACGATGACGTCGCCGATCACGCCGGCGCGGGTGATCGGCTCATCGAGCACCACCACCGCGAGGATCACCCCGACGACGGGAACCAGCAGCGTCCACGTCGTGACCGTGGTGAGCGAGGCCCGGCGCAGCTCACCGAACCACAGCAGGTACGGCAGGGCGGTTGCCGCCAGCGCGAGTACTGCCAGGGTGAGCGTGAATCGACTGCTCCACGCGATCGTAGTGGGCGGTCCCTGGGCCACGCACGCGATTCCCGCCAGCACGGTGCCACCGAGCAAGAACTGCCAGGCACCCAACGCCAGCAAATCGATGCTGGACAACCGCCGCGCCAGCAGGGCACCCACCGCGATGCCAAACGCTGCCAACAGCGCCAGACCAGCACCACGACCACCACCCGACGGCGCCGCGACGATCACCAGGCCACCGAAACCGACAGCGACACCGGTGATCTCGACCAACCGCGGCCGCTCACCGAATAACCACCACGCGGGCAGCACCACCAACAGCGGTGCCGAGTTGCTCAGCACCGCCGCCACCCCGGTCGTGACGCCGGTGATGCTGGTGAACATCGCACCGAACGCCACCGTCACATTCAGCAACGCCAGCACCCCGATCAGCGACCACACGGTAGCGTCTCGCGGAACCAACAGCACCACACGCCCGGCCACCACGGAGGCGACCAGGGCCCGCAGCGCCGCGAACCACAACACGGGCGTATCGCCGACACCCTACATGATCAACGTGAAGCACGATCCCCACGTCACCACCACGATCAGCATCCGCGACGGTCGCGCGACGGCCCGACCGGCCGAGATCGGCAAGCCTGCCGTGGCGGTGCGATGATCTTCGCGCATCGATGCGTCCTTCCCGATGTGGAACACCGAGCAGTCGACCACGATCAAATGGGTGGGCTGCAGGTGCCGTTTCCGATGCCGAGGTCAGGGGGATCGAATCGCGCGCAGCGCTCGGTCGCCGGAAGCCACTCCGCGCAGGGCCGGGACCTCGTCGAATGCGTGAGCGCCTCCGTCTACGAGCAGTCAGCGGTGGCGTAGCCGCCATCGCCGGCGCGAAACTCTGCGCGCTGCCAGAGGGTTGGAGCGGAGCGGTCTGCGCCGGGTGGATTGTCATGGCGCCCTCCCAGTACTATTCGGCCCTTACTACGCGTCGCCGCCGCTCTTCGTACCTGGGCCGGAGCCGATATCGCCGCGCAGTGTAGCCAGTCGCTGGTGGTATTCGTCGGCATCGATCTCGCCGCGGGCGAATCGCTCGGCCAGCACCTGCTCCCCACTGGGCCGCACGATCGGCGCGCCGCCGACCGGAGCGGGCGGCTGGGCCAGGTAACGGACCGTGAGAATCACCCCGACGATCACCAGCGCCAGAACAACACCATCGCGACCGTCATGAGCCCGTATCCCACCCGCTCATCCCGTCGCCGCCATACCAGAACATCATCGTGCAGTCCTCGATCGATGCGAACTCACCGCTGTCGTCGCGACATCCCCATGCCGCTGTCGTGTCGGCGGTGGCGAGCGATCCGTACTCCTTACGGTCCGCATCGCTGAGCGCGGCCGGTAGAGACAAGATGCCCTTCCGGCGCCTCCGAAGGTCGCTACCCCCGGCGGGTAGCACGGAGCAGACTATCCCACCGCTTGTCGATAGGCGACAGTCCGCCGCGCAAGCGACGTTCTGTCGCATGGAGAAACGCGGGTATGGCCTGGATATACTCCGATCGTGCCCAAGCTGTGGAACGACACGATAATCGCGCATCGCCAGGCTGTGCGAGACGCGTTGCTGGATACCACAGCGGAGCTTGTCCGCGAGCACGGGCTCGCGGCGGTGACTATGACCCAGGTCGCGGAGGCTACCGGCATCGGCCGGGCGACGTTGTACAAGTACTTCCCGGATGTCGAGTCGATGCTGACGGCCTGGCATGAACGCCGTATCGCTGGACATCTGCAGCAGCTGGCGGAGATCGCCGCGCGGGGCGGCGACGCCGGCCAGCGGCTCGAGAAAGTACTGAGCGCCTACGCCATGATCGATTACACCCATCATCACGGGGATTTGGCGCCCGCGTTGCATCAGGGTGGGCACGCGGTCCGAGCGCAGCGCCATCTGCACGAGTTGGTGCGAGATTTGCTGGTGGAGGCTGCGACCGCGGGTGTCGTCCGGCGCGACGTGCCTGCCGAAGAGCTCGCACAGTACTGCCTCTCGGCGTTGTCGGCTGCCGGCTCACTTCGGTCGAAGGCCGCAGTGCGCCGTCTGGTCATGGTCACGCTGACGGGTCTGCCATCCAGGGGCGCTGGTTAGCTCGCGATAACCGGAACGCGGTGTCGTCGGGTGAGGACGATCCTCCTGATGGGCGCCACGGGCTGTGCTGCGCACTTCATCACCTCGCACGGGAGTGGGAGCCGAGCTGACGGTGTTCGCCGGTGCGCATCGGGCGTCGAATGACCAAGTGGCGTGGACGCAACACTTATCGCGGATGCAAGCCCCACTGCGGGCGCCTGCGGCGCCCTATGGCCCGGTTGATGTCCACCTGAGGGTGGAACATGACTGCTGTCTGGATTCCTCCCGCCGGGCATATGCCTTTCCGGGCCGTGCCGGCCACCACCGGCGAGCATCATCACGACGCTGGCGATCGCCAGGACCGCAACGGCGATCGCACTGATGATCACCTATCGTGGTATATCACCACGGCCGCTTGCCGTGGTCGATGACGTGGGTATTTTGTTCGTACCTCCCTCCGAGCCGGACAATAATGCGTCTGCACCGATTCTCTTTTCTATACATAGTGTCCTGTGCAAGGCAGCTCGTATTGTCGTTGTTAACTGCTGATGTGCCGAAGCTGTGGCGTGAGACTGTGACTGCCCACCGCCACGGGGTAGGCGAGGAATCCTCGATGCAACGTGGGCGCTGGCGAACAAGCGCGGATCCACTTGGTGATGATGTCCGACATCGCCGACCAGTCGGCTTGTCGTCCCGCCTGTCGTTCGGGTCGGGAAGCGTGGATCCCTAGGCTGTGACCGCGGTGTGCAACTGCCGCTTCGACCGTGTCGGCCACCGGCGGTGGTCGGCGTCGATGACGTAAGCGTGGGTGTGTCGGTAGAAGCGGTCGTCCACGCGTACGGCGTCGGTCATCCGGGCTGGGTCGATGGTGCCGACCTCGTGCAGGTGAGTCAGCACCTCGGGATCGTGGCGCGGCCACAAGCGCAGCGCCACAGTGATTCCCGCTGCGGCAACCACAGCTGATATGTAGGCGTGTTCTGTCAAGTGGCAGGTGAAAGCGGCGACGGTGGTGAGCCATCCGGTGATCGGGTGGGTGAGCAACCAGGCCAGATGCGAGAGCGAGAACTGTGCGCCGAAGAGGGCGGGGCGGTCGGCCGGCTGAGACGAGCGCAGTGCGCGACCGTCGCTCGTGATCTGCAGGACGCCATCCGCGCTGGCAGCGACGACGCCGTGCGGGTCGGGGTGACCGGGTACTCGGCGGTGCAGAACGCGGCCACCGAATTACAGAACGCCGACTTGTCCCGCGCCGAGATGATCGGTATCCCCGTCGCCCTGGTCCTGCTCGTGGCCGCGCTCGGCGCCCTGGCTGCCGCGGCGGTGCCGATCGGTGTCGCCATCGCGGGCCTGCTGGCCGCGGTCGGGGCGTTGTTCGCGCTCACCGCGATCACCGCGTTCGATTCGCTGACCGTGGCCACGGCGACCATGATCGGCCTGGGGGTCGGCATCGACTACGCGATGTTCATCGTCAGCCGCTTCCGCGAAGAACTCACCCATCACGGCGTCGCCAGCCGTGGCGACCACGACGCCATCGCCGCCGCCGTCGGCCGGTCCCTGGCTACCGCGGGTAAGACGATCCCGTCTCGGGGCTGGTGGTGATGATCTCGCTGTGCGCGCTGATCGTCATGCAAGCACCCATCTTCCGCGGCATCGCCATCGGTGTGGCCACCGCCGTCACCAGCATGCTCCTCGTCGGCATCACCCTGCTACCCGCTCTGCTCGCCGCCCTCGGCCCCGCCATCAACCGCGGCGCGCTCCCGAAACGCTGGCGGCCCGCCGACACCAACCCCGTCGCCGCCGACACCCGGCCGGGACGATGGGCGCGCTGGGCCTATCTCGTCATGCGCCGGCCCGTCCTGTTCGGCACGGCCGCGATCGCGGTGCTCATCGTGGCCGCGCTGCCGGTCTTCGGGATCCGCTACGGCCTGGACATGGGTACCACCGCCCTCGACGACACCCCCACCGGCCGCGCCACCACCGCGCTGACCACCAACTTCCCCGCCGGGGCACTCGCACCGGTCGAAATCATCGCCACCGGCCCCGCCGACACCCCGCTCACCCCCGCCGCCGCAACACAGGTCAACGGGTTCCTCGCCGAGATCGGCCGCGACACCCGCATCGACACCGTGCTCCCCGCGCAGGTCGGCGACGGACGCGTGCTCGCGATGGCGATCCCGGCGGTGACGTTCGACTCGATGGCCGCCACCGACCTCATCCGCAACCTCCGCACCAGCGCCGCCGCCACCGACGCCGCAGCGGGAA
>NZ_BAFS01000394.1 GCF_000308415.1 Nocardia asiatica NBRC 100129 | reverse complement strand
ATTCCGGCACAATTCGCGTCGAGCTGGGCCGCCCGCCATTGTCCAGCCGGTCCCAGCTGTACCAACCAGCGCGGTCGGCGCCCATCTGAACCAGCCAGGACCAAACGGTTTCCGGGGGCGCTTGAAGGGTTGTGGCCATGGTCGAGCAGCCAGTCGGTGCTGGTACCAGTGTGTCGCCGGGGTATCCGGCCGCCGCCTCCGCAGGGGTGGCGCCCCAGCGCAGCATCCGGTGCCGCAGCATCAATGCAGCCACCGTGGCCAGTAGGACAACAGTCGATCGCATATTCGTGCCTCCCGTTGTGGATTCGTACGAATGCGGAGTTCAGCGGCCAGGGCCCAAGCGCCGTAGGCCGATGGTCCTTGAAACAGGGTCGATAGCCTCAGGAGCAGCAGTGGCCGGCATGGCCCGGTTCGGGCCACAACCGATCACCCGGCAATGGCCTACGGTTCGGGCGGCTCGACCACCGGCCGACACTTGTGATGCGTGCGGAGAGGCAACTGCCGTTCCGGCAGAATCCGTTGCATCGAGATATCTACGGCTTTCTAGCCGAAAGATAGGTGGCCGCGACGACCATTGCCGCGATGATGGCGGCGATTACAACAGCGGCGGTGGGCCAGTCCATGATGGGCTCCTTTCGGGGTTTCGAACATTCACTCTCGCGCGCCGGGCGCCTATTCCGTAGGGGAATTGGTTACCGTCTCCGAGGCTTTGGACCTCTCTCGTCTTGACCAGTCCTGATTCGTGGCCTCGGTCGATGCCAACGGTGGCTGACGGTGTGGCCGCGGACGGCTGGAACGCGGACTTGTCGCGCCGAGGCGGCGGCCGTCGTTTCCGAGGATGCGGATTCGGACCTGATTCGCGTGACGAGGTGGCGTAACGGAGCCGATAGCGCGCCCGAGGCTCGGTCGCGGTCGTAGTGATGCCTGCCGTCGCGGGCGTGGGCCAGGAGCACCGCTCCGACCAGCCCCGCCGCGTGCGCGATCAACTCGCCGACCTCGCGATGATCACCGGCACCTCCGCCGCGTGCAAGACCGCCTGACCTACCGAACCGAGCGTCATTCCGGCGAAACCGCCGCGCCCATGACTGCCGACGACGAGAAGCTGGGCATTCCGGCCCACCTCGAGTAGCCGCTCGGCGGGGCGGTCCTCGACCACGATGCGCCGCACTGAAACCTCCGGATACTTCTCTCCGTATCCGGCCAGGCTTCGGGAGAGCAGTTCCTCGCCTTCTTCTTGCATGTCGGCGGGTGAACTGAAGCGCAGGAAACCCGACCACGTGTGCACCGCGATCAGTTCGGCGCCACGTACCGCGGCCTGGTCGAAGGCGATCTCGACGGCATGCACACTGCTCGGTGAGCCGTCGACTCCGACCACGACCGGGCCGTCGGATCGGGCGGCGGTTTCCGGGATGACGGCGACCGGACACGCGGCGTGCCGAGCCAGCGCGGTGCTGACCGAACCGAGCAGTCCGCGGCTGATGGCACCGAGCCCATGAGTGCCGACGACGAGCAGACGCGCGGTCTTGGAACGATTCCGCAGGACCGGGATCGGGGGAGCGTCCACCAGTTCGGTACTGACGTCGAGTTCGCCGATCGGCGCGGACTCCGAGACGGCGGCCGCCCGGGCCGCATCCAGTGCGTCGTGCACACTCTGCCAGTAACTGTCGAAATCGAATCGTGCTAGTTCGATACCCGATCCGAAGTCACCCAAGACTCCGATCGCGTAGACGAGGTGTAGCGGCACATGGTGGTGAGCGGCGTCGACGGCGGCCCAGCGCACGGCCGCAAGCGCGATGGAGGAACCGTCGACGCCGACGACGATAGGGGGATCGCTGACAGTGGACATCAGTTGCACTCCTTCTCGCGTCTCGCGGGTACCTATTGCCGATCGACGAGCGGCGCACGACACCGGTCAGTGCGGGCTGCCGAGCCGGGCGACCACGACGGTTGCGTCGTCTGCTCTCATTCCGCTGCCGGTGACAAGACGCTGTCGACCCGCCTACTGCGATGCGGACGCGGTGGTGAGGTGCTCGGCGATGAGAATGCGGTGGGCTTGTTGGGCCGCGTCAGCCCGGCGTTGGTCATCGATGTCACTGCTCGGCAATTGTTCGAGCCCGCGGGCGAGAACCGCCACCGCGTCGCCGAGTAGCAGCACTCGGTGTTCCATTCGGTCCAGTCGTTCCGTGATTGCGGCGTCAGCCGCGGCCCTGTCGCTGCCGGACTCGCCGCGCAACACTGCGCGCAGGAATGCCGGCGGTATACCAGTGCCGATCTTCTCGGCGACGGCGTCGAGCCGTTCGCGCGCGGTGCGCAGTATCGCTGTCGGTGAAGCGCTATTGAGGGACATGGCATCAGCGTCGTCCCGTCGGCCGCGGTCGACTAGGGTCCGATGGCCCTGGCCGCGAACCGCTGATCGCCCTCGGTGTGCGGTGGCGGGCGGACGCCGCGAACCGCATATCGGCCTCGCTGTGCCGAGAAGGACCTTTGCCTGCGACCAATGGCCCTACCGTCGGATCTCGGCCGGTTGCGACCATGAGTGCGGACGGGGAACGGAGGAGGTTGGGCCATATGCATGCGAAGGTGGGGGACTGGCTGATAGTCGAAGGTCGCAATGTCGGCGGTGCGGTTCGGCACGGTCTCATCGAAGAAGTGCACGGGAAGGACGGAATGCCCCCTTATCTGGTGCATTGGACCGATACCGGGCATCGGGCCCTGACCTTTCCCGGGCCGGACGCACATATAGCGACCCGCGATGAACTGCGTGCGCAGGAAGAAGTCGCAGAGGCGCATTTCTCCTCCAGGGTTTATCGAGCGGGCCGGCCAGCCGCGAAACCCGCCGACGCCTGAGAGCCGGTACCGATGGCACCGCGCCGGCCCTCGACGGAGAACACGCCACCACCGCGTGGGCACATCGACCGGCCCAATGTCGTCGCCGTGGACGGCTCGGCCGTCTCCCTCTACGCCGCGGCGTGGGCGGCGGCGGATGCGGCGTTGTACCGGCGCAGACTGTGTATCGTCACCTCGGTTCGGGTCGGCTTCGGCGCGAGATTTCTATCGGCCGACACCGACGCATCGCGGAGCCGGAACGGCGAACAAGTGCTCGGCGAGGCCTGCGAGGTAGCCCGAAAGGCGGCGCGCGACGAGACACTGCCGATGGAGACCTCACTCATCGCCGATCCGATCGTTCCGCATCTGATCGACCGCTCGAGATGGTCGGGGATGGTCGTCGTCGGCAGCCGTGGTCTCGGGACGTTCGGTCGTGGCTTGCTCGGATCGGTGAGCACAGCAATGACCAGGCACGCGCGCTGCCCGGTCGCGATCATCCGCTCGGCTCCGGCCACGGATGCGGTCTCCGCGGGCAAGCCGGTCCTTGTCGGAGTGGACGGGACGCCCAATTGCATACCGGCGATACGACTGGCGTTCGAAGAAGCCTCGCGGCGCGAAGTCGAGTTGATCGCGCTGCACGCGTGGAGTGATACCCGCGCGACCAATCTTATTTCGACCTGGGATGCTGTGCGAGAGTGGGAGATCGCGCTACTTGCGCAGAATCTGGCCGGGTTCGGCGAGCGATTCCCGGAGGTGCCGGTGCGACGAGTGTTGATGCGCGACAGTCCTGTTCGCTGTCTGGCCGACGAAGCGCGGGACGCGCAACTGCTGGTGGTGGGCAGCCGTGGCCGCAGAGGCGCGGCCGGTGTGCTGCCCTGGTCCACCACTTCCGCACTCGTCGATGCAGTGCAGTGCCCCGTCATCGTCGCGCGTCAGCGCTGAGGATCGGGGACAGGAAGGCAACGCTGGACTCGAGAGGAGGTGGCGATGCTTTTCGACGATCGCTCTGACGCCGGGCGTCGCCTGGCGAAACGACTGCAGTACCTGAGGGACGAGGATGTCGTCGTCGTGGGCCTGCCGCGTGGCGGTGTTCCCGTGGCCTACGAGGTCGCGCGGGGCCTGGACGCACCGCTGGATGTGATCTTGGTTCGTAAACTCGGTGTCCCGTACCAGCCGGAGCTCGCTTTCGGCGCGATCGGCGAGGACGGCGTCCAAGTGATCAACGACGTGGTGCTCGGCTACACGAGGCTCACCCGCGAGGAGATCGCTGAGGTGGAGCACCGTGAACGCGCCGAACTGAGACAGCGGACCGAGCGGCTGCGGCGTGCTCACCCGCGTATCCCGCTTTCGGGTCGAACTGTGGTCGTCGTCGATGACGGCATCGCCACCGGCGCGACGGCTCGCGCAGCTTGCCAGGTGGCGTGGGAACAAGGCGCACAGCGCGTTGTGCTGGCCGTCCCGGTGGCTCCCCGTGACACGGTGGCGATATTGCAGGAAGTGGCCGACGAGGTGGTCTGTCTGGAGATGCCCACGCGGTTCGGCGCGGTCGGCGGCTGGTACCACAATTTCGGCCAAGTGGCCGACGCCGAGGTCGAGCTGCTTCTTCGTTCTGCGCAAACCCGCAGCGAGCTTCCCTGAATGCCCGCCGACTCGGGCTGGTGATTGTTCGCGCACGGCAGCGGCAGCAGCCGACGCAGCCCGCGCAACCGGTTCGTTGCCGAGGTGCTGAACCGAGCCGGGCTGGGCACCTGTTTCTTCGATTTGGTCACTCCTGACAAGGAGATCGACCGGTCACAGGCGTATCAGGCTGCCGCGCGGGCGACTGCTCGATGCGACCCGATGGCTGACCGGTCGAGCCGACGTCGCCGGTCTTGGGCGTCTGAGGGCCGGTGGCCGGACTTGCGGCCGATCGTGGTCAGAGGGCCCGGTCTCCGGTGACCTTCGGCCGTCACGGATGCCTACTGCTTCGCGCGATGCTGAATTCAGAAACGAGCGTACCCAGCCAGCTGAAAGGTGATTGATTACCATGGCCGGACTCGAAGGCAGAAGCGCGGTCGTCACCGGCGGTGCACGCGGCATCGGCGCCGCTGTCGTATCCGCCCTGGCGAAGGAGAACATCTCCGTCGTCATCGGCGATCTACTCGAACGCGAGGGCAGCGCGTTGGCGGAGTCGCTCGGCTCGGGTGTGATCTTCCGTCGGCTGGACGTGACGGACGAGGACGCGTGGTGCGCGGTCTTGGATGACGCGGAGGCGGAGTTCGGCCCCCTGGCGGTGCTGGTCAACAATGCGGGCATCATCGACTTCGGGGGCGTCGAGACCGAATCGCCCATGATGTTCCGGCATGTCGTCGACGTGAACCTCTACGGCGCCTGGCTGGGTATGCATCTGGCGGCGCCGCGATTGCGGGCCGCCGGCGGCGGGGTGATCGTCAACATCTCTTCGACAGCCGGGCTGATCGGGTACGCGGGTATCGGCGCCTATGTCGCGAGCAAATGGGGTTTGCGAGGTCTGACCAAGGCCGCCGCTCTGGAATTGGGCCGCGCGAACGTGCGGGTGTGTTCGATACACCCCGGTCCCATCCACACGCCGATGACCAACGCCATGGACGAATCCGTGGCCGCGAATCAGCCGCTGGCTCGCTTCGGTGAGCCGGACGAGGTCGCGGCGATGGTGCGATTCCTGGTCACCGAGGCCACGTTCTCGACCGGCTCGGAGTTCGTGCTCGATGGTGGCGCCACCGCCGGTCAGGTCCTGGGCCTGCCGGACGAATCCCGATGAGAGGCAAGCGATGCCGAAAACACATCCTGATCTCGATACGCTGCGATCAGTGTTGACGCTGGCGGTGCGAGCGCCGTCGGTGCACAACACTCAGCCGTGGCTCTGGCGGCTCGGGCACGAAACCGTGCATCTGTATGCCGACGAAAGCCGAAGGCTTCCGCACACCGACCCGGATGGGCGCGACCTGCTGCTCAGTTGTGGCGCCGTGTTGCATCATCTGAGGGTGGCGGCCCGTGCGGAGGGGTGGGAGACGACGATCCACCGGCTGCCGGACCCAGCCGCACCTGAGCATCTCGCGTCCGTCGAGTTCCATTCCACCGCATTCACAGCCGAGGATGTCGAGTTGGCGCGCGCCATCGGCAGCCGCTGTACCGATCGCCGTCACTACAGTTCCTGGGAGGTGCCGGCCGCGCATATCGAGGCGATCATCGCCGCAGGGGAGGCGGTCGGAGTGCTCGTGCGCGATATCGACGCCGAACCGGCGCGGACTCAATTGCTGCGGGCATTCGAACAAGCGGCGTGGGAACATGCGCGTGACCTGGCCTACGGCGCCGAACTCGCCCAGTGGAGTGGCAGGCACGCGGCGCCGCAGGGGGTCCCGGCGCGCAACGCGGTGTCGAGCGACGCCGATCCGACGGTGCGTCCGTTCTCGAATCCGGGATTGCCGCAGGCGGTGGTGCGTGATGTCGACGCCGCTGACCGGATGATGCTCCTGAGCACCAGCAGTGACGACCGATTGTCCCGGTTGCGAGCTGGTGAAGCCGCGAGCGCGGTGCTGTTGACCGCCACGACCCTGGGTCTGGCGACGTGCCCGCTGACCGAGCCGATGGAACTGGCCGGCACCAGGAAACGCATCCGCGCGAATGTGCTGGACGATACCGGATATCCGCAGATCGTCGTTCGGGTCGGTTACGCGATCCCGAGTGCCGATCCGGTCCCGGCCACTCCGCGCCGCCCGCTCGACGAGGTGGTTGCGCCCCTGGATCCCTCGGGTTCGTGAAAGTCGCCATAGCGGCGACGACGGTGAGCGAACCCGAAGCCGCGTAGATGGTGATGGCAAGTCGGCACGAGGTGACGAAACGATTCGTGGCGGCCGAACGGCGCCGAACGATCGGCACGAAATAGGACACATGGATTCGGCACCGAGGAGAACGCAATGACCGAGAACTCGACCGCACGCACTGGGCAGACCGATCTGATCGTGGTCGCCGTCGACGGATCCGCGACGTCATACCACGCGGCGGCGTGGGCAGCGGCCGACGCCGCGTTGCATCGGTGCCGGCTGCATATAGTCACCTCCGTCGCCATTCAGCCCGGGTACGGTCCCGGTGCCATGCTGACCGAAGCCGATGTGGAGTGGCTGCGCAAGGACGGGGAACGGGTGCTGACCGAGGCCGCTCGGGTGGCCAGGGCGGCCGCGACGGGCGAGGCGCTGGCCATC
>NZ_BAFS01000395.1 GCF_000308415.1 Nocardia asiatica NBRC 100129 | reverse complement strand
CCGATCCAGATCTGGTCACGACGGACGGTGGAGGCGAGATGAGTTCGATGTCGACGCGGCGGTCGAGCGCCTGATGCGGCGAACGCGGGGCGCGGAGCGTGCTGTGCACTCGCCGAAGGTCTGACACCCGACGTGTTACGCCGCAGCGGCACGACACCTCCGCACTGCGGATCGTGCCCGGTTGTCATGATCCGATCGAAAGGAATCCGTCGGCGGTCAGGGGAGCGTCGGCCGGTGGTCTCGGTAGCGTCGGAATCGGCGACGGGCACGCTCGCGCATTATGCCGGATCGGCGGGCCGGTCATCCGATCGACAAATAACGGTCACAATGTTGCCGCAACACTTGACCTCGGATCATATATCGGCAACGCTGTAACCATTATGAGTAGACGAGTAGCTGTCGATGACTACATCGATCCTGATTCGCGCTTCGTGAGCGTCGAAGGTCAGAACCTTCACTACAAACGGGCCGGAAGCGGGCGACCGGTGCTGCTCCTACATGGCAGCGGCTCCTCGCTGCACTGCTTCGACCAGGTGGCCGCCACCTTGTCGTCGTCCTTCGACGTCATTCGCCTCGATCTGCCCGGGTTCGGTCTCACCGGCCCGCGCCTCGACCGTGACTACCGGGTGCAGACCTACGCCACGACCGTCGCCGCCTTCTTGAACCGGCTCGGAGTGGTCGATGCTTCGGTGGTGGGCAACTCGCTCGGCGGCAACATCGCCTGGAATTTCGCACTGGATCACCCCCAGCGTGTGGATCGGCTCGTGTTGATCAACGCCACCGGCTATCCGGGCAAGTCGCTGCCGCTGGCGCTGCGGCTGGCCCGTAATCCGATCGGTCGGGCGTTGTTGCCCCGCTTGGCCTCTCGGTCGGCCACCGCACGCAATCTGCGCTCGGCGGTCGGATCGCGATCGTCGGTGGTGGACGACGAGATGATCGACCGGGTCTACGCGATGCTGACCAGGCCCGGCAACCAACAGGCGTTCATCGACTTCGCCAATACCGACCAGATCGACCGAACAGCCGAGATCCCGGCCATCGCTGTACCCACCCTCGTGTTGCGTAGCGCGTCTATCGATGGCCAGCATTTCACCCGCGATATCCCTGGCAGCCACGAACGCGTGCACCCTGGTGGCGGCCATCTGCTCCCGGATGAAGATCCGGCGTGGGTGGCAGGCGCGGTTTTGGACTTCTTGACCACCGAGGTGGCCGCACAGCCGAAGGAACAACGATGAAGTACTTCGTGGCCCGCGGCGAGACAAGTCGCTTGGACGGGCCTACCAGAGGAGAACTGCGCGGTGAGTTCCTCCGATGCGGCGATGGGATCACTCACTACGAGCTGAGCGGGCCCGCCGCGGCCGAGACCGTCGTCTTCGCGGGCGGTCTCACCGTCCCCCTGTTCTACTGGGACGAACTCGCCGCCGAACTGCACCGGCGCGGATTCCGCACCCTTACCTACAGCGCTTACGGCCGGGGCTATTCCGATCGCGTGGAGGCACGCTACGACGAGGCGCTGTTCGTGCGGCAACTCACCGACCTGACCGAGCGTCTGGACTTGTCCGAGCCATACCACCTCGTCGGAACTTCGATGGGTGCGCTGGTGAGCATGGCGTTCGCCGACCAGCACGTCGACCGGTTGGCTAGCTTGACATTGGCGGGCCCCGCCGGGTTGCAGCCCGCACCTGCCGCCGCACGGCTGTTGCGCCACGAGATCGTGGGAACCGTCCTGGCCAAGAGTCTGGGCAGCAGAATGCTCGACCGGCACCTCTCGCACAACGTGCGCGATCCGCAGCAGTCCGCGGCACTCAACGCAATGGTGCGGGAGTGCTACCGGTTCGAAGGCTCGATCTACGCGTTGGCTGCCACGATCGCCGACTTTCCGCTCGGCGGCCGCCAGGACCTCTACCGGCGAACCGGCCACCTGCCGGTGCCGAGGATGCTGCTGTGGGGCGATCAAGACCAGGTCACTCCTATCACGAACTACGACGAGGTATGCGCGTTGCTGGCGCCCACCGTGGCGCACATCTTCTCGCCGTGCGGACACATGGTCCCCTACGAGGAGCCCGCCCGAATGAGTTCCCGATTCGCCGCTTTCGTCGACGCCGCCAAGAAAGGGACGCACCGATGACGACCCAGCCCACCACCGATATCGTCGATGTTCTCGTCGTCGGCGGCGGGCCGACCGGCACCGCCTTGGCGATCGATCTGACCCGTCGCGGACGGACGGTGCGGATCATCGACAAGGCCGCGCACGCCTTCGAGGGTTCGCGAGCGAAGGGAGTCCAGCCGCGCACCCTGGAAGTGTTCGAAGACCTCGGCGTCCTGGATGGCATTCGCGCCGGCGGAGCCGACTACCCGCTGCTGGGCATCCATGCGGGTCCGCTGAACATTCCTTGGCGCATGATCTCGCATACCGACGTGAGCTCGGATGTGCCGCATCCGAATACGTGGTTGATCCCCCAGTTCCGCACCGACGCCGCACTGCGCGCCGGACTGTGGCGGCTGGGCGTGTCCGTCGAGTCCAACTGCGAACTGGTCGGATTCGAACAGCATCCGGATACGGTCGTGGCGACGGTTTCCGGTCTTGACGGTGTGACCGAGATCGGCGCTCGCTACCTCGTCGGTGCCGACGGTGGGGCCAGCACGGTCCGGAAAACCGCGGGCATCGGCTTCGAGGGAACAACCGACGAAGCCGATCGGGTGATCATCGTCGACGCCGTGGTGGATGGCCTTTCCCGGGACCGCTGGCATGTTTGGCCCCGTCCGGGTGGCCGGTTCGTCGGCGCGTGTCCGCTGCCGCATTCCGATCGGTTTCAGGTGATGATCCGTCTGCGCCCCGATGAGGAGCCCGACCTCGACGAGGACAGCCTGAACGCTCGCATCCGCAAGCAGACCGGTGACAAACACATCCGTTTGTCGCACATCAGCTGGAAGTCGGTGTTCCGCCCCAACATTCGCCTGGCTGAACGCTACCGTTCGGGACGGGTGTTCGTCGCCGGTGACGCCGCTCATGTCCATCCCCCCACGGGTGCGCAAGGACTGAACACCGGTGTGCAGGACGCCTACAACCTGGGCTGGAAACTCGGTCAAGTGCTCGCCGGTGCGCCCGACAGCCTGCTCGACACCTACGAAGCCGAGCGTCAGCCGATCGCGGCCGGGGTCTTGGGCTTGTCGATCGAGAAGTATCAGGGTCTGTCCAAGCTCGACCCGTCGTCCATCAAACGCGGTGATGACGAACGTCAACTGGACCTCCATTACCGCGGCGGACCCTTGGCGGCGGATGATGCCCAACACACCGCGACGCTGCGGGTGGGCGATCGCGCGCCGGATGCGAGACTGCTCAGCACGACAGGGGGATCGCAACGGCTGTTCGATCTCTTCGCCGGACCACATTTCACCGCGATCGCCTACGGTCCCGCGGCGGCCGAGGACCTGGCCGCACTGCCGTGGCCCGCGAAGGGCGCGGGGCTGAAACGGGTCACCGTCGACAGTGGTGATCAGGCGGAGATGGATGTGGTCCTCGCCGACATCACCGAGTCCTTTGCCCAGATCTATGGCCTGACCGACTCCACCCTGCTGCTGATCCGCCCCGACGGTTACATCGGCTCGATCGCCACCAGCGATCGGACTGCGCGCACACTGAAATCCATCATTGCGATGACCCCGGCGGCCGAATCCCCGGTGCCACAGACCATCGGGAGGGAGGAGTGAGCCACGGCGGCTCACCCGTCCCGGTGGGCTCGGCTATGGACCAGAGGTGCACGGTAATCGCTGCAGCGACGTCCCGTGTGGCGCGGACACCTCGCCGAACTGACGAGGTTCGGATTTCGAAGGCCCGACCAAGGTCCGGCTGCCGCCGTCAGCGTTGCTGAGGGCTCGTTCATGAGATCGGAAATGCGATGTTGTGGCACCTGATGGTCGACTTCGGTCTGGGTTCCCCCTTGCATTTCGTCGCCTCCCGCGAGGCGGCTGTAACGTTCGCGCGGGAGGTGATCGAAAAGGGCTGGGCGCGGGCCGCCGCCGTCGACGACCGCGTGGACCACAGCTACCCAACGATGCCGTGCCAATTCCTGTATGCGCCACCGAGGCCGGATTCCGCGCGCATGTTCTGAAACACCCCGGAGCTCGATGCCGCCCGGCGCAGCGCTTCACCAGGCAGCCGTTCGAGCGGCGTCGGCCGAGGCGCAGTCGGCCCGAGGGGCACCGCGAGCTCGTCGAGGCGATCGCAGCCGGTGATGCGGACCGGCTGTGAGGCATCCTCGAATGGCACAACCGCGCGTTCGAGGTCACCAGAGCCATGATCGAGTGGCTTCCCGCACGCTCGGCCGGGCACGGTGGATAAAGTACGGGAGATCAGGCTTGCAGCAGCATGCGCAGTTGGCGTCCGCTCAGCGCGGGCCTACCGAGAACGAGTCGGCGATGCAGGATCCCGTCGACTACGTCGACAAGTCCATCGGCGAGGGTGGTGAACCCTCGCTCTCCGAGGTGGTTTCGGCCCCGAAGCGCCATGCGCCGCTTCGGTCTTCTCGGCCGCAGTGGCGCCGGTATCGCCAGTAATATCGGACACACTGTTGCCGATTTAATTGGACGGAGTGGTCTATATCGGCAACGATGTTGCCATTATGGTCACTCGATTAGCGACGCACGACGCCTTCCCCTCATATCCACACCGCTCGAGCGCGCGCGAACCCCACTTCAGGTCGATGGTGCAGATCGGCTACGCCTTCGCCGTGGTCATGCTCGGCACGACCCTGCCGACGCCGCTGTACACGCTGTATGCCGCCCAGCTCGGGTTCTCCATCGGCATGTCCACCGCGATTTTCGCCACCTACGCCGCCGGAGTCGTCGCGGCACTGATTCTGTTCGGCCGATGGTCGGACACGCTCGGACGTCGACCGCTGCTCATTGCCGGGCTGGCCTGTTCCGCGGCCAGTTCCCTGGTCTTCCTCACTGCTGGGTCGGTGTGGCAGTTACTGGTCGGACGGGCGCTCTCGGGACTGTCGGCCGGCATTTTCACCGGTACCGCCACCGCCATGATCATCGAAGCCGCACCGGTGAAATGGAAAAGCCGAGCCACTACCGTCGCCGGAGTCGCAAACATCGGGGGATTGGGCATTGGGCCGACACTGTCGGGGGTGCTGGCGCAATACGTTCCGTGGCCACTGCACTGCGTCTTCGTTGTGCATCTGGCGATGATCGGTGTAGCCGCGCTCGCGATCGTGCATGTGAACGAGACCGTTGCGACGCCGCCTGGAACTCTGCTCACTATGCAGCGGCTGTCCATTCCGCCTCAGGCGCGGGGTGTGTTCACCCGCGCGGCACTCGCCGCATGCGCTGGTTTCTGCGTAATCGGTCTGTTCACGTCGGTCGTGCCGACGTTTCTGCGCGAATCTCTGCACGTTCACGACAAGGCCATGGCCGGCTTGCTGGTTTCCGCGGCGTTCGCCGCGTCCGCGGCCACCCAAGCGTTCACCAGGACGCTACCCGCCTCCAAGGCCATGATCCTCGGTTGTGTGGCCCTGATACTCGGCGCCGCGCTGCTCGCCGCAGCGTTGACCACTCGGTCGGTGGTCATGCTCAGCGCGGCTGCGCTGATTACCGGCCTCGGGCATGGCGCGAGCTTCGGCAAGGGGCTCGGCGCGGTAGTGGAAGCGGCTCCGCAATCGCGACGCGGCGAGATCGCCTCCGCCTATTTCGTCGTGGCCTACTTCGCGATTTCCGTTCCGATCCTGGGCGTCGGCTTCGCCGCCCAGAGCTGGAGCCCGTCCCGTATCGGCATCGTCTTCGGAGCAGTGGTCGCCGCCGTGGCCACGGCGGCGCTCCTCGGCACGATCTGCGCCGCCCGGGCCCCAGTCACCCCCCATGTTCGCGCATGTCAATGACACCAGCTGGGGTCATGTGCTCGAGCCGTTCGAGAAGGAGGGACTGCCCGGGCCCTGGGGCGATAGATGTGTTTCACAACTCACCCCAGGTATCCGATCGGACATGGTCACTCGAACGTCCGGCGGCCGGCCTTGTAGTTCGTTCCAGAGTTGCCGACATCCTTTTCACGGGTTGGCGGAGGCTGTCATGACATTCGACGTTGCCGTGATAGGCCTGGGTCCGGTTGGGGAGCTGGCGGCGCTTCTGCTGGCACGCGCGGGGTTGACGGTCTTGGTCCTCGAGCGCGAGGCCGATGTGTATCCCAATCCGCGTGTCGGCGTTCTCGACGGAGAAGCGTTACGCACGCTTCAAAAGGCCGGAGTGTACGAGCGCACGGTTCCAGACATGCTCCTCGGAGCTGGCGCCCAGTGGGTGTCGGCTCGCGGCAAGGTTGTCGCGACGACGCTGCCGACGGAGAAAATCCAAGGGCATCCGTGGATGTCCGCGATCTACCAGCCGTTGCTGGACAAGCACCTTCGGGCGGCCCTCGCGGAGTATCCGGATGTCGACATCCGACTGGGTCACCGGCTCACCGGGTTGACCCAGGACGACGAAGTGGTCGAACTCACGTTTCGTGATGTCGACGGCGGGACAGGGAACGCGCGTGCACGCTTCGTCGTCGGGTGCGATGGCGCCAACAGCGCTACCCGGGAAGCGATCGGCGTCCAGCTCGTCGGATCCGCATACACCGACACCTGGCTGATCGTCGATGCGAAGCTGCCGGAGCCGGTCACCCATCTTCCGTATTTCCAGATGACGCTGGACCCGGCGGCGCCCAGTCTGACCGGCCGGCTCGCCGCTGGTGGGCACCGCTGGGAACGCAAGGTGATGCCCTGGGAGGACCACGACGAGATCCTTACCCCGCAGGCTGCGCGGCGGGTGATCGCTGAGGTTACAGACCCCGACACCGCGGAGATCTTGCGCCATCTCATCTACACCTTCCGAGCCAAGAGCGCCGAGCACTGGCGGGTCGGACGGGTTTTGCTGTGCGGCGACGCTGCCCACCTGATGCCTCCGATGATCGGCCAGGGTCTGAATTCGGGAATCCGGGATGTCACGAACCTGACCTGGAAAATCGCGGCCGTGGTGAATGCCGGCGCGCCACTGCAGATACTCGACTCCTACGAGGTCGAGCGCCGTCCGCACGCCGACGCGATTACCGCAATGTCGGTCCGGGTCGGCCGTCTGGTCACTATGCAATCGCGGTGGGCGGCTACGATTCGCGACGCGGTGGGAGTGACGCTGCTGCGCCTCCCGCCGCTACGGGAACACGTTCGCCAAGGACGCTGGCGCCCGCCAGCCCGGTACCGCCGCGGTCTGCTGCTGACACAACCGTCGCCGCGCTCGCCGGTTGGCCGCCTATTTCCTCAGCCGCTCGTGCGGACGTTCAGTGGAGCGGAGCGTCGACTCGATGATGTCGCGGGCTCTGGCTGGCG
>NZ_BAFS01000396.1 GCF_000308415.1 Nocardia asiatica NBRC 100129 | reverse complement strand
TGGTCAAGACCTCCGTCACGGTAGCCGCCGAACAGGTACAGGCCCTGCGGTCGATCAAGACCATCGTGACCGAACTCAATGCCAAGCTGAAGGCCGCGGGCAGCGCCAAACTCAAGCCGGCGCAGGAGCTTCCCCTGCTCAAAGCGGTCGCCGCCGCCGTCGAGGCGGTATACGACAAGGTCACCGCGATCGCCGACCTCAACGAGGACATGGCCAACGGCGGCGGGAAGGGCAACTCCGGCGGCGGAGGCCAATCCAGCGGGGGCGGCGCGGCCGGCGGCGGCAGTGGCGGCGGCGGCGACGGTGGGTTGTCATCGCTGTTGCCGATGCTCGCGATGCTGCCGATGGCGGCTATGCCGCTGGTCTCACAGATCCCCGAGATGCTGCAAAAGGCCGAAGAGGACAAGGCCGAAAAGGCCGAGCAGAACCAGAACAAGGGCCAGCCGGTCCAGGCACCGCCGCCAGGCGACCAGCCCGCGGGGCCGCCGCCAGGCGATCCGAACGCGCAACCGGCCGGTGCGCAACCGGCCGCCACGGAGCCCGGCGGCGTCACCGCGGCCCCGGCGGCGAATACCGCGCCGCCCGCCGAACAGGATGGTGCTCCGGCCACCACGGTGGCGCCCGGCGTGATCCCGGTTCGGCGGTCCAGGGACGTGTCCTCGGCCGATCGGCCGGCCGGCGGGACCACTCAGGATGCCGCGGCCGAGGAAGAGCCGGATCAGGAAGCCAGTTCCGTCATCGACGCCTAGGGCCTGTGCCGAAGTGTGGCGAGGGGTGGGACCGCTGGGCGGTGCCACCCCTCAGCACATTCGGCGAAAGGGTTGTCCGCGTTTGCGGGCGGGTCAGATCACCGGTCGACAACGAGCGCGAGCCTCGATCCCGTCATTCCGGTGAATGAAGTCCTTCAGGGACTCGGGGCTTTCCTGCGAATCTTTCGCTCGGCCGTCGTCGTCCGCTCGACGGTCATCGAGCGCACAGCGATGCAGCTTGCCTGCACAACGCCGACGGCACCGGCAGTCTCATACTGCCGACCCTTGTCTCCCTACCGCGTGGCCTTTCGCAGCGATTGTCGGTTCATCCCGTAAGCGCGTTGTCTCGGCACGCGGTCAGGCCGCAACACGATGAAGGCGCCGGTGTCCGCGTCGCGGCACGGCGGAAAGAATCCACTGTGCCGCGGCACGGATCATCGAAAAAGGCTACGAACGCGCCGTTTTCACGACCGCTCCGGTGGCGCCACCGGCGGCGGTGTCGAGGGCGCCACCACGACGGTGGGCGGCGGCCCTCCGGCGACATCCGGTGCGGCGACCGCCGGAGCCGTCGCAGGCCGGGCGACCCGCTCGGGCGCCACGGTGGTGGACACGGGCGCCGGTGTCGAGACGAATTGCGGGTGCAGCGTGATCTGTTCGTGTGCGTAGACGGCGTCACGCAGTGTCTGCCTGCTCGGCTCGTCCGCCAGCAACAGCACCAATTCGTTGCAGCGGCGTTCGAAGACCATGCTGCGCAACGGGGAGACTCCGGCGTCCAGCCGCAGCTGCCCGATTTCCACCCGGCCCACGTCGACCCGCTGCCCGAGCATCGAGGCCGCCAGTAGATCGTCGGCGTCGCGCAGTTCGTCCCACAGTTCGCGCGGCACCGGCCGCCCGGCCTGGACCTCGGCCAGAATCCGTTCCCGGACCCGGCGCGAGGTGGCGGCTTCGGCGGGTACCGATCCGGAGCGCCCGACCTGGCCGTGGGCATCCGCGGCGAGCTCCACACAGCGCGCGAGGACCTGCGCGTCGGGTACCGACGCGACCTGTTCCAGGCCCGCGATCGAACCGGTGAGGCCGAGCCGGTCGGCCGTGTCCGGGGTGAATTCGCGCAGGTCGACGTCGTAGGACGGACCGACGAGCCCTTCCATCGCCGCGTCGGCGAAGCGGGAGCGCAAACCGGGGTCGATCGGTCCGGACGATACGAGCGCCGACAATTGCGCGTTGGCCTTCGCGCCCCAGGCCAGACCGAATTCCGCCAGCACCCGGGCCGGGTCGGTGACCCCCTCCCACGGCGAGCCACTGCCGTCGTCGGCGGTGAGCAACTCGTCCCAGTTCCACGGGGTGGAGACCTCACGCGGCAAGTACAGCCCGGCCGGCAACCAGCCACGGCCTTCGTTCGACGTGATGAAGACGCCCGTTCCCCCCGGTCCGCGCAACACCGCCACCGACCAGGCCATGCCCACCGGCGAATCCACGGCGGCGAGCACACTGCCGAGCAGCGTCCTGGCCAGGACCAGGTCGTCGTTCACCTGGCTGCCCACCACGTACGCGGGTTCGGCTTCCTTGTCCTTCGCCGAGGCGACGGCCGCGGCGAACGGGCTCGCGACCGGCACCGGCATGGGCGGCAGGTCCGGCCGGCCCGTCGCGCCGCTGGGCGGCTGCGTGGCGCCGCGGTCGTCCGGAGCCGCGTTGAGCGGTCCGACACCGGTCGTCGGCATGCCCGTCGACGTGGGCGCCGTGACGCCGGGGCTGGACGGCGCACCTGCTGCGGTCGTTCCCGGCGCGTTCGGCGTGCCGGTGCCGTTGGTACCCACCGGTTCCGTCGGAGCGGCGGTCGCGCCGGGCACACCGGTACTCGTCGGCGACGCTCCGTTCGGACCGCCGGGCGAGGTGCCGAGCGGGTTGTTCTGGGTGCCGTCGGGGCCGGCCGAAGTGGGCGTGGTTCCCGCAGAGGTAGGCCCCGCCTGCACCGGACCGTCGGGCCCGACAGCTACCGGTGGCGTCGGGCCGCCCGGACCGAACGGATCGGTCGAGGCCGGAACGGGCATCGTCGGGGACGGTTGATCCGTGACGCCGCCCACCTGCCGGATGTGCGAGGCGAAGTCCTCGTCGGACTGCTCGTAGGCGTCCGCGGACGCACGCAGCGAGTCGGCGGTGCGGTCGTGTTCGCTGGCCAGCGCCTCGCCCGCCCGCTGCCTGGCGTCGTAGTACCGCTCCAGGGCTTCGTACACCGGATAGGCGATCTTGCCGTAGGTGGGCAGGAAGTTCGCGAGCCAGTCCGCCGGGGGTTTGGCCCATTCCCTGGTGTCACGCGCGACCCGGTCGTGTTGGTCGGCCAGCTGACGCAAAACCGCAGGGTCGATTTCCATGCTGTTCGGCATGCTCGATCAGATCCTTTCCCACCACACGTCTCCCATATTGTCGATCCTTCCCAGGAGTGGGAGCGCAGGCCTTTCCGGTCAACGACCAGGGCCCGCCGTGATGGTCGGACGGCGAACCGGACCGGCGGCCGGGGTGGGAGCCGGTGCGACGAAAGCGGGGTGGCCCACGATCTGCGCGTGCGCGTACATCGCGTCGCGCAGATTCTGGCGCGTAGCGGCCTCGGCCAGCAGCAGCACGAGCTCATCGCAGCGCCGCTCGAAAACCATGGCGCGCAAGCCGTTCAGCTCCGACGCGTACCGGCCGTCGGACTGGTCGGCGCGCAACTCGCCCAGCCCGACCCTGGACACATCCGCGCGCCGCGACAGCATCGTCGCGGTGAGCAGGTCGTCGGCGTCCCGGAGCTCCTCCCACCACTCCTGCGGCACCTCGCGACGCTGTCGCAACGCCGTGAGGATCCGCTCGCGCGCCGCGGGCGCCCCCAGCGCGGCCGGCGAACCCAGCCCGGCCTGCTGGAGACGAAGGTGCGCGTCCGAGGCCAACTCCCACCGTCGCGTACCGATCTCCGCCTCGGGCACGGTTCCCGCTCGCTTGACCAGGGCGGGAGCCCCGACCAGCTCGAGACGGTCGACCAGACTCGGCCGCGGCGCGCTGAAGTCCATCGCCGCGGAGGCGGCCACCGAGCCTTCGATCGGGACCTCGCCCAACTGTCGCCGCAACTCGGCGTCGATCTCCTCCGACGAGACGACGGCGGTCAGCCGAGCACCGGACTTCCGTCCCCAGGCGATGGCGAACTCCGCCAGCACACGCGCGGGGTCGGCGACCCCCTCCCACGCCGCGTCGGAAACGTCCCAGACCCACGGAGTCGACATCTCACGCGGCAGGTGGAGCCCCGCGGGCATCCAGCCGCGGCCCTCGTTCGAGGTGACGAACGCGCTGATGCCGCTCTGATGGCGCATCACCGAGACCGCCCAGCCGAGTCCGAGGACCGCGTCGCCGCCCGCGGCCAGGATGCCGCCGAGCAGGGTACGGGCCAGCACCAAGTCGCCGTCCACCCGCTCACCCAGGACGAAAGCCGGGGCGGCGGCCGAGGTCATGGCCGCGCCCACTACGTTGCGGATCGTTTCGTCGCTGCCGTCGGCCTCGGCCTTCTCGGCCTTCTCGGGGTCCGCCCGCTGCTCGCCCCGCTCCGGGGGCGGCGCCTTGACGGCTCCGGCGGAACCGGGCGGCGGTCCCGAACTCACCGCCGTGATCTTGGGCGCGACGGCGGGTCCGCGGGTTTCGCCGGGGGCCGCGGTTTGCTTGGCCTGCACCTGCGGCGGGCCCGAGCCCGCCTGCGCCGCCGGAGCGGAAACCGCCGGTCCGGCCGGATTGACCGAGGCGGCCGGAGCCTGCGGCGTGAGAGCGGGCGGAGGCGTGACGACGGGAGGCGGAAGGATGTAGGGCACCGCGGCGGTCGGGTCCGTCATCGGCGCGGAGGAAGTCGCATACCGTTCGACCCTGGTCGCGTCGTTCGATTCCGCCGCCGAAGTGGTCGTCGGCCGGTCCTGGCTCACGGACTCGGTTCGATCGGACGAGGCATCCGGATCGCTTCCCACCGGACCACGTTCGTCCGGCTCTCGTTCTTCCGAGACGGGCGCTCCCCGATGGTCGTCGTCCGCTCGGACATCCGGGTCCGAAGTCACCGGCTCGGTATCCGTCACCGGTGCACGGGGCCCGCTGCTCACGCCGGGTATGCCCGGTCCGTCTTGGGGCGCCGCGCCGGGCGTATTGCCGACGGGAACGGTCGTCGGCCCAACGGGTGCGTTCTGGCCGGGGTCCGTGCCGGTCGACGGCGGACTGGACGAAGTGTCCTGCGCAGGAATCTGATTCGGAGGTTCGCCGAGGTCGTCGCCGGGCAGGAGCGGGCCGGTCGGGTCGACGACCGGATCGTCGGCCCCGACCTGTGGCGGCACCGAGACCGGAACATTGTCCGGTCTGTGCGTGTCCTTCGGCCCGTCCTGACGCGGGTTGCCGGAGTGGTCGGCCGCGGGCCGGTGCTGTCCATGATCGTCCGGACCGTTGTGCCCGGGAGACCACGGTCCCGGCTGTCCCAGCGCGTCGGCGATCGCGGCCAGACTGGGTAGGCCGTGCGGGCTGATCGAATTCAGCGCGGCCCTGACCACGTCCTCCACCGCGTCCCGCGCAGCGGCGATCATGCCGGGGATGCGGCTGCGGATGGCCTGGGCGTCGGATTCGTCGTCCTCGGCCGCGGCCGCGCGTTTGGTCCGGTCGACCTGCGCGGTGGTCTCCTCGACGATGTCCAGGATCTTGTTGCGGGTCCGGTACACCAGGTCGGAGAAGTCCCGGAAGGTGTCGGCGGCGGCCTCCAGCGCGTCGGCGAACGCCTGCGGGTTGGCCCGCTGCCGCAGCATGTCGTCCTTGACCGGTTGCAGACCGGCGCTGGAACGGGCCCGCTCGTCGAAGTCGCGGCGTTTGCTGTCGGCGTCGAGCAGGTCCAGCGCCGCCGCGCCGTCACGCGCGCGACGTTCCAGCGCGCTCCAGTCCCCCGGTGAGATCACCGGCCAGTTGTCGCCGACGATCGCGTCCCAGTACGGACTGTTGCGCTCCGGTTCCATCAGCGAATCAGATGGATTGGGTGCGACGGTGCACGACGGCGGCGCCTTCGCGATCGGCGTCGCCATGGGTGTAGGAGACCTGCGTGATGAATTCGGTCGTCGCGTCCACTCGACGGCCGTTGGCCCCCACCGCGCGATCGAAAGGAGGCTTGATCCACTTCCGCATGCACGCCACCAGCTGCCGATCGAGGTCCGATTCGGGTCGGCGAGGCGGAACGAAACCAGCGGTGACCCGCTCGACTTGGCTGCCGACCGTCGTCATCGCGGTCCGGAACTTCCGCGCGGCGGCGACCACCTCGTGCGGTTCGTCGGTATCGAATTTGTCGGTCATGTCGCTGTCCTGTCTCGCCGTTGCGGCGGTCGGCACTCAGGTGTCGCGTCGGAACTCCGCTTCCTCCATGGCGCGGTAGGAAGCCTCGGTCGGGAGATCGAACGAGTCGATCGTGTAGGGACGGGTGCCCTTGTACTCCATCTCAGCCCGCAGGCCCACGCGCGACTTCGCGTGTGCCAGCCGCGCGAGCCGCACGATCTGGGACGCCAACCACTCGTCGCCGTTGTCGCGCGCTTCGTCGGTGATGTACAGACCGATGATCTCCCCGTCCCGGTCACACCCGACGCCGACGGTGTGATCGGGGTTGAACACCTCATAGGTCAGGTTCCGCCAGTCCGGTGGCGGGGTGTCGACTTCCTCGTCGTCGAAGTCGTCCACATCGATCGAGTGCATGTCGGTCATCGGCTGCTCTCCGAGAATCGTTCGCCGGATGGGGGATTGAAAGGATTGTCGACGTCGTCGACCGCGGATTCCAGGCGCGCTGCCAGCACGGACCAAGCCGCGTCCTCGATGCGCATCACTTGGCGCAACTGCCAGAACCGGGCGCCGAGATACATCTCGCCGGTGCCGTCCGGCGCGACGTCCAGATGGTCGGGACCTTCCGTGGTCGCGTTCAAAGTCACCGCGGTGACCGGCGGCCGGCTGTCGTCCACGTTGACCAGGGTCGCGCCGCCGCCCGGGATGAAACTCTGCCGCAGCCGCGCACTGGCGCCGATCGCGACGTCGGCGCTGTTGGTGGTGATGGTGACCTCGGGATTCAGCAACAGCTGCAGCACCCAGGAACGCGCCGCCTGCGCGGGACGGTCGGCATTGATCGCGATCGTGAGGGTGGCCGCCAGGTCGATCACGAGAACCGAATCCGTGGTCGTGACTCCGACGACCACCAGTCGCCTCGCGGTGCCCACCGGGTACGGCAGATCGTCGGCGGCCAGCGACACCACGTCCGCCCCGACGCCGCCGCCGGTCGCGGGGTGCGCGGACACCGTCCCGGTGGCGATGTCGATCGTGTACGCGACGATCGTCTCCGAGATGCCGTCCGCCACCCCGGCCAGCCGGACCAGCCCCTCGTCGTGCAGCCACCGCACCGTGTCCGCGACGGTGACCTCCGGGGCGGGCTCGGTCATCCGCTCTGCCCGGAAACGAAGGCGGTGGGCTGGATCTCCTCGACGGGAGTCTCCATGACGCTCTGATACTGCCGCGCGGCGTCGGCGGTGCTCTCCCGGATCGCGGACATGATCTCGGCGACCAGTTCGGGGCAGGTCAGCCGTGCGGCGGTACCCGGAGCCAGATACAGATCGGTCAGCCTGCCCATGGCGTCGACCTCCGGGATGACCGCGCCGCTCGGCGAGGGCCTGCGAGCGCGGATGTTGTCGATCTTCTCCCGCATCTCGGCGATGCGATGCCGCAGATCGCGCGCGGCGTCCAAGGCCGCCTGCACATCCGGGTGGATGGCACTCACGACTCCACCTCGCTGCGCTCACTCATGCGTTACCTCCGGGTTGGGTC
>NZ_BAFS01000397.1 GCF_000308415.1 Nocardia asiatica NBRC 100129 | reverse complement strand
GGCCTGTGCTATCTGCGGGCCGCGCTGCTGATCCGGGCGCACCGCGGGACCGGGGCGGCCGCGGCTGGAAGCCCAGGTGAAACTCGTTCCTTCGCAGTGTGACTTCGCCCGAGCCGGTGACCCTGCCCTCGGTTCGGCGCTTCGCCCTGGCGGATACTGGCCGATATGACCCGTTCCCCGGTGGACCCGCGATCTCTCCCGGAAGAGGTGCGTCCGTACCTCGACGGTCTCGTCCGCCGGGCCAGGGCGGTTTGCGGGGCTCATCTGGTCAGCGTCTTCGCCGTGGGATCGCTCGCGCTCGGGGACTATCGACCTGGACGCAGCGATATCGATGTGACAGTCGTCGTCGACCCGATGCTTCCCGCGCAGGATCTGCGCGACCTGGCGGTGGCACTCGCTCACCCCACGCTGCTGTGCCCGGCGGCCGGCCTGGAACTGGTGGTTTACGACGCGGAGTTCGTCGTGCGTCCGTCCGGCGCGGCCGGGTACCTGCTGGACCTCAATACCGGCCCGATGCTGCCGAATCGCGCCAGTTTCGATCCGGCCGAATCACCCGCCTTCTGGTACGTCCTCGATCGCTCGATCGCACATCAGACCGGGCTGCTGCTGTACGGGACGCCGGTGCGGCAGGTCATCGCCGCACCGGCGCCGCGCGACCTCTTCGCCGCGATTCTCGCCTCGGTCCGAGAACATGCCGGCGGCGTAGGGCATTTGGCCGACAATCAAGTGTTGAACGGCTGTCGATCGGTGGCGTTCTGCCGCACGGGCCGGTGGCTGGCGAAATGTGCAGCGGCGCGAATCATCGCGAACTCCGAGCAGGATTTCCGGCCGGTGATCGAAATGGCGCTACGCAGCTTCCAGCGCCCGCGTTCGGCAGCGCTTCCTCTGCGTCACAGCGAAGTTCGCGACTTCCTTGGTTGGGTGGGGGAGCGTGTCGACGAAGCTGTGGCCCGTGTGGCGGTCAGCGATCGGCGATAGCCCGGGAGTGGCTGCTGAGGTCTCGGGCCGAAGCGCGTGTTGACGTCCGGGGCCGTCGTGACCGTGGATACCGGCGTCTTCACATGTCCTTACGTAGATATTCGCATCTAAAAATGCATTTACGGTGGTGCGAAGTGCCCTGAGCCGCCGGTAAGTCGTCAACGCTCGCTCGTGCCGTGGAACACCCGCACCGGGACGTCATCGGCCCAGGGCTGGCGGGTCACCATGTCGGCGACCCGTACTTCTCCGCGCTCGAATTCGCCGGTGGCGGCGTCGACGAGACGGTATTGCTGGGTCTGCTTGTGGATCGGCTGCGCGTCGAGCAGGACGACGCGTACCTCACCGGGTTCGAAGTGGCAGCGCCGCTGCATCGCGGCGATGAGTTGCTCGTTGTGCAGGTGGCCGTCGCCGAAATTCCAGCCGAGGGCGGTGCTGCAGATGCGCTCGCCGTCGGTGATGGTGTATTCGTCTTCGCGTCCGGACGGCATGGCCCGGTGCACCAGCGTGAACAGCGCGCGGCCGTGCGTGTTCATGGCGCGGAAGGCGTAGCCGAGGTACAGCGGAATCTGTGCGCGGTCCTTTCCGTAGAACCGCTCCAGCTGCGCCTGCGGCATGGCGGCTATCGCGACGATGCCGGTGGCGATCTTCGCCGCGGCAGACGGTTTGATGCACCACATAGTGGTGTCCCAATTTCCCGCGTAGTAGCGCATGCCCGGCAGGAAGGAGATCTTGCGGGGGAACAGATTTCCGGCCGTCACGATGCCCGTGACCACGACGAACAGCACGGCCACCGGTAGCGGGTCACCCAGGTCGCGCAGACCGAGGTCGGCGTGCGCGACGAACAGCGTCGCGACGCCGAAGATCATGAAGACGTTCCACTCCAAGGGCACGCCCATGGGAATCGCGGTGAGGATCGCCAGGTGGAAACACACCATCACGGTCGCCGCGATCGCCGTGGGCCACCCGCCGTGGGTGAAGAACAACACCAAGGGGACGCACATCTCGATGACGGTCCCGCCGTGCGCGAAGACGCGGGACAGCCGCCCTGGCCGGAGATCGTCCGGAAAGCGTTCGAAGAACGCGCGTTTGAGTGGCTTCGGCCGGAACACCGGACTGTTGGACATCATGGTGGACACCACGAAAGGGAAATGCTTGTTCAGTTTCGACGTGGCCGCGCCCATCCAGATCACGACGAAGACCACCTTCGCCGCGACGATCGCGTCGGCTCCCGCCAACAGGAAGGTGACGGTGAGGGTGCCGTAGACCTCGCCCCGGGCGGCGAGGAAGATCACTTTGTCGCGTAGGCCGAGTATCGCCAGCAGGCCGAGAATCGCCGCGACCTGCCAGTGCGGCAACAAGCCCACGGTGGTGCCGAGTTCCGGTATCGGGCCGGCGCCGTTGGACAGCAGAGCCGCCGCGGTCACCGCCAGCAGCGCCGCGTACAGCGCGACATCCAGCGGTGTTCGGTTGTCGCCCTTGGTGAAAGGGATCCGGTGGGGCCACGGTGGCAGCCGAATGGTGCCGGGCCGTAGCCAATACAGGGCCGAGCCCAGCGGTGGGAAGTAGCGGTTGTTCAGTGGGCCGAATCCGCAGCCCAGGCCGAGCACTTCGAACAACAACGTGTACAGCACGATCTTCTGGAAGACGATCGGTTCCGACCACCAGTCGCCGACGTCGGCCCATCCGTCGATGCCGTCGGTGGTCAGCACGACCAGCCAGCCGCCGAGCACGTAGAGACAGATCTTGGCGACGTAGAACAGGTGCAGCGCCACCGGCGTCCCGAAGCCCACTTCGGCCCAGTGCCTGGCCATGGGACGGATGCGCTCGGCGCGCGTGCCCTTGCTCCATTCCGCCATGTCGACCACCGGCAGGTCGGGCTCGAGAAACCCCATCAAGCACGCTCCGATCGAGAACGCCCGAGGCGCGGTCCGGACCCCGAGATTCCCGATACGGTGACAGGTGCCGTAGATACTGTCAACGACTTCCCTCGGCGCACCGCCTCCGGTGACGGTCGGGCAAGATCTAGCTATGGAACCGAGCCCGAGAGTGCCGTTTGCGGGGAGCATCGATGAATTCCGCGTGCTCGCGCAATCCCGGCTGGCCCGGTTTCCGCGCATCGAGGTTCCGGATTCGCCCGGTGTACGCCGGGCGGCGGTCGTGCTGTGCGTGGTCGAGGAGCCGGATGGACCGCTGTCGGTGATCGTCATCAAGCGCGCCTACCGTGGGCGCAACGCCGGTCAGTGGGGCTTGCCCGGTGGTCGCGTGGACGAAGGCGAGACCGCGGCGCAAGCCGCCTTGCGGGAACTGCACGAGGAAGTGGGCCTGCGGGCACGTCCCGATGACCTGCTCGGAGCGCTCGACGATTTTCCCGCCGCCTCCGGATTCGCGATCACGCCCCTGGTACTGGCGCTGACCGATGCTTCCCGGACGCGGCCGAACCCGGACGAGGTCTACTCGGTGCATCTGGTGGACCTCGCCCGGCTCGCGGCCGAGGACACTCCACGCTGGGTTCGAGCCGAGGACGCGGTGCGGCAGGCGCAGTTGCGCGATGACGCCGCGCCGGCCGATGGCACGGGCCTGCTGCAGATGCGGCTCGGCCCGAAGATGACGATCCACCCACCCACCGGCGCCATGCTCTGGCAATTCCGCGAAGTCGTCCTGCTCGGCACAGCCGCTTCCGCGGCCCGGGTCGCTCACTTCAGCCAACCCGATTGGACTCACCGATAGGCCCGAATGCCGCGCCGTCGCGGTGTTCGGTTACCGGGAAGCGGGTTCGCCCGGTTCCGGCGCGGGGTGACCGCGTTGCCCGTCCCCGCGCGTCGCAGCACCCGGCCTGCTATCTTGAACGTCGTTCAAGTTCTATGCGGAGGGTCGTCGTGGCGGGTGTCGAGAATTCTCGGGAGTCCGGGGCCCGGATTTCCGCGCGGGACATGGCGCAGATCGCGGTCTTCGCGGCCTTGATCGCGGCGCTCGGCCTGCCGGGCGCCATCACGGTCGGGTTCAGCGGTGTCCCGATCACGGTGCAGACCCTCGGTGTGATCCTGGCCGGTGCGGTGCTCGGGGCACGCAAGGGGACGGCCGCCGTGCTGGTCTTCCTCGCGCTGACGATGATCGGGCTGCCGCTGCTGTCCGGTGGCCGCACCGGCTTGACGGCGCTGGCCGGGCCCAGTGCCGGGTACCTCGTCGGCTGGGCTCCGGCTGCGTTGTTCATCGGGTTGTGCACCGCCCGGATCCTGCCGAAATACCCTCTGGCGCTCGGCCTGCTGATCAACGCCGTCGGCGGTCTGCTGATCATCTACCTGTTCGGCACCGTGGGCCTGTTGCTGCGCACCGACCTCGGGATATGGGCCGCCATCAGCACCAACTTCGCGTTCGTCCCCGGCGATCTGCTCAAGGTCGTGGTGGCGAGCGTGGTGGCCAAGGGAGTGCACCGTGCGTATCCCGGTGTGATCCGTGCGTAGTCCCGAACTCGGCGGCGCGGCTGATGATCTCGCCGTCGACTTCGGCGGCCGCGCCTATACCTACCGCGAACTCGACCGCGCCATCGAGGAGTGGATCGCTCGGAACCCGGAAGCGACCGTCTACGACGCGTCGGCTCTCCCCGTGCCGGACGCGCTGATCCGCGTCTGCGCCGCGGCGCGGCGCGGCGTCCCGGTGTTCGTCGAGAATCCGGCGGCGCGGCCGGGCCGCGCGGATATTCCGCCCGAGGCGTTTCTACTGGTGGCGACTTCGGGCTCCACCGGACGGCCCCGGCCGCTGGCCAGGACGGCCGCTTCCTGGTATGACAGTTTCCCTGCCTTCACCGCGATCACCGGCGTGTCCGCGGCCGATCGCGTCCTGATCACCGGCCCGTTGCACGCGACGATGCATCTGTTCGGTGCGCTGCACGCGCTGTGGCGCGGCGCGTGCGTCACCGACGATCCGGCTCGCGCCACGGTGACGCACGCGGTCCCCTCGGTGCTGCGTGCGGTGGTGCGCACGTGTCCGCGTCTGCGTACCGCCATCGTGGCGGGCATCGCGCTGGACGACGGTGCGCTGGCTGCGGCCGCTGCCGTCGAGGTGGTCGAGTACTACGGGTCCTCCGAGGTCTCGTTGGTGGCGGCGCGGCGCGTCCCCGAGCCGATGCGGCTGCTCGACGGGGTCGAGGCCGAAGTGCGCGAGGGACTGCTCTACGTCCGGTCGCCCTACCGTGTGCTGGGCGCGCCCGACTGGTTCGGGACCGGTGACCTCGCCGTCCTCGGCGGCGACCGCGAGCTGACGGTGCTGGGCCGGGGCGATTGTGCGATCAATGTCGGCGGAACCGTGGTGGTGGCCGAGGACGTGGAGCGCGTCCTCGGGTCGTTGGACGGCATCGCCGCGGTGGCCGTGATCGGCTCGCCGCATGCCGTCCTGGGGGAAACCGTCACGGCGGCGGTGCAATTGGACGGCGGCGCCGACCTCGGTGCGATCCGGTCGCGAGCGCGTCGCGTGCTGGCCAAGGAGGCGATGCCGCGCCGGTGGGTGCCGCTTCCCGCGTTGCCGAGGACCGCCGCCGGCAAGGTCGCCCGGGGCCGGCTGAGAGACTTGCTGACATGAGCCCCGTCCCCGTTCTGGTAGCGCCGCGCCGCACGCCGATCGGCAACGCGGGGCACGGATTGGCGAAGGTCACCACGGTCGACCTCGCCGCTCCCGTACTGCGAGCGGTGCTGTCGTCGGTGCGCGGCGCGGGCATCGACGCCGACGTGGACGACGTGGTGCTGGGCAACTGCCTCGGCCCCGGCGGCGACCCCGCCCGCGTCGCCGCGTTGCGGGCGGGGCTGGGTGTGCGAGTCCCTGGAGTGACGGTCGACCGGCAGTGCGGCTCGGGCCTGGACGCGGTGATGCAGGCGGCGTCGCGGGTGCGCGGCGGCGCGGACGAGCTGATCCTCGCCGGCGGAGTCGAATCGGCCAGTACCGCTCCGTGGCGGTTCTGGCCGCCGACCGGGGACGCGGAGCCGGTGCGGTACACCCGCGCTCCCTTCGCTCCGCCGGGCTTCCCCGATCCGGACATGGGTGTGGCCGCCGACGATCTCGCGCGGGCGCGCGGCATCAGCCGGGAACGCCAGGACGCCTACGCGGCGCGCTCGCACGCGCTGGCCGCGGCGGCCGACTTCTCCGCGGAGATCGTCCCGATCGGCGACGTACGCCGGGACGAGCGCATCCGGGCGGGCATGACCGTGGCCCGGCTGGCGCGCCTGCGCCCGAGCTTCGGCATCCATGGCACGGCCACCGCGGGCAATTCCTGCGGTATCTCCGACGGCGCCGCGGTCATGGCGGTCACCACCGAGTCGATGGCGGCCGGGCTGCCCGCGTTGCGGATACTCGGTTGCGCGGTCGCCGGAACCGACCCGGCGCTTCCCGGCCTCGGTCCGGTGCCCGCGATCCGGAAAGTGTTGCGGCGAACGGGCTTCGGCGTGGACGACCTCGGCGTGGTCGAGATCACCGAGGCGTTCGCGTCGGTGGTGCTGGCGGTGGCGGACGAGTTGGGTCTGGACGAGTCGAAGATCTGCCCGCAGGGCGGCGCCATCGCGATGGGGCATCCCTGGGGAGCGTCCGGAGCCATCTTGCTGGTTCGCCTGGCGAGTCGGATGCTGCGCGCGGACGGTCCCGCGCTGGGTCTCGCGGCCTGCGCCATCGGCGGCGGACAAGGGATCGCCGTGCTGGTGGAGCGAGTGTCGTGAGCGAGATCGTCTTCGACGCGGTCAGCCATCGTTTCGGCGACCGAAAGGTCTTGCGCGACATCGACTTGCGGATCGGCGAGCGGCGCGTCGGCATCATCGGGTCCAACGGTTCCGGAAAATCGACCCTGGCGCGCATGATCAACGGCCTGCTGACGCCGAGTTCCGGCACCGTCACGGTGGACGGCGTGGACGCTTCGCGCAAGGGCGCGCAGGTGCGACGGAAGGTGGGGTTCGTCTTCACCGACCCCGACACCCAGATCGTGATGCCCACGGTGGCCGAGGATCTGGCCTTCTCGCTGCGGCGCACCGGGCTGAGCAGATCGGAGGTCGCCGCCCGCGTCCAGGTGGTTCTGGAACGATTCGGTCTCGCGGGCCACGCCGAGCATCCCGCGCACCTGCTCTCCGGCGGGCAGAAACAGTTGCTCGCTCTCGGCGCCGTGCTGATCCGCAGGCCGGAGGTGATCGTGGCCGACGAACCGACCACCCTGCTGGACCTGCGCAACGCCAGGATCGTCGCCGAGGCGCTGGACGGCGTGGACCAGCAGGTGATCGTCGTGACGCATCAGCTGTCGCTGCTGGAGAGCTTCGAACGCGTCATCGTGATCGATGACGGCGCGGTGGCGTTCGACGGAGCTCCCGGTGACGCCGTCGCGGCCTACCGGGCGGCGGTCGAATGATCGGCTTGTACCGTCCGGGGAACTCGCCGCTGCACCGGTTATCCGCAGGCGCCAAGTTGGCGCTGCTGCTGGTGTCGATCGTGGCCGCCACGGTGTTCGTGCGCACTACGGCGCAGGTGCTGGTCGCCGCTGCGGCGGTGGCGGGCCTGTTCGCGGTGGCCGGGATCCCGTGGCGCGTGGCGCTGGCCCAATTGCGTCCGCTGGTGTGGATGGTGCTGCTCATCGCCGCGTTCCAGGTGCTGATCACCTCGCCTGAGCGGGCCGCGGTGGTGTGCGGGGTTCTGGTGCTCTCGGTGGCGCTGGCGGCGCTGTTCACCCTCACCACGCGGGTGACCGACATGCTCGACGCCGTGACCCGCTGGCTCGGGCCGCTGCGCA
>NZ_BAFS01000398.1 GCF_000308415.1 Nocardia asiatica NBRC 100129 | reverse complement strand
GGATCGCTCGTGGTGAGGTCCTGCGAGCGGACTTCACCAATGCCCTGCCTCAGCCGTCGAGCATCCATTGGCATGGCGTGGCGCTGCGTGACGATATGGATGGGGTCCCCGAACTCACTCAGTCGGCAGTCGCCTCAGGTGGTGGCTTCCGCTACGAATTCACCGTTCCCGACGCGGGGACCTACTGGTTTCATCCGCACGTGGGCGTACAGCTCGATCGCGGGTTGTACGCGCCGATGATCGTCGAAGATCCCGCCGACGGCAACAACTATGACGTGGAAGCCGTTGTAGTACTGGATGACTGGCTCGACGGCGTCGACGGTCGTGACCCGGATAAGGAGCTCGAGCAGCTCCGGGCCAAGGGCATGGCCGGCATGAACATGGGCCCGATGACCGGTAACCACACGGGCGGACATGGCGGCCATGGCTCGGGCGCGACTGATCCGGCGGCGCCACTGGGTAGCGATGCCGGTGATGTGACCTATCCGTACTACCTGATCAACGGGCGTCTCAGTACCGATCCGATGACCTTCGCTGCACGCCCCGGCCAGCGGATGCGTCTGCGCATCATCAACGCTGCCGCTGACACCGCCTTCCGCGTGGCCGTCGGCAGGCACCAGCTGAACGTGACGCACAGCGACGGGTTCCCCGTGCACCCTGTCACGACAGACTGCCTGCTGATCAGCATGGGAGAGCGCTATGACGCCATCGTGGAACTGGGCGACGGCGTCTTCCCGCTGATCGCGGCCGCCGAAGGCAAACAGGGACGCGGCCTGGCATTGATCCGCACCGGCGGCGGCAATCCCCCGCCAGCTGACGTCCAGGCTCGCGAGCTGGACGAAACACCCCTGACCGCCACCCGGCTGCGCGCCGATGAATCCGTACTGCTCGCGCCGAAGCCGCCGGACACGGTCCTCGACGTATCCCTGGGCGCCGACGACAAACGCTACCTATGGACCATCAATGGGAAAACCTTCGACGAGCACGCCATGCTCGACGTCCGCGAAGGCCAGCGGGTCCGGCTGCGTTTCATCAACACGACGATGATGTTCC
The DNA here is from genome assembly GCF_000308415.1 of Nocardia asiatica NBRC 100129. Taxonomy (GTDB): domain Bacteria; phylum Actinomycetota; class Actinomycetes; order Mycobacteriales; family Mycobacteriaceae; genus Nocardia; species Nocardia asiatica. Next base: position 6,748 of record NZ_BAFS01000398.1, on the reverse strand, counting down.
ATCCGATGCATCTGCACGGCCACACCTTTCAACTGGTCGACGGCAACAGCACCGGCGCCCGCAAGGACACCACCATCGTGCTGCCCAACCAGACCGTCGAGGTCGACTTCGACGCAGTGAACCCAGGTCAGTGGATGCTGCACTGCCACAACGCGTATCACGGCGAAGCCGGAATGATGAGCGTTCTGTCCTATGTCCGCTGATGTCGCTGTCTCCGGCAAGCGCATGGTTCAATAAATGGTCCCGGTGTACGAGGCAAAGAGGCAAGCCCACTCCCGTCACTGGGCAGTGGCCCCAAGATCGCCGCACAGGCCCTCCGGTCACAGCAGCTGCTGTTGGACGAATCCTGCCAGCAGCACGACGAAGCCACCGATCTCTCCTACGATCAGCGCGACCATGAACGTTGTGGTGCCGCGAACAGGTTGGCGGATCTGATTATCGGTATCGCGACGCCAACCGTGATAGACGTACGTTGCGATCGCCGCAACAAAGAACGCGACGGTGGTGCCCGCCGCGACGAGATTCGTGATCGTCGGCCAGCCACTCAACTCGACGAACACTGCGATAAGCAATGTCGCGAAGGCATAGAGCAGTGCGGCGCGGTGAGCGGTGTCCACGTAGGGATGAGCCACACCTTCTTCCGAGCCGACCATTTGCCGGTATTTCCATACGCCGAACACCGGTGCGGCAAGGAAGATCAGCCCGCCCCACAACAGCACCATTGTGGTGTCGGTACCCAGCGCAGGTCCGTTACTCATGATCAGCCGCCAGGAATGGCCTCAACATCGCGTAAGCCTGTTCGGGGCAGTCGTCATGGAGGGAGTGCCCGCCACCTGGCACGATATGTGCCTGCACATTCGGTATCCGTGAAGTGAACCGTTCGAGCAGGCTCGGCGGGAAGTAGCGGTCCTGGTCGCCCCACAGCACCTGGGTGGGTGCCTGCACCAGGTGCAGGTCGCGCTCGGTGTCGGTCCACCGGACCGACCGTTCCACCGCGAGCATGTCCCGCAGTCTGGCCGCGCGCCCTAGCGGTGACCGCATCATTCGCACGTATTCGCGAATCCGTTCATCCGGAACGCGATCACGGTGAGCGAAAGATTTGTTCAGCATGTGCCGCACCGCCGCGGTGGTCATCAGGTGAACGGCGATTTCGCCTAGCACGGGAAGCCGCGCCAGTCGGAACTCCCACACGTCGGTGACGTCCACTCCTGCCGGGGCGATCAAGGCGAGCCGGGTCACTCGGTCTGGGTGCAATTCGGCGAACCGCAACGCGAAACCGCCGCCCCACGAATGCCCGAGGATCGCTACCGAATTCACGCCGACAGCGTCGAGAAAGCCGGGAATGGAGTGGGCGATGGCATCAGCGTCGTACCCGAACGTTGGGTCGAGAACCTCCGTGCGGCCCTGGCCCGGCGGGTCCAGCGCGTAGACAGTGTGATGCTGGGCCAGGGCGCTGATCAGTGCCTCGAAGGTGAGTTTCCAACCACCACTGCCCGCGAGGAGCAGCAACGACGAGCCGCTGCCAGCTCGCGCGTAGTGAAACCGCGCCACCGCGGTGTCCACGACAGCCTCGGTGACCGCGGGCGAGGACGTGTAATCCCGCCTCGGCGCACGCGCCCCGTCACCCAGTCGGCCCGGTGGTGGATCGCTCCGCACCATCTCGCACGCCTCCCGATGAAGTCGAACTCGGTCGTTCGAATTATCTATGCGCCGAGGCTACCACAATTCGAACATCACTGTTCGAGTTGCGGCCCGGTGCGGCACTCGGGGTTGATCGGGATGGCGCATTCGACCGGGTGCTGTCGTCGATGATGTTCCATCACCTCGACAAGGATGTGAAAGCGCAGCGACCGCCAGGGTGCTGTGTGTACCGTGCGCCAGCGGCTGCGGCACTGGCGTCACGTCGGCGTTTACGCTTGGGAGCTGGCGCTCACGCTGGATCGGCCGTCGGCATGTATGCCGATAGCAGGGTCGTGGTGATGAGGTGTGCTGCGTCGTGGTCGGTGATGCGGCCTGCGGCGATCTCTCCGGCTGCACCATGGACGACACTGTGATAGACCGCGACCATCCATGAGATCGGCAGGTCGTCGCGGAACACGCCTTCCTTTCGGCCTCGTTCGATGAGGCGGTGGACGCGTTGCATCGGAAGGTCGTGCGCGGCGCGGATGCGTTCGGCGGGAAGATGATTCTGCGCGGCCAGCAGTAGTGAGCGGAACTGGTCGATGATTTTCCAGGAGGCCTCGACCAGTCGGGCGAGGGCCTCGCGGGGGTCGCCGCCGATGTCGATCGCGTCGAGTGCGTGATCGCTGCCGGTAACGGCGCGGGTGAAGACTGCGTCGATCAGTTCGGTGCGTGAGGCGAAGTGCCCGTAGAGGGTGACGCGGCCGACGCCTGCTCGCTTGGCGATGGCGCTGATGTTCGCATCCGGGTCGGCGATCAGGCATTCCTGGGCGGCGTCGAGGATCGCCGCGATATTGCGCCGGGCATCGGCGCGTTTGGCCTGCGCTGTGTGTTCGGTGCGCGTTGCCGACATCGGGAGGTCACCTCTTTTCGAACAAGCCCGTACAGGTTGTGCTGCCACTGTAGCCCGGCCGCGGGCCAGCCCGGACCGCGTCGGCGAATGACCCGACTCACTACCGCATCACCCTTTTCGTACACGAGTGTTCGAGTTACAGTCAGTAGATAACTCGAACATCTATGTTCAACTTAGGAGGAGGGTCATGCATTCGCAGACATCTGCCAACCAAGGTCACGACGTGGAATCACCTGTGGATCCGCGCAGGTGGCGGGCATTGGCGGTGCTCGCGATCGCCCAATTCATGCTCATCCTGGACATCACCGTGGTAACGGTGGCGCTGCCGGATATCGGACAGGACCTCGAGCTGACGCGGGCCGCGACCACCTGGGTGATCACCGCCTACACGCTGCTGTTCGGTGGGCTGATGATCTTTGGCGGTCGCGCGGCCGATCTGTTCGGCGCCCGCCGGATGGTACTGCTCGGTCTGGCGGTGTTCACCGGATCCTCGTTGCTGGCCGGATTGGCGATGAACGCGCCGATGCTGGTGAGCGGCCGGATCGGTCAGGGCGTCGGCGCGGCGCTGCTGTCGCCCGCGGCAATGTCGATAGTGACCACCACATTTCACGGCACCGAACGCAACAAAGCCCTCGGGGTCTGGGGCGCGCTCGGTGGCAGCGGCGCCGCGGTGGGAGTCCTGGCCGGCGGCTTGTTGACTGCGGGTCCGGGCTGGGAATGGATCTTCTTTGTCAACGTGCCTGTCGGTGCCGTGCTGCTCGCGGTAATCACAAAGGTGGTGGCTGATCGGCCCGGCCAGCGCGGAGCCGGCATCGATGTGCCTGGAGCGGTGCTGGTCACCGCGGCCGCTGGGGCAGCGATCTTCGGGCTGATCAACGCCGGTGACGAAGGCTGGGCAGACGCGTCCACGTTGGTCACGCTGGCAGCGGCTGTCGTAGTCGGTGCGGTCTTCCTCGCCTATCAATTCCGCGCCACCGATCCGCTGCTCGACCCGCGTCTGCTGATGCGCCGCCCCGTCGCGGCCGGCGTGGTGTTGATGTTCGTCGCGACCGGACTGCTGATCACCGGGTTCTTCCTCGGCTCGTTCTATCTGCAACAAGCTGAAGGGAACTCGGCGCTGGTCACCGGTCTGCTGTTTGTACCGGTCGCGCTGGGCACAATCGCCGGTGCGCACAATGCCGGTCACTTCATCGGCCGCTTCGGCTACCGTCCGGTCGGTATCGCCGGGCTGGCCGTCGCGGCGGTAGGAGCCGCGGTGCCCGTGCTCTGGAGTGACACAATTCCGCTGGTCGCCGGGCTCACGGTGGCAGCGGCTGGGCAAGGCGCCACGATTGTCACAGCGACCACCATCGCTTTGGCCAATGTCGAGCACCGCCAAGCCGGCGTGGCCTCCGGGCTGGTCAACACCTTCCATGAGGTCGGCTCGGCCTTCGGCGTCGCGGTGACCTCGACAATCGCCGCCGTCAGCCTGCGCACCCTCGGCGCTGACGCGAGTGGATTCACCAACGCCTTCACCGCCAGTGCCGTCCTCGCGATCGTCGTCGCAGTGGCCGCCGCGGCGTTCATCCCGGCAGGCAAACCGCCGGCAGGCCTTCGAGTCAGCGTGCACTGACCCAGCACAAGAGTCACGCAACGGAAGGAGCCGCAGCAATGGTTCAGCTGCACAAAGAATCCTCGGCCGCATCGAATTTGCCGGGTGTCGTCCGGAGAAACCTGATCCTGGGAGTGATGTGTCTTGCGCTGGTCGCTGTCATGGGGATGATGGCGTCGCTGATGGTCGCCGCACCTGCCATCGCGACCGGCCTGCAGGCGTCGCAGACGCAGGTGTTGTGGATCGTCAACGCCTACGGTGTCACCTTCGCCGGTCTGCTGCTTGTCGCCGGTGCACTCGGAGATCGTTACGGGCGCAAGGCAATGCTGGTCATCGGCCTCCTCGTCTTCGGCGCCTCCTCCACGGTGGTGCTGCTCATCGACGACGTCGCGACCATCATCGCGATGCGAGCCGTCGCCGGAATCGGCGCGGCGGCAGTCATGCCGACAACCCTATCGATCATCACCCACGTGTTCCCCCCGGACGAGCGGGCGCGCGCGGTCGGCATCTGGTCGGGTGTCACCGTCGGCGGCGCACTGATAGGCCTGCTCAGCGCGGGCGGCCTGCTCGAGGCGTTCTCCTGGCGCTCGGTGTTCGTCTTCAATGTCGTACTCACCGTCGTCACCCTGGCCGCCACCGGGCTGATTCCCGGCCAGAGACGTTCCGGCACAGACAGTGTCGACATCGGCGGCGGAGGGCTGTCCGTCCTGGCCATCGCATCGCTGGTATTCGGCATGATCGAAGGCCCAGAACTGGGATGGACCTCGACCAGGGTGGTGGCGACATTCGGCTCGGCCGCGGTCGGCACCGCGATCTTCATCGCCTGGGAATTGCGGCACCCCCGACCCCTGTTGGACCCGCGCCTGTTCCGCCACCGCGGGGTGGCCTCGGGAACCGCGGTCATCACCACCGAATCTCTGGCGATGTTCGGGTTCTTCTTCGTTGGACTGCAATTCCTGCAGATCATCAAGAACTACTCACCGCTGGACGCCGCCCTTGCCTTGCTGCCGATGGCCTTGGCGGCCATCGTGTTCTCACCGATCGTTCCCCTCCTGCACACCAGAATGGGCTACCGATTCGTGGTCGTTACCGGAATGGTCATGATCGGCGTCGGACTGCTGATGATGACGACCCTGACCGCGCACTCCTCCTATCTCCCGATCGGAATCGGCGTGTTCCTACTCGGCAGCGGCATCGCGTTCGCCGCCACCCCAGCCACCGAGGCCATCATGGACGCCCTGCCACCCGAACAGCACGGCGTCGCCTCCGCGCTGAACGACCTCACCCGCGAACTCGGCGGCGTCCTCGGAATCGCACTGTTGGGCAGCATCTTCAGCGACGGCTACCGCGACCGGATCACCGACACGACCGCGCAGCTGCCACCCGACATCGCCCGGGTTGCCGAGGACTCCCCCGCCGCGGCGGTAGCGATCGGGTCAGCAGCGCAAGCGCCTCCGCAGCTACTGGCCGGCGTGCTGGACAGCTTCCAGCACGGAATGTCCACCGCCCTGGCGGCAGGCATCCTCGTCGTTGTTGCCGGAGCCGTCTTCACGGCGGTCAGGAATGTCCGCCGCTCGTAACCCGCAGGGCACATCGCATACTGTGCGATCGGCACCCGCGATTGCCGTGCGAGCTTCGGTGTCACTGAATCAATGCGCTACGTGCCCCATGCCTGAGAGCCAACCAGGCAGCACAGGCCACGCCCTCCAGACCGTCAGGGGTTCTCTTCGAGAAATTCCCGGATACCGGGCGCGGTCACGCGCGCGAGGTCCTCCGCGGTGTGCAAGTCGCTCGATATCGACACCGCTGCCAAACGGCCATGAGGAAGTACTTTCGCGGCGCGTTCGGCCAACGCGGTGGGGTGGCGCGTGTCCGTGCCCGGGAACACCAGCGTCGGCGTCGTGATCGCGCCGAGTTCGGCGACGTCACGGAAAGATCGATCACGGCCGATGGCCGCGGCGGCGACGATGCTCGCTGGGTCCGATCGCGGTATCGCGTCACGCACCATAGCGCCGACCACCGGCGGGAACCCAGCAAGGATCGGCTCCCATCCTGCCTCGATGCCATCGGCCGCGACCCGATCGGCGAAAGCATCCAGGAACCGGATCTCCTCCTCTTTCGCCGCGTCATCCTCAATATCTTCGACGCCGATCAATACCGCCGCGCGGACCCGGTGCGGGTTTGCAGCGGCCATACGGAGCGTGATGGTCGAGCCCAGGCCGGCGCCACCGAGTGCCGCGACCGGCAAGCCGAGATGGTCCAGGAGGTGGACGATGTCGTCGGTGTACTGGGCCCAGGTGTGCCGCGCTGGATCGGTGCTGACCGACCGTCCGTAGCCGCACAGATCCGGCAGCACCACCGTGTGTCGATCGGCCAGCCGGGCGGCGAGCGGGAGCATGCTCTCATGATCCGGCCCGTCGGCGTGCATGAGGATCAGCGCGGGCCCGGCACCGATAACGGTGGCGTGCAACGGGCACCCATCGCCCCCGCGGTAGGTGAGTTTCGGCATGGGTGCAGCGTATGCGGTAGCGGGGTTGCGCCCAATACGCTGGCCGGACAGCTTGTATCGCGATTCGGACAGTAGCCGGTGAATCGAGCCGCTCGGCTATCGCTCGGATATCACC
>NZ_BAFS01000399.1 GCF_000308415.1 Nocardia asiatica NBRC 100129 | reverse complement strand
AGGTAGTCGTGAATTGCCTGTTGGCTGGGAAAGCGTACTCGAGGATCTGTATACGGTTGGAAGGAGAACGAATACAGGTGGGAGGGAACATCGCATGTGCATCCGGGGTAGGTGTTTTCCCGCCACACCCCGCCGACTTCGGCCCCTGACTCGAAAATGAGGAATCGATGCAAGCCGGCGCTTTTGAGCTCTACCCCCATGCCGAGCCCACCGAAGCCGGCGCCTACGACCGCAACATCCAGATCGTGATCACCGGGCATCCTCAGACCGCCGGTCCGGTGAGGTCTGTGCCTGCCGTGCGGGTGTGCCGCGAGGGGGCCGGGATGCGGCCGTTGTGATAGGCGGCGATCAACATGAATGCGCCCTTTCGGTTTGGATGGCGATGAAGGTGTGCACGGTACGGGGGCGATTGCTTTCCGCGCGCGAGGAAGTGGTCGTGCTTGGTTGTGTGCACCATGCTAATTGAAATGCGCACGAATTCGACGGGGCTGCAGCAGGGTCTTGTCACACCTGAAGTGCGGTTCTATAAGACTCGCACCCGTTGTGTTATAACTGCGCATTATTTGACGCTCTTTTAGCGCGTCCACGTCGATGGAATATGTGTTGGCACAGTAAGTGTGAAACGAAATGCGGGCGTACAGGTCGGGTCGGATGCCGCCTTCGGTTCTGCTCTGACATCGGTCGACGCCGCATGGAATGTCGTCGGTGAAGGCATCCATGTCACCCCGAGGCCGGGACGGCGGGCGGCGGTCACCGTCACGACCGCGGAGTGGTCCTCGACCGGCTTCGCGCACAGCTGGTGGAAGTGGTGAAGGTCGCCCGGTGCGGAGTTGCTGCGGCATCGGGTCGGCCTCGTGCCTCCAGTAGGCGCCGATGCTGCTCGGTCGATGGTGCGGCGAGATGGCTCTCGAATCACCGCCGAGGTGTGCTCCGGCCGGGCGCCGCGGTGCGCACCCGATGCCCGGCGGTCCCCATCGGCTACGATGCACGTGCATTTGCACGCACATTGTGCAGGTCGCGCTTACAATCGGACTGCTCGCCTCTGTGCAACTTGTCTCGGTGCCAGGACCGAGGCTGGTGCCGCTACGGCTTAGAGAGTGCGCAGCAAACATTGAGCACTAGGGATGCCCACCAGATCGGGGGAGCGCATGAGAATGGTTGAGTCGTGGAAGATCTTGTGCTTCAGTACCATAGTCGGCGACATTGAGCCCTAGGGCAAAGCCTGCGGTGCGCAGTACTCGACGTGTGCACCGCGCCTGCAGTCCCAATGAAAGAACTGACAGCAAACCCCCTAGTGAAGTCGGTACCCATGCAGATTCACGCCTCACATCGGGCCGTTGAGCTCCCAGGGAATATCCCGGTGTCCACGAACCTGCCCCCGGCTTCGGCGGACTGCGAGGAGCAGACTCGCAACGTCTCGGTCAACATCGAGACGTGCGGTATCCCGTGGTGCGTAGCCTGCGTCATCTCCACCGACCTCGACGATCACCCGCATCGCCATCAAGACCAGGGCATCGCATTTGAGGTGGCCCATTCCCCTTACCGCCTGAGCATCGAGCGCTCATGTCGCGTCTACGGTGACGGATTGCGCTCGACAACCATCGACATCGTCTCCGACGATCGCAGCGGGTTCGGTGTTTGCGCGATCGAAGCGCTTCAACTCGCCGACCTACTGCACGACCCGGGAATGCACTATCAGCGCGAGTCTGTGATGGAACTGGCTGAAGCGCCGGGATTTCCGCTGATCGTCCGCACGAGCGAACTGCCTAGCAGCGATCCACGCGACTACCTGCTGCACATCACCCAGTATGGGTGTGAGGGCGAGTATTGCCGCCTCACCGCCACAGAACGAGAGATCCTCGGCACCATCCTGCGCGACCTCGGAAACAGCATGGCCTGAGTTCTCAAACTGACTGCGCGGCAGAAGGGATTGCACCCGCAGTCGTGCCGCGCGTTCGGCGCCGCGATTGATCGCCTCGCTGCTGGCGGGCTGCTGGGAACGGTCGTGATTGCGCGTCGCGCACGAGCGCGCCTACGCCATCGACGGGTGATGCGTGATGGTGGATCCGCCGAGCGGGGAACTGCTTGGCGCTGCCACCGTGACAGGCGGCGTCGCGAAGATCTCCAATTCGCCATGCGGGTCGTTCGGAAACCATGCCCGCTGAACGTAGTGGTCAACTGGGGCATCTGGATATGTGTCGCGCCGCACCGCAATCCGGTTCGTCGCGAACGATTGTGGTGGCGGCTCGTTTCGCCACATGTCATCGAATTCGGGCACGTGGCTGCAGCTAGACACGATTTCCTCGAGACGCTGCCCAGCGACACCGCGGGACCACAACCGCATCATGTACACCCAGCGATGAGCGAGTCTTTCCCAGTCGACGAACAGTTCCCGCGCCCGCCAGTCGGTCAGCATGGCTTCGACCATGTTCGCTGGGTGAGGAGAGTCGTAGGGCTGATGGGCGAACATCGGATAGACCCGAAGGCAAGCATTGTTGGCGTAGACGATGTCTTGCTCGGGCAGTGTCCGGTAGAGGGCCGGGTAGGGCATCGCTTCGATGACCTCGATGTCTTCGCGGGCGATTCTCAGAGGCCACGTGCGAGTTTGCGTGCCATACAAAGTGCCACTGCTGTTGAGCAGCGCCATCATCTTGCGCGTCTTCCAGGCTTCGGCACCGAGCACGTCACAGATCATCGCAAGATGCTTCATCAGTGGCCGGCGCGCGCCTTCCTCCCACTTGCTGTAGGAGGACACGGTGACACCCAGCATCCTCGCGACCTGCGCCTGCTTCTTGGCTCGGGCATCACGGAGCTCTTTGATCATCGAGCCGAGAACCTTTTGCGGTGGTTCGGCGGATGCCTCTTCGATGTATCCCCCGTTCACAGTTCCTCCTCAACGCCGACACGGTTGACCTAGCGCTCTCGCACCGCACGCGGATCGTCGGTGACCGTGATGCGCGGTGCTGCCGTGTACGAATCTTTCCCCCGGGCACCGGATTCGAAGTTGTGCGTGCACTACCGAGAAGTGGTTCACCGAACGTCTCGGCGGCGCCGGTGCGGGATCTTCAATCTGTCCAGCGGTCAACAAAGACCCTGGCACGCTGTTGGTGTGAGCTGAATAGGGACTTCCCTACGGCCCACCTACGCCGCCGCCTACGCGGCGACCTGCGACGATTTGGTCAGCCGACCTATTCCGTGGCGGTTTGGTGTGCCGGCCCGATGCCCAGTCTGAATTCTGCCGTGTGATCGGGCGTCAGGGCGTGGACTGCTGCGCGCTCCGGTCGTTGCCCGTCGGCCGTCGACTGCTTTCGACCGTCACCTGATCGATGACGTTGCGGGGAACATGTTCGATGATGCTGTCACGTGACGATACTTGCAGCTTGCGATGTATCGACTGGATCTGTGCATCGACAGTTCTGCGAGAAGTTCCTCGTCGCGTGGCGATTTCGGCATACTTCCATCCCGCTGCCGCAAGTACCGCCACCTGTTGTTCCGCGTCGGTCAACGTCCGCCAGACTGCGGTGAGCCGATCCACTGGGACCTCGACAGTCAATGTCCCTATCACCAGACCCTGCAATTCTTGGTGTTTCGTGCGGAGCTTGGTGCCTTGAGCTTCCGCTGCCGTGAACGCCTCGGGTCCGAGAGCTTCGCGGCCGACGACTCTGGCTTTCTGGGATTGCCGAGCGAAGGTGCCCATCGCCGCGATGTGAATACCCAGCGTCTTTCTCTGTGTCTTGGCCCAGCCGGCGAGCAGAGCGATCCTCGTGGCCAGCGCAACTCTGCTGCCCGGCTCCGCCGACGTGCTCACCATCTGTGCCAAGGCCCAGGTCGACAACTCGACCGACCACAACGATCCCCATTGGTCGCGGACCAGCTGTTGGCGTTCCAACGTCGCCTTGAGGACCGTCAGCGCTTCTGCGGGATTCCCGTGCTTGGTCAACGTCACTGCCCAAGGCAGCCCTGCCCAAGATTCCGCCCACAATGCTCCCGATGCGCTGGCGCTGTTTCGGCATTGCCGCGAGATTTCGTGGGCTTGCTGCGAAGTGCCGAGCAGCGCCGCAGCCAACCCCGCGAACATGCCCGCCATCATCGCTGCGCCGAAGTCGCCGTCGGCGAGAAACTTCTCGCGAGCTCTCACCAAGACAGCGATGGCCCGCGGATCTTCATCCGCCATGAACAGCTCTGTGCCCCACGCCAGCTCGAGGTAGGCGGGTAGGCCGAGGTCGGATTCTGGCTGCTTACGCCAATTCTTCGGTACACCGGGAAGAGCAGCGACGCACTGTTCGAGCATCAATTTCGCGTAGTCGGACTGCCCTTGGCGTAGCGCCAGCCACGCGATCGCGGCCTTGGCCGCGATGATCTGTTCGATCGGCTGTGGAGTCAGCCCGGAAATTGCGTCGAGGCAGCGCTCGGTCCAGTGCCTGATGTCTCGCATGGAGCCACGGACAAACGGCACCCGCAGCGCGATCAAGCCGCGGCAGATCTGCAGGCCAGCCATGGCCTGGCCAGGAGTCCGAAGACTGGTTTCGATGGCGATCAGGATGTTGTCCCACGCCGCGCGGGCCCAGTCCAGAAGTCGTTGTTCCTCCGGGCTGAACCAGTTGGCCGCTGCGTGGGCGACGCGGTCACGATAGTAGTGCAGGTGCCGCTTGGCCAGTTCGTCGACTTCTTCGGTGGAACGCTGCTGGAAGCGTTGCCATGCGAACAACCGCAGGCTCTCTAACAGCGAATATCGCACCGTGGTCGCGGTGATGTGACGTGACACCAGCGACCGGTCGGCCAGTCGGGTGAGTACCCCCGGGATGTCCTTCTTCGGCAGAATCGTCCCTGCGTCCCCGTCTGGGTCGTCCGCGCAGATCGCTTCGATCGCCGCCAGCTCGGCTCCCGCGTCGACCGCGATGTCGGTGACATCGTCAGGATGAGGGTCGAAGCCGGCGGCGAAGACCGACAGGCGCTCGAAAAGAAGGCGCTCCTGCTGGCTGCACAGGTCATAGGACCATTGGATGACGTCATCGACTCCGTGGTGTCTCTGATCGACCCCGACATGTGGGCCAGCCGACCAGTCCATCCTGCTGTCGTTTTCTCTCCCTGTCAGCGTCTGCAGGATCTCGGCCAGTGGTTGATGCCGCAACTGAGCGGCGGCCAGGCGGATGTGGAGGGGGTGGTTGTCGACGTGGCGGCAGATTCTCTCGGCGACCGCTTTGTCAGCGTCGCTGATCGGGCGATCAGCGAGCTCGGCGCGCTGCTGAAACAGCTCCAGGGCGTGTCGCTTGGACAACTGCGGAACGTTGATCAACTTCTCGTCGATCCAGCCGATCGGCTCGCGGCTGGTGGCCACGATGCTCAGGTCCGGAACGAAATCGAGGAGGTCGGCGACGATACGCCCGAGCACCGGAAGTACGTGCTCGCAGTTGTCGAGCACGAGGATCGTCCGCTGGCTAGCCGTTCCTGCGTCAGACAGAGTGTCGACCAGCGCCTGCCATGCTGATCGACCGGAGAAGTCGGCCTCGTTCACGGCGCGGGCGATACCTTCTGCCACCGCGCTGGAGGTCGATCTGGCGGGCAGGTGCGCCAGCCTCACCCACCGCACCTGTGCGCCAGAAGAATCGGATTTGCCGAAGCGGCGGACTGCCTCGGCAGCCAACGTGGTTTTTCCGATACCACCCGGGCCGACAAGCGTGATCAGCGCGGCCCCGTCGCGCAACAAGGCGTGGATTTGTTCGCACTCGCCCTGCCGGCCGATAAATATGTGGGTGGGTCTCGGCGCATGGCCCACCTTCCCAGCCCCTGGCTCGTACACACTCGGACTATATCGCCCACCTACGAAAAGACTGATTGTTCTCCAGCGTCTGCCGACCTCAGATGCGGATCGAGACATTCGCGCGACCGTGGTGGCGCTATGACTTGTCCGGCGGGAATTGGTGGGGCAGCAGCGTGGTGAGACGGTGGCGCTGAGCTGGGGTCAGGGTGCGGGTGCTGAGTCGGGCAACCCACTGGCCGACTTCGACGCGGGCGCCGGTGGCGGGATCGGTGCTGGCGTGCCACGGCTCGATGGTGGCAGCGCCGGTGCTGGCGAGGTGAGTCTCTACCAGATTGAGCCATTGGTCGACGCTACGCCGTGTCCTGGCCTTGCCCGGATCGTCGCGCCAGCCGGTGAGCAGGGGATCGGAGTCGAACAGATGCACGATGCGGTCGGGGACGCGACCGGTGGCGACGGCGGCGCGCAGGGAGGCGACGCGGGCGCCGAGTGGATAGCGGCCGTCGGGACTGGCTGGGTCGGGAATCCGAAGGCTGCGGCGAGGATGGACGCCGCGGCCGCGGGCGGCCCACCGCCGGTAGTGGTAGTAGACACGAATCCAGCCAGAGGTCGTGCGGCGCACCGTCCTCAACACGAACAGGTTGTGCAGCTCGGCAGGAAGGTCGCTGGTGTCGAACCGAATCCGATCTCGGACATCGTCGTCAGCGATATCGACCGGGCCACATTCGGCGGCTATGCGGTGCTGAAGCAGACTGCGGTAGAAGATCTCGTCTTCCTCGGCGAGAACGGTCAGTACCTGCCACGCAGCGAGGTATCCGGTGCGAGCAACGCGGTCCTCGGTGGAGGCTGTGTCGCCGGGCCGGTGCAGCACAGGCACGATGATCAGCGCGCGCCGGCCGGGACCGGAGGGGTGGGGGCGGACCGCGCGGCCGATGATCTGACCGATGTCGGCTGCGCTGGTCCGGGGGGCAGCGAACAGCACTGCATCGAGTGCGGGAATGTCGACGCCTTCGGCGAACAACTTGCAGTTGGAAACAACAACCAGATCCTCGCCCGGAGCGGCGAGGGCGTGGAGGGCAGCGGTGACGTGCCGGGAGTCGGATCCACCGTCGACGTGGAACGCCCGAACATTGATTTTGGTGGTTTTCGCCAATGCCCGCAGTTGCGCGGTCCACGTCCTCGAGGTGGCGATGCGGTTGTGGAACACCAACACCGAGCGCATGTGTGGGTCTCGTTCTGCTGCGCGCAGCAGTGCCAATTGGGCCGCGGCATCGGCGATGTCGAGATGTCGGTTGCGGGTGTTGTGATAGTCGGCGAGTAGTCGCAGCGCGGACGCCTCACGGATCGCGATCGTGGCGACGCGGTAGTCCGACAGGTACCCCGCGTCGATCGCGGCGCGAAGGCTCAACGGAGAGTGGACAACTCCGTAGTCGGCGAGCGAATCCATCGACAGCACTTCCACCGGGCCGACCCCAGCATCGTCAGGATCCTCTGCGTCGGCCGGGGCGACCAGGCGAACGGTGGCAGTGGTGAAGAGACGTCGATCGGCGGGCAGCGCCTGGTCGTCGAGAGGCAACGCCCATGGTTTGCCGCGCTCACCAGCAGTGTGGTGGGCTTCGTCATAGACCGCCAGATTCCACCGAGTGCTGGTGATTCGGGTGGCTTCGGTGACGACCCCCGCTGATGCGTAGGTGGCGATCACCAGGTGAGGCACCTCATCAGTGCCCAACGCGGCGGCGAGCAGGTCCGGATCCGTGGTGACCACGACATCGAGGTCAGCAGCTGCAGCCGCTACCGACAAGTCCTCAGCGTCGAGGCCGCCAGAAACGCCGGTGCGCGTGCCGTGGATGTGTGATCCGGTGGCGGGGGAGCAGTACTCGGCCGCGGCAGAAGAGCATACGGCGTGGAAGCGTGCGTCGGGGCGGGCAGCGCGCAGCACGGCAGCGGTCTGCACGACCAGCCGCAGAGTGGGTTCGAACACCACGATGCGCCGTGGCCAGGGTGAGCGTCTCAGCAATGCCGCCACGGTGATCGTCTTGCCGGTGCCCCACGGCATCGCCAGGGTGAGCCGCCGATGTCCAGCGTCGAAGGCCTCACCGATCCGGCTGACGACACTGGCCTGATAGTCCCGCAGCACCAGCGGAGCAGCGGAACTGGGCGGCACGCCCGAACTATACTCGGGCCGGGGTGATCCGCCGGTCCGCAGGCCGGATCCGGAATGCTAGCCAGGTCACACATCCCTCGCGGTGGTAGTCGATCAGGGTGAACGGTTCAAAGCCCAGCGCACGATCTCGCGGCGCCCAACGCTGACGCACCTCGACGCGGCCGTGCGCGCCCGCATCAGCCACCGGCGAACGGACACCACGCGCAGTCTCATCCTCGAATCCGTGCTCGCCGCTGCCTGGGTATTCTTGCAGCTCATGCTGTTTCGCCCGCATCGCCGCGGGTTGGCACCGAGCGTTGAGGGGCGAATGGATCTGAGGCGTGACCCATGGATAGAGGTCATCACCCGGGATGGGCCCGCAACCGTGTCACTGCAGGAGGCGGCGGCGAACCTCGGCGACATCATCGATGTGGCATCCGACGATCCCCTCGTCGACGCTGCGGTGCTGCGGCTGTTGCTGGCCGCCGACAGAGTATCGGACGGCGACATCCGCGGCTGGCTCGCCGACACCCGCAGGCAGTGGCGCTTGTTCGACTCCCGCACGCCGTTCTGG
>NZ_BAFS01000400.1 GCF_000308415.1 Nocardia asiatica NBRC 100129 | reverse complement strand
GTAGCGACGCGCCTGTACCTCGCCCTGCTAAACGACAACTGATACGTAGACTTCCCTCCGCACCGCGCTCTGTGCGAGTTGTTGCCGAATTTCGCCATACAGGATCAAGAGCGCCCCGGCGGCGCTTCGCGCCGCCGCCGCGCTGCGACACGCAGCGCGGCTGATGGGGCGTCGCTCGCGGCGCGTCGAGCGCGTCGGCGACACTCGGCCGCCGGGGCGCACCGGAGTTCCTGTCTGGTCACTTTCTGCATCAACCGAAGCAGTGCTGGGCACGCCGAGAGCCGTACCCGACTTACCTCCCGCAGCCGAGCACGAATCGGCCGGCACTCTGCCCGGTCCACCGGCTGTGGTCCCGCCGAGGTCCCCGAATTGCACGAACGAGGTCACCACATCCAGCCGACAGGGCTCGCCGGTCACCCAGTTCCTCACCAGCCGTGGCGGACTGACTGATCCGAGGGCTATCACGCCACCAGCGGGCATCAAGAGCGCCTACGGCGTCACTACGTGATGGCTGGCGCCACTCTTGACACCCGCCGGAGCCGTGATCGAGACGCCCTCAGCCAGACCACCCCAACCGGAGAGGAACCCGAACGATGATCACCAAGCCCGACACCTGCCAGCTCCGCGGATGCGACAACCCCGCCGCCGTCCCGTTCACCTCCCAGTACGGCCCGCAGGACCAGGTCATCTGGCGCTGCACCCCGTGCGACACCCAGCACCGCCGCAACGCCGAGATCCTCGACAGCTACCCGTACTGACCCGGAGGGGGCTTCGGCCCCCTTCACCCGATTGCCGAACTACTGAGCGTCCTTCGGCCGCTTGGCCCTGCTGTGTGGTGGCCTGCATTGTGTTCACGCGCCCCTCCAGCGTCAAGAGCGCCTACGGCGTCACTACGTGATGGCTATCGCCACTCTTGACCCCGGAGCCTCTACGCGCGAAAGGCAGGCCGATAAGGGGCAGGCGCAGCCAGCCCGCCATTATGCGCAACCCACCACACAGCAGGCCAACTGCTGGGCACGCAATGCAAGGCGATGCCGAGCCTTCCCCTCAGTAGATCGCATCAAAGTCCGGCGATGTTCGGCTGTTGTGTTCCTCGACAAACCGAAGAACACTACCCCACCAGCTCTCGCGACGATCGCCGTGCGACAGCGCGAGAACGACACTGCCTGGCAGGAGTTGTTCGTCCGTGATGCCGCTCAATGCGACTGCCTCGATGAAGGCCACCTCGCGTTCAGTCGAAGCAGCCTGACCTTCTTCCCACGCCTTCAGGTCGGCGATTGCCGAATAGTCAGCCAAAGCGTCTACAGGTGGTTGCACTGTCTGGAGAACTACGGGAAGGAGCGTCAGGAAGATGTTGTCGAGATCCTTACCGCCGACCGTCTCCAGGTAGTACAGCGTGACGCCAACCGGTGTCAGCAACGGGAACATCCACTGTTCTCGCTCGACCAACGCCGTCAGCATCCCAGTCGCGCGCGCGAGGAACTCTGCCGATTGCCCGGACCTAGTCGGCAACGGTCCCAGGTTGATGGCGAGACCGTAGCGCAGCAGGTCATGCAAGTCATCAGCCGTCGCCCTAAAACCCACGGACTTCCGATACCGCTCATCGGCGTAGTGGAGGACAACCGACGACGAATACTGGTCGGTGACCTCAAGTTTCGCGGCCTGGTAGCTCAACAGCCGCCTCACCCTGTTGCGGAGGGCGTTGTCACGAGCAGTTTCGACGTCGGGCGCATACGACCACCAGAGATCCTCATCGATGTCTTCATTTGGATCGACAGAGAGACTCATCCGGTCGTTGGCGTACTCGATCGTCCAACGAGCGTCAAGATCATACGCACGGCGTAACCCTGCCCGTACCTGTGTCGCGGTCTGGGCGTCTACCGCTATCCGCGGTTCGCGTGCGCTCCTATCACAACGCGCGAACAGCATCTTCACCTGCCGGTCGTCGTTGTACACGATCGGAGCACCGGTCGCGCCGCCAAGCTCGTCTAGCAGCCGCTTGCATAGTTTGTCGATGCGAGGACTGTTCGGGTTCGTGGTCCAGAAGTAGATGTCCAGCGCTATATGGGCACGCGGACGTGGCCACCGCCCGCCGTACTTACCGTTCATTCGGTGCCACGTGGTTGCATCTTGAAGCATGAGGTCACGGGACTCTCTCGCGGCGGCCTTACCCTTGGCCTGCTTCGACTTTGGCTCCTGAGCAAGCCACAGTCGCAACGTAGAGATGGACCTACTGAAGTCTTTGTGCCGCAACCCGGCTTCAGTCGTCCAGTACGAGCCGTCATACATGGCTACCAGCGAACCTCGAACCGACGACCTGAGCAAGAGATCCGATGACACCGCAGTGACACAACTACCGGACACACTGCCGGACAGCGACGTACCAAACCGACAAGAGACGAGACCACCGCGACCGGCCCGAAATCCCGAAATCCGGCCCGTACCTGCCTCCGGAGCAGAAGGCCGCAGGTTCGAATCCTGCCGAGGGCACGCGACGAGAACGACCCCTGACCGATCAAAGGTCAGGGGTCGTTCTCGTTCACGGCCTCCTAAGCCGTGGGTGGCGAGGATGTCAGCTGCTGCCGAACAGGCCGCGCGGAACGAGATTGTGGAACAGACGCCACAGCGGATCATTGCCGCGGCCGCGATCGTGATCCCCCGGCCAATCCTTGTCGCGGTCGCTACCGTGGAAGCCAGGACGGTCGTCCCAACCGCGATGGTCGATTTCGGTGGCGACAGCGACGGACGTCGCCGAGTCGGCCGCGGCCGGAATCGCCGAGATCGTCAAGGGCGCAGCAACGATCGCGCCGGCGACGACCGCGCGGACGAGTATCCGGCGCGGACTGGTGAATTTGGTTGCCGAGAACAACGGCAGATCCTTTCTAGCGACAATGCACGCATTCACCTGCTCTGATATCCCGCGGGCGACCGGAGCAGGCCGGAGAACGACAGCGCCGACAGGCGGGTGTACGGTCCCCGGCCCATATCGGCCGTACGCGCCACGTTGTTACAGATTCGGCAGCGTTCCGGGCGAGAATGTCTCGGGAGGCGCGGGTTGAAGGTTATCGAGGAATCGCGGCATTCTCCCGGGCACGAATGATCGCGGGTGGCATACCACGGAGAGATCTGCTCGGCGTTTGCCACAGCCATGTGCCACTCGCCGGGTCATCCAGCAGGCAGGACGCGGCGGGCACATGCCTGCCTCTCGGTAGGAGCGTGACGAAGCATTGGCTGATGGTGGAGCCCAAGGTAGGCCCTTGCGGCGCTGGGTCGTGGCGGGAATCGCGGCGATCGTCGTGGGGCTGGGCGTCGTGGCGGCGACCTGGCTCGTCGGGGAGCGGCCGCCGTTCGATCCGAATGCGGTGCCGGGCACGCAAGTCGTCTGGGTGACAGCGCCGAGCGGGGCCGCCCGGGGGACGTTGGAACTATGGGAACGGAACCGGTTTCGACGGTGGGAGCGCACGCTGGCGGTGCCCGCCTGGGTGGGCACGGCCGGTATTTCCCCGGAGGCCAGGGAAGGGGCCACGTATACGCCGGAAGGCACGTTCGCGCTGACCGAAGGCTTCGGCCGGTTGCCCGCCGATGACACGAAACTTCCGTACCTGCCGGTGGACCCCTCGAATACCTGGTGGTGGGTGTCCGACACCGAAAGCCCGCTGTACAACCAGAAATACCGATGCGCGGAAAGCGATTGCCCGTTCGACACCACCCGCAGCGAGAACCTCGGGCGCACCGACCCGCAATACAACTACGCGTTGGTCATCGACTACAACCGCTTTCCGGTCGTGTCGAATCGAGGCTCGGCGTTCTTCGTGCACGCCGAGGCCGGCAAGCCGACCGCTGGCTGCGTCGCGGTCGCCGCCGAGGTCGTGCGCACACTGCTGAGCACACTGGAGCCGTCGCGGAAGCCGGTGATCGGCATGTACGCGACCTGACTCGCCGGAACGGGCCGCGCACGCGGACGATGAGCGAGTGGCGAGGCGCGAAAGGGCCCCCGAGAAGTCGGGAGCCCTTCAGCTCGAATGGTCAGGTGCCGTGAGCGGCTCGACGGCTACGGCAGGCTTTCTGTGGGTTTGTCGGCGGCCGCCAGTACGCCGGCCTTGGTGAGGTAGGTGAAGGCAGGGGCGGTCAGTCCGGGCTCGAGGAAGTAGAAGTGCGCCTTGGTGACGGAGCCGTTCTCGGTGGCGTCGCACAGGGCGTGCAGGGCGGTCGGGTCGACGGTGCGGGCGGTGAGCTTGCCTGCTTCGTAATCCATCTCTACCCATTTCGCGTGGATGGCGGCACTCATGACGCTGCCGGTGAAGCCCTCTCGGTCGGAGGCGGCGCTGAGGCCGAGCTCGAGGCCGTCGTCGAGTTCGGTCGGCGTGTGCTGCCAGCGGCCGAATTCCCACCAGCGCACGAAGCTGACCGGGCCTTCCGCGCCGCCGGGCAGCTTCGTCGTCGGTTCCACCGAGCGGACCCAGGCGGGGGCAGCGGCCAGCGGATCATAGGAGGTCCCGGTGACCTCGTTGTCCTCGTCCCTCCCGAATAGCAGCGCGCGGTCACCGGGATATCTGACCAGCGAGTACCAATTCCCCGCCCCGTCGTCGTTGATCAGCCGGCCGCCTTCCACTCTGGCCGTCTGCCCGATCTCCTGTCCGCTCGCGACCCGATCGGCGTGGGTCGCGGAGGTGATCACGTCCAAGACGGTCACGCGCGCCCACAGCACCTCGGGATGCGGCAACTGAAATCCCATGCCGGGCAAGGTATCACCGGCCCCCTACCGCGACAACCGGGCAGCAATCGGCCGGACAACCCGCTCGCTCGGCGCCGCACGCGGCGGCTATCGGCTCGCTATGGGCGCTCACAGGGATCTCCGAAATCCGGACAAGAAAGGCAAACTCGAGGCTACATACTCGATCGCGACATATGAGGCATTTCGCCCTCCGCTCGCACACGACTTCACAAGAACACGGGCAACTCGTCGGAAATGCCGGGCGCACGACGCACCGCCTGAAGGCAACCGCCGCGTAACCCGACCGGTGCGGCCTATGGTTCCGGCGCGGCGGACTGCCGCGGACGCAGCGCATAAGCGGGGACCAACTGGTCGCGCACGTGCAGGTCCGGGCGGCCGTCGGCGAACTGGATGCTGTAGGTCACCCGCCCCATCCAGTCCCCGTCGACCGTGGGCAACCAGTGCGTCAGGGTTCCGGGACGCTCGCCGCGCATGATGACGCCCGCGCCGTTCACATGCCGCGGCAGCCCCGGGTCACGGACCAGGACCGCGTCCAGCCGTACCCAGACCGGCCGCGGCGGGTAGGTGAGCGTCCGGTAGTAGTGGCCGGTCCTGCTCGGATAGACCAGCTCTGGTTCCGTGCCCTCGGTTCGCGGCGTTTCATCGCTAGTCGAACCCATGTTCGAATGTTAGCCGGACATATGCGGCAAGCACCAGGCAACCCCGCCGCGAATCGGGCGGCATGACGACGACCACAAAGCTCTGGTCACCGCAGTGCGTGGCGTTCTAATATGGTCATTCTAGAACGGTCATACTATAAGGAGCCAGTCATGTCGGCGAAATACGAGGTCGTCAAGGGTTTCTACGCGGCGACGCAGACGGGAGACGGCCCGGCGATCCTGGCGCTGCTGCACCCGGAGTTCGAGGCTCGAACCGCTCCGGGGATGCCCTGCGGGGCCGGAGGCGCCTTCCACGGCCCGCTCGCGGCGATGTCGCGCATCTGGGGCGCGGTAGCCCGCGATTTCGATACCGCCCCGTACGACGAGACCTGGCAGGAGACCACCGACGGCACCGTCGTGGTGACAGGTCGCTACCGGGGCGCGGCGCGCGGCACCGGCCGCGAGTACGAGGCCGAATTCGTGCATCTGTGGGAGGTGGACGAGGAGGGCCGGATCACGCGGCTGCACCAGTACACCGACACCGCACGCTGGCACGCCGCGTTGACCGCCTGACCAGGCACGGCCCGCAGCACGTCCATCGCGCGAACACGCCACACACGCCCTTCGCCGTACGCGGTCATCGCGCCGACAGGCGGACGCGCGGACCGTTCGCCATAGGTCACGGCTGACTCGCGAACGGTTCCGTCCGGTTTGGTTTCCGGTTGCCCGGGCACGCCCTTGCCGTAGCGATGCAGGCACCGGGGGTAGACACCGGAGGACGACATGGCTTACCCGCCGGGCGGGCAACCGCCGGACGAGCGACCGCACTACCCACAACAGCCGTCCCCCGGCTCTGTGCCGCCCGGACAAGGCCCGCCACCGCCGGGGCCGGGTAATCCGCCACCCGGCTACCCGCCACCCGGCTACCCACCGACCAATCACCCCCCGCAGCCGCCGAAGCAGAGCCACACCGGCTTGATCGTCGGCTTGGTGGTGATCGTCGCCTTGGTGATCGCGGGCGCGGTGATCGCGGGCGTGTTCTTGACCTCGCAGGGCCGAGGTCCGCTCGCCTCGGACGAGAAGCGGATCGAGCTGGCGATCCGCGACTTCTACGAGACCCTCGACACGCGTGGCTTCCGCGCGGCGGCCGAACAGGCGTGCGCGAGCGAGCGCGCCGCGTTCGAGGCGATGACCGAGAGCGAGAAGAACGAATTCGACACCACCTCCGTTTCGGTCACGATCGATAGGATCGAGGACATCCTGGTCGCCGGGGACACCGCGACCGCGAAGGTCACCGGAACACTCACCGTCGCGGTACCCGGCGAGCAGCCCGATACCGAAACCAGCACGACCGAGCATCTGAAGAAGGAAGACGGCAAGTGGAAGGTCTGCTCTGCGGAGGGCACGCGCTGATCGCATGCACGCAGGCATGAATTGCTGCGGTCCGAACCGCAGAACCGTTCTCGGAGCCCTCGGACTCGCCGCACTGCTGACCCTTCCCGGGCGAACGAACGCTCGGGCCCAGCCGAATTCCGCGGTCGCCACCGATCTGGAAGTCGTGACGGTCACCGACACCTCGGTGATCCTCACCTGGACCACGCTCGCGCCCGGCCCGGCCGGTCGGCTGATCCCCGTCGAGGCGGACACCCAGGTGCGGATCGGTCCCGCCGACTCCACGCGCGGACCGGTACCGGCGTTCGCCGACGACCGCCGCACCCCGTTCCACTACGCCGAGATCGATGGGCTCGAACCGGGCCGGGCCTACCGTTTCGAAGCCTGGTCGGGGGGCCTGCGCGCCACGCCCGCGCTGTCGCTCACCACCTCCGACCCCGCCGCACCGGAAGCCCGCGGCGAGTTCACCACGCTGGTCCCGCCGCCCGGCCGCAGGCTGCGCACGCTGGCGCTGGCCAACGACGTGCACTACGGCGAGCAGATCAGCGGCCTGATCGCAGGCGACCTGCCACCCGGCTTCCGGCAGGCCCCGGGCCTCGCGCCCTACCCCGAGGTGATGCTGGACGCGGTGCTGGAGGACTTGCGCCGCCCCGACCGCGGGGCCGAACCCCTGCTGCTCGCCGGTGACCTCACCGCCGAAGCCTCCGAGCACGACACCCGCACGGTGCGTGCCCGCCTCGACGCGTGGGGAACGCTCGGCCAGGACTACCTGGCCGTGCGGGGCAATCACGACCGGCCGCACGTCGGCGCCGAATACGCCGCTTGCGCTCCCGCCTCCGCCGATCACCGCGACTGCTGGGCCGAGGTCTTCTCCGCGCGGCAGCAGCTGGTCGAACACGAGATCGGTAGCCTGCGGCTACTGGGCTTGGACACCAGCAGGCTCGACGGCGCGGGTGGGTCCATCGAACGGCCGCAGTTCGATCATCTCGCCGAACGCCTGCGCGCCGATCCCGACCGGCCGACGCTGCTGTTCGGCCACCACCCCGTCACAGCCGAGGCCGGGCTGACCAACCTCGCCGGACCGGGATTCGTCCTCGACGGACGCGACAGCGGCGAACTGCAGGCCCTCTACACCCGCTGCCCGGGCGTCTTCCTGCAGCACAGCGGCCACACTCATCGCAACCGCCGTACCAGGCCGGACGCGTCGTGCGCGGTGGAGTTCCTGGAAGTGGCCGCGGTCAAGGAGTATCCGGGCGGCTACAGCCTGCTGCGCGTCTACGAAGGCGGCTACATGGTCAATTTCTACAAGACCCGCACCGAGCAAGCGCGGCGCTGGAGCGCGCTGACCCGCGGCGAGTATTTCGGGCTGCTCCCCGATTACGCGCTCGGCACCTGCGCCGACCGCAATCACGTTGTGCTGCGCGACTTCTCGGGGCTGCGCTAGCGAGCCCGCGCGTTCGCCACATCCGGGAACGTTTACGCACGTCGAACGCGGTATCTTGTTAGGCAAGCCTCAACACACATACGAGGGACGCGGTCGGAAGGACGAGGATGAAGCCGGTCAGATGGAAGACGATCGCCGCCGGATTGGCCGTCGCGATGACGGCGCTCGGCAGCACGGCTTGCTCCAATTCTTCCGACGACGCCGACGAGATCACCGTCTACAACGCGCAGCACGAATCGCTCACCAAAGAGTGGGCCAGCGCGTTCACCAAGGAAACCGGCATCAAGGTGACGTTGCGCCAGGGCGGCGACACGGCGCTGGGCAACCAGCTGGTCGCCGAGGGCGCGGCCTCGCCCGCCGACGTGTTCCTCACCGAGAACTCACCCGCCATGGCGCTGGTGGAGAACGCGGGCCTGTTCGCCGACGTGGACGCCGCGACCCTCGAGCAGGTGCCCGCGCAGTTCCGGCCGTCCACCGGCAAGTGGACCGGCGTCGCCGCGCGCGCAACGGTTTTCGTCTACAACAAGGGCAAATTCCAGCCGGGACAGCTGCCCGCCTCGCTGCTCGATCTGGCGCAGCCGCAATGGAAGGGCCGCTGGGGCGCTGGTGTGTCCGGCGCCGACTTCCAGGCCATCGTGGCGGCGCTGCTCGCGCTGAAGGGTGAGGACGTCACCCGCGCCTGGTTGAAGGGCATGAAGGACAACGCGACGCCCTTCCCGAACAACGTCGCGACCATGAAGGCAGTCGATTCCGGCAGCCCGGACGGCGGCGTCATCTACCACTACTACTGGTATCGCGACCAGGCGAAGACGAAGGAGAGCAGCGCCGACACCGGCCTGCACTACTTCAAGAACCAGGATCCAGGGGCATTCGTCAGCATCTCCGGCGGCGGCGTGCTGAAGTCGAGCAAGAAGCAGGAATCGGCGCAGCGGTTCCTGGCCTTCATCGTCGGCAAGGCCGGGCAAGAGGTGCTGCGCGACGGCACGTCGCTGGAATACCCGGTCGCCGCCGGTGTGGCCGCGAACCCGGCGCTGCCGCCGCTGGCCGACCTGCAGGCCCCGGCCGTCGACCCGTCGAAGCTGGATTCGAAGAAGGTCACCCAGCTGATGACCGAAGCGGGTCTGCTGTAGTCGTGGCGCCGCGGACCGTTGGCGCGGCAGCCCGGGTCGGCAGGCCGGGACCGGTCGTGACGATCATCGCGCTGCTGCTGGTGGCGGCGACATTCGTGCCGCTCGGATACATCGTGTCGACGGTCTTCTCCACCGGCCTCGATCAGGCGGCCGAGTTGGTGTTCCGGCCCAGAGTGGGTGAGCTGCTGGGCAATACGGCCGCACTGGTGGTGTGCACAGTGCCGATCTGCGTGGCGCTAGGCGTGGGGCTGGCCTGGGTTGTCGAACGCACGGACGTTCCGGGGAAGGTCTGGTGGGGCCCGGTTTTCGCGGCGCCGCTCGCGGTACCCGCGTTCGTCAACAGCTATGCCTGGGTCAGCGTCTTC
>NZ_BAFS01000401.1 GCF_000308415.1 Nocardia asiatica NBRC 100129 | reverse complement strand
ACACCGGCAACAACCCCACCACCCGCGACTGTCCGGCAGCGGTGGTCGCGTTCTCGGTGCCCGCGCCATCGGCAGCCCCATTCGAGGACGCCGCCAACACTTCCGGGGCCTGCGGCGCCCCCGCCCCCACCGGCGCCTGCACCCCCGAACCGCTCACCACCACACCAGCAACAACCAGAGCCGAGACCGTTATCGGAGCAGATACACGCATTCGGCCACACCCAATCCTCGACGTCGTCCGCGTCTCGGCACGGATGAACCGTACGGGACAACGGAGTCCTTCTTGCCGGGCCGCGTCCACGACCCAGGCCCACTCCGCACAGCGGTGCGAACCATCAATAACAAACAGTACACAACACCGAGTACATCGCGGGTGGGATCGTGGAAATTCGCAGTAACTTAAAGCCCCGCGCAGTGACTCTCCATCCAGAGTACCGGCCCACTCCACCGCCCGCCCGTGTCCGCTTCCGCCCCTGCCGTCACCCACCACAGGCCGCGAAGGCGTTGGCGCACTGGGCATACCGGCCGACGCGGCGCAGCGCGAGCTATTTCTCGGCGAAGTAGAGCAGAACCGACGATGCCGCAACCACGCCCCCGCCCTCACCGAGATGCCGGTCGCTGCCGTCCTGCGGACGCGCCGCGGTGCCGAGCACCCACATGCCGCCCTCGGGAACGGTCTGGTCGAATGCTTCCGCTCCGATCCGCCCGGCGGGGAACAGGATTCCGCCGTCGACAGGCGGCTGCCCGTTGACCAGAATCGGCGCCCCGGCGCCCGCGCACGTGACCCGGTCGCCTCCCGCCGCGATCACCAAGGCCGTTCGATAGGCCATATCCGTTGTGACCCAGCCCGCTCGGGCGCCGTCGAACACAACCGTCTCGCCGATCGCGGGTCGGTAGCCCTCCGGGGGCGCTACCCGAGTCACCAGTCCCTTGCCGGGGGCGACGTGCACGGAAGGACGACACGAGAACGGATGCGCCGAGCACTCTTGCCGCCTCGGGTCGGGCCCGTATCGCAAGCACTCCGAACGTAAGCCGGAGGCCAGCGTGCCAGATTGATGACACAGCATCCATTTGCTGCCCGCGGTACTCGCCACGATCGCACGGCTGGCCGGGGAGGACGCCATCAGGGCCATCGAAGTGACGTCGGCACCGGGCCAGGTGGCAGTGTGGAACCCGTACTCGCTCACGATGGTCAGGGTGAGGAAGCTCGCCGCGGCGGCGGTGCCCACCGTGGCGCGGATGCCCAATGGCGGCTGTAGCCGAGTCGCTTCCGACGTCCCCGTCCAGGACTGCGTCGGCGGATGCGCCCGCCGCAGCCGTGGCGCCGCGAGCAACAGAGTGAGCGCGACGACGGCGGCAAGCAGGCCCCACCCGCCGAGCAACCCCGCGGGAAGCCGCTGCCGCTGCATCAGTTCCCCCGTCACCCAACTCGGCGCGCCGGACTCTTCCCAGGGCAGGCGCGCATAGAGGAAGTAGGCCCACAGCAACGACGGCAGCCACGGAAGCATCAGCACCGCCGCGCCGATCGCCACAGTGGCCAGGGCAACCCGTGGACGAGTCACCGTCGCGACCACCGGCAACCAGGTGTGTGCCGCCACGTGGACGCAGGCGGTGACCGCGACGCAGCTCATGCCAAGCACGAATGCCCAACCGGACACGAACTCCCTTGTCGCGGCCCAGGTGTGCCGAATGGAACCGTGCGCCACCGGATCGAGCGAGAGCAGCCGCCCGAGCCCCAAGCCCGCCGCCAGGGCCAGGCCATGGGCGAGCGCGACCAGCGGAATATGGAACGCACTCCCGCGCCAGGGGTGGTCGTCCCCTGCGACGCGCACCCACAACGCGCTGCGCAGCGCCGCCTGCGCGATACCCGCGGTCGCGACCAGCGTGGTCAGTGTCATCCCGGCCAGCGGCGCGATCGGTGTGCGTAGTCCGGCCACGGCCGTCACGGCATCGACCAGATCGTAGGCGAGCATGGCACTGAGACCGATGGTGACCAGGGAAAGCGCTCGCGGAGCGAGCAATTCGCCGGGTTCGTCGAGCATCCGCCGCCGTTTCGCGACCGACGGGTGCAATCCGAACCGCGCGCGCAGGCGTGCTCGCCGGGTGGGGTCGGGTGCGGTGCGCAGCAGTCTCCTGAGTTGGTCGGGGCAGCTGCGCCCGGCACGCAGATCGGCGTAGTACTCTCGCGCCCGTAACAGCCCGTTGCGGATCAGGAAAGTCAGCCCGAGCAGGGCGACTATTCGCCAGCCGTAACCGAGGGCGGTCCGCCGATCGCCCATCGCGAGTTCGACCAGTACCCAGCATCCGAACGGGACGCCGCCGAGCAGGACCAGCAGCCGCCACGTCCACACGGCGGCGTAGGCCGGATCGATGTCGCGATTGCGGATATGGGCCAGTTCATGCGACACCACGGCGTCCACCGAACCGTCACCGTCGTTCTTCCGCCAGCGCTCGAGCAGTCCCCGGGTCAGGATCACGTAGCGGCGCCCGTATCGCCCGAACGCCCGCCCGTCGACCCGGTTGTCGGCCGGATCGAGCAGGAACCGCACCTCGGTGTTCCCCGCCAGCTTCGCCAATTTCGCTGCCGGCACGGGAAACGCGGCGGCCGGGAAGGCGATCAGTCGGCGTCGCCGGATGTGCCATGACGGCCACAGCCAGTAGGCCAGCGCCGCACCGGCCACCAAGACGACGACGGCGGCCACCGCGATCGCCGCCGCTGTCGCGCCGACCCGGGTCGAGCAGGCGTCGACCGTCGCCGCGACAGCCGCGCCCTCGGCAGGCGCGGCCGCCGCGGCCCGGTCGATGTCCTGGCCGTCCACACCCAGCGCCGAGACGAGCGCTCCGACGCACCGCTCGGTCGCGAGCCGGTACGGCGTGCCGAGCACCGCACCCGCGAGCACTTGCCAGCAGTTCCACATGGTCGCGGCGGCCGCGAGCACGAGCACCGCGAAGCGCGGAGTCGTTCCGGAACCGAATGCCCGCGGGTCCGGCCCCATCAGAGCGTCGGGTCGTCCGGCGCGGCCAGCTCTCCGACGATCGCGCCCGCCAGCAGGTTCGCCTGCCGATCGGTCAGCCCGTACGCGAGGATCGCACGCCGGGCGGCCTCCCGGGTGGCGTTCAGCTGCTCGGGGCTGAGGGGTTCGGGCGGCGTCGCCGCCGTGGGACGACGCCGCCATGGCAGCCGGCTCAGGCGACCGCGCAGGCCGCGCGCGGTGCGTTTACCGGAGTACTCGAGCAGCGCGTCCACCGCGCCTTTGGTGCCGGCCAGCACCGCGACCGTCACCACCGCCTCCACCGCGCCGACCCCGAACCCGAGCAGTTCGTCCGGACTCCGACCGCGTCTGCGCGCGGCGTAGGCCGCGGCGGTGGCGTCGAACAACGGTAATTCCTCCGGCGCGTGCGCGGCGACGACCGACCGCGACACCGCCACAACGTCGACAACTTCCGCATCCGCGATACTCAGCGCCCTACCCCCTCGGCGTCGACTACAGGTCGAGAACCATTCTGCCGCAGCGAGAACGGCTGGAAAGGTCCACCGCAGTCCGACGTGTCCTCTGTTCACTTCGCGGCAACGCACGCCGGACGCGGGCAGGCCCTGCGCTATCGCGACGAATCAGCGTCAGGTCAGCGATGCCGGGTCACCACGCGGACACACGTGAATTAGTCTCCAGTAGAACAACTTTCGACAAGAAAAGTACGTCTAGCTCTGCTCGTCCGTACTCTCAGGCGACTCTTCGGCAACCGGACCGGCGAGATTGGCGGTCAGCATCCGCACGGCGGTCAGCCGCAGATCCCGGCGAGGACGGCGGGAAGCCAGCTCCGCCAGGCAGATCTCGCCGACCATGGCGACCTTCATCCGCGAGGCGGCGTCGGGATCGGGCCACCCGGCCGCGACCATGTCCGGCCGTCCCACCGCGATGAAGATCTCGTGGCGGCGGCGGATCTCCTCGCGCAGGTCCGGATCGGTGCGCGCCTGGACCATGAACGCCTCCGTGCCGCGGGCGTCGAGACAGGCGTCGAGGAACGCGTCGAGGCTGGGGGCGATCCGTTCGACGCCAGGGGGGATTCCGGTCAGCGCCGCGGCCACCGACTGCGACAGCGCGTCGAAGAAGCGGCGGTGCAGCGCGACGACGTAGCTGCGGCGGTTGACGAAGTGGTGGTAGAAGGTGCCCTTGGCCATCCCGGCTTCCTCGACCACCGCGTTGATCGAAAGCCGGTGCAGCCCCTCGCGTTCCGCCACCACGGTGCCCGCGACCAGCAGTGCCGTGCGACCGGGGTCGGCAATGACTGTCATGTTTTCGAATTCTCCCCACTCTTCCTGAAAAGCCTAGTGCCGGGCACCGGCCGCACCTACGCTGTGACCGATCGGTCGGTCGAAGCCTAGCCGGGTTCCGCATGGACCATCGGGTCATCGAGGACCGATCTGATTCCGGGCGTCTTTGGGGGTTCGAAATGTCCGCTGAGTGTAAATCGGTGAGCGGTGAAGTGGTGCCGCTGGCATCGAACGCGCGCTATTTCGTATCGATCGACGAACTGTTGCCCGCGGATTCGCCGCGGTCCGACGGCGAGGATCGCAGGCATATCGCGCGGCTGGCCGAGAGCGATACCGAATTGCCGCCGATTGTGGTGCACCGCGGCACGATGCGGGTCATCGACGGAATGCACCGATTGCGCGCCGCGCAATGGCTCGGGCACGAGCGGATCGCGGTCGTGTTCTTCGACGGAACGCAGGCGGAGGCTTTCCTGCGCGGAGTCGAACTGAATACGACGCACGGACTGCCGTTGACGCTCTCGGACCGCAAAGCGGCGGCCGAGCGGATCATCGAGACCCTGCCGCAATTGTCCGACCGCGCCATCGCGACCACCACGGGCCTGTCCGCGCGCACGGTGGCCACACTTCGTAAACGTTCGAGTGCGGAAGTTCCGCAGTCGAACGTCCGCATCGGCGCCGACGGCAGGCGCAGGCCGGTGGACCGCGCGCAGCGCCGGCGCCGCGTCGCCGAACTGCTGGCGGCCTCGCCGGATATGCCGCTGCGCGCGCTGGCCGCAGCCGCGGAGGTGTCCATCAGTACGGCGCACGCGATCCGCAAGCGTCTGCGCGAGACGGGATCGGCCGAATGCGGCGGCGCCACCGACCAGCCCGAGGGCAGTGCGCTGCTCCTGCAGCAGCTCACCCGCGATCCCGCCATGCGGCACAGCCAGCAGGGTCGTGACCTGCTGCGATGGCTGCACACGCACTCGATGCAGCGGGAGGTGTGGACCGCGCTGGTCGCCACGGTTCCGCCGCATTGCATTCCAGCCGTCGCCGAACTCGCCAGCCGCAACGCCAAGGAGTGGCGCGCACTGGCCGGCTACATCGATTCCGGCGCCGCCGAATAGCACCGAGCCACCGTCGCCTTCGCACGGCCCGGGTTCGAGAAAAGGTCACTCATCATGCTCGTCGGTCTCGCACGCCTGGCCACCCGGCGTCCACGAACCATCCTCTACGGTGCGCTGCTGATCGGGATCGTCTGCGTCGCGCTGGGCTGGTCGGCGCCCGCCCACCTGAAGTCCGGCGGCTATTTCCCGTCCGACACCGAATCCGCCGAAGTCGCCGCGTTCCTCAACCGGGAATTCCCCGCAGCGGCGCCGAATCTCGTGCTGCTGGTCACCGCGCCCGACGGCCTCGACAGTCCCGCGGCGCGCACCGCGGGTGAGCGCCTGACCGCGGATCTGCGGGGGCGCGAGGAGATCGACGCGGTCCAGTCCTACTGGGAACTCGCGCCGGATCTGCGGCAGGCCCTGCGCGGGAACGACGGCCGCAGCGGCCTGGTCCTGGCGCACGTCACCGGTGACGACACCGACGCGCCGAAGCGGGCGGGCGCGATCGCCGGACAGCTCGGTGGCGACTTCGACGGCGTCACCGTGCGTGCGGGCGGCCAAGCGGCGGCCGTCGACGAGATGAGCCGTCGGATCGTCATCGACCTGCTGGTCACCGAGGCGATCGCGGTGCCGCTGACCGGGCTGGCTCTGCTCCTGGTCTTCGGCAGCGTGACGGCCGCGCTGATCCCGTTGGCCGTCGGCGTGTTCAACATCTTCGCGACGCTGCCGATCCTGCGGTTGCTCGCCGAGGTCGGTGACGTGTCGATCTTCGCCCTGAACATGATGAGCGCGCTGGGCTTCGCGGTCGCGATCGATTCCAGCCTGTTCATGGTCAGCAGGTTTCGCGAAGAACTCGCGGGAGGCAGCGGCACCGCCGCAGCGGTATCCCGCATGGCGCGGACCGCGGGCCGCACCGTCCTGTTCTCCGGTGTGGTGATCGCGCTGTCGCTGTCGACGCTGCTGGTCTTCCCGCTGTATTTCCTGCGCTCGCTGGCCTACGCCGGACTGGCCGTGCTCGGGGCGGCGGTGTTCACCACCCTGCTGCTGGTGCCCGCGGCGCTCGCCCTGCTCGGCCCTAAGGTAGACGCGCTCGACGTACGGGTTCCACTGCGCCGCTGGTTGCGCCGACCGCCACCGCGGCCGGTCGAGGTCACCGAGACACGGTGGTACCGCACGGTGCTGCTGGTCATGCGCAAGCCGGTGGCGGCCGCGCTGGCCGTGACAGCGCTACTGCTGGTGCTGGGCTCGCCGTTCCTGTCCATCCGCTTCGGAGCCCCCGACGACCGGGTCATCAGCGGCGGGTCCAGCCATGAGGTGGGCGACGCGTTGCGCACCGGGTTCCGGGAGAACGCCATGGCCGGGGTGCTCGTCGCCATGCCCGGATACCGCGGCGGCGACGCCGAGATCGCCGCCTACGCCGAGCGATTGTCGCGCGTCGAGGGGGTGACCTCGGTGCTGTCGGCGGCGGGCGTCCACATCGGAGGGTTGAAGGTCGCCGCCGCGCCACCCGGCATGCGCGAGGACGCGGGCACGTACCTGCGCCTCGGCACCCGCCTGGATCCGTACTCCGCTGCCGCGATCGAGCAACTCGACGCGGTGCGCGAGGTCCAGGCGCCCGGCCGGGCGCTACTCGGGGGCGCGGCGGCGGAGAGCGTGGACGCGCTGGACGCGCTCGCCGCGAAAGTCCCCTGGGCCGTTGTCGTGATCGTGGTGTCGACCCTGGTTGTGCTGTTCTTCTTCACCGGTAGCGTGCTGCTTCCGGTCAAAGCGTTACTGCTCAACACGCTTTCGCTGGCGGCGACATTCGGCGCGATGGTCTGGGTATTCCAGGAAGGGCACTTGGCGGGCCTGTTCGGTTTCACTCCCACCGGCTATCTCGTGCCCACCATGCCGATCCTGATGTTCTGCATCGCCTTCGGCGTGTCGATGGACTACGAAGTGTTCCTGTTGTCCCGCATTCGCGAGGAATGGCTCGCCACCGGCGACAACACCCGGGCCGTGGCCGCGGGCGTCGCCCGCACGGCGCGCATCTTCACCGCGGCCGCCGGTCTGATGGCGATCGCTTTCGCGGGCATGGTGACCTCGCACGTGTCGTTCATCCAGCTGTTCGGTCTCGGCCTGACTTTGGCCGTGCTCACCGACGCGACGTTGATCCGCGGCGTGCTCGCGCCCGCGTTGATGCGCCTGCTCGGCTCGGCCAACTGGTGGGCCCCGCGCCGCCTCGCCCACCTGCACCGACGTATCGAAATCCCGGAGACCAGCGCCCCTGGCGAACCCGTACCCAAGTAGCGCGAGAGGAACGACATGGCGAGATTCCGCACCGGAGTGATGGATTCCGGTGTCTACACCCGGTTCGCACCGGATCTGCAATTTCGCGGCAGCCGCTCGGTGGCGATGGCGGGCGGAGCGGACTCGCTCTGGGTGACCGATCATCTGCCCTCGATCCTGCCGTCCTCGATCTGGACGCCCCGCCACATCGGCATCACCCGGCTCGCACCGCACGCCGACGGCATCTACGAACCGTGGACCGCGCTGGGCTATCTGGCCGCGCAGAACCGCTTGGCCCGGCTGCGGCTCGGCGTCGGGGTCACCGACGCAGGCCGCCGCAATCCAGCGGTGACCGCTCAGGCCGCGGCCACCCTGCACCAGCTGAGCCGGGGCCGGGCCATCCTCGGCATCGGCACCGGCATCCGGGACAACAACGAGCCCTACGGTGTGGACTGGACCGCACCGGTCGGCCGGTTCGAGGAGGCGCTGGCGACCATCAGGGCACTGTGGGATTCCCGTGGCAGTCTCGTGACCAGGGACTCGCCGCACTTTCCGCTGCGGAACGCGGTCTTCGACGTACCGCCCTATCGGGGCTCCCGCCCGGAGATCTGGGTGGCCGCGGGCGGGCCGCGCATGCTGCGCGCCGCCGGGCGGTACGCCGACGTGTGGTTCCCGGGCTTCGCGCAGCGCCCACAGGAGTACCGCCACCGGCTCGAGCAGGTGCGCGCCGCGGCCTCGGACACGGGCCGCGACCCCTTGGCAGTCGCGCCCGCGGCCGTGTTCAGCGTGCTCACCGCCGCGCGGCCCGCGCAGGTGGACGCTCTCGTGGAGAGTGTGGGCGCCCGGGCGCTGACCCTGTGCGCACCCGGAGAGATGTGGGCCAGGCACGGCGCGACCCACCCGCTGGGCGTGGACTTCACCGGGCTGCAGGACTACCTGCCGCAGACGCTCGACGAGCGCACCGTCCTGGACCACATCGAGAAGGTCCCGGCCTCGCTGGTCCGGGAATTCTGTTTGGCCGGCACACCGGACGAAATCGTCGAGCAGGTCGCGCAATGGCGCGACCACGGTTTGCGCTATGCCGTGCTCATGAATCTCAGCGCGATTCATCCGCGCATCGGAAGCGGGATGTTCTCGAACGTGCCGTTGACAGCGACTTTACGGAAATTAAAACGACTTTGACGCAAGGCAATTGACGGCTCGGCGCGATGCGCAATAGCATGATCATTCGAGCGAAGAAGCTCGTCAGATATTGTGCTGCTGCGGTCGGGGGGCTTCAGCAATCCCGCTTTCAGGCCAGGAGAAACAATGGTCGACATTGCAATAGTGGGCATCGGCTGCCGTTTTCCAGGCGGCGTATTCGACCCGGAGAGTTACTGGAATTTCCTGCTCGGCAAAGGCGACGGGATCGTCGATATCCCGCCGGACCGCTGGAGCATCGAGAAGTACTACGACCCGGATCCGGACGCGCCGGGGCGTATGTACACCCGGCGGGGCGGTTTCCTCACCCAGCCGCTGTGGGACTTCGACGCCGACTTTTTCGGCATCGCCCAGAAGGAGGCCGCCGTCCTCGACCCCCAGCAGCGGCTGCTGCTGGAGGTGACGTGGGAGGCGCTCGACGACGCGGGCATGGCGGGCCGGGTCTCCGGCCGCCGCGTCGGCGTCTACGTCGGCGGGTTCATCCTGGACAACGTGCTCGGACGCAGCGGTCCGCTGGTTCGGCCCGCGATCACCAACCACACCGCGATGAGCGCCTCCCACACGTTGCTGTCCAACCGCATCTCCTACCTGCTCGACCTGCACGGCCCCAGCCTCACCGTGGACACGGCTTGCTCGTCCTCGCTCGTGGCCACCCATCTCGCGGTGCGGGCCATCGCCAACGGCGAGTGCGAGATCGCGCTGGCCGGCGGGGCGAACGCGATGCTGCAGCCGGAGACGTTCATCTCCATGTGCAAGGGCCGGTTCCTGTCCTTCGACGGGCGCTGCAAGACCTTCGACGCCGCCGCCGACGGATACGGCCGCGCCGAGGGCGCGGGCGCGGTGCTGCTCAAGCCGCTGGAGGTGGCACAGCGCGCCAACGACCGCGTCTACGCCGTCATCCGCGCGACCGGCGTGAACCAGGACGGCCGCACGATCGCCGTTCCGGTGCCGAATCCGGTGGCGCAGGAACAGCTCGCGCGTCAGGTGCGGGCCGACGCGGGCGTCGCCGCGCACGAGGTGAGCTACCTGGAGGCGCACGGCACCGGC
>NZ_BAFS01000402.1 GCF_000308415.1 Nocardia asiatica NBRC 100129 | reverse complement strand
GTTCAGCCTGACGGGAGCAGTCCCGACACCTACTCCCCCGGTCTCGCGGCTCGAAGCGGGCGAACCGCCTCCGATCCGAGAGTTCGACGAATCCCCCTGCACTACAGAGCGATTGACCATCGCGAACCTCAACCACCGGCAAGGGGCCCGCAGTGCCGGTGCAGTATCGAGCGGCAGACCGGCCACTGTCATCGTCAGGCCGATCGATCAGGTGTCGACTGCCTGTTCCACGAGTATCGCCTCGGTGGGGCAGCTGTCGGCCGCGAGCATCGCGTTGTCGATCTCCTCGGCGGGCGCCACGGCGACCGCGTTTGCCTTTCCGGTGTCGTCCACGGCTATGACCATGGGCAGCAACGCGACACACATCGCGTGACCCGCGCAGCGGTTCCGGTCGATGCTGATCCGGGTCATCACGCCGCCGAGAAGGTCGAGACGTGTGCGTGGCGAGGGCGCAGATTGATCGGGAGGCCGTCGTCGGGCGTAGGGCCGGTGCCCCAGGTGAGCGGTACCTGGTAGCCGGCGGGAACGCTCCACTCGTAGCGCAGCAGCATCCGGTGCATGATCGACTTCACGGTCATCCCACCGAAATGCAGACCGATGCATTTGTGCGCGCCGCCGCCGAACGGCGACCAGGCATACCGATGGATCCGGTCCTCGCGCCGATGCTCGGCGAAACGTTCCGGATCGAACTCGTCCGGGCGGGGCCACCACCGGGCCAGCCGCATGGACGGGTACGCGCCGAGGATGATGTCGGTGCCGGCTGGCACATAGTGACCCAGGATGTCGGTGTCGGCGATCGCCTGACGCATCAACACGCCCGCGGGCGCGTACATCCGCAAGGTTTCCTTGAATGCCAGGTCCAGCGACGGCAGCCGCTCCAAGTCGTCGTAGTCGAGATGCTCCTTGCCCAACGCGATCGCCTCCGTGCGCAGCCGCTCCTGCCAGTGTGGATTCTTGCCGAGCAGGTAGGTGAGCATGGACAACGTGACGGCGCTGGTGTCGTGGGCCGCCATCAGAACGAAGGTCATGTGGTTGACGACATCGTCGTCGTCGAACGTTTCCCCGGTGTCACTGGTGGCGTGGCACAGCACGCTGAACAGATCTGAGCCGTCGCCGACGCGTTTGGCGGGTAGTTGGGCGCGGAAGTACTGCTCCAGAAGCTTTCGGCCGTGCAGCCCGCGCGACCAGGTGCCGCCCGGCACCGCAGCCCGGATCAACGCCTGCCCGCCGACCACGGTGTGCTCGAAGGCGTGCTCGAGCCGCTTCGCCTCCGGCCCCGGTTCTGTGCCGACGAAGACCTCGGTCGCCAGGTTGAGCAGCATCTGCTTCACATTTCTGTACAGCAGGAATCCTGGCGCGGGGCGCCAGGATTCGAGTTCCCGCTCGATGCCCGGCCGCATCATGTCGAGGTAGCTGATGAGCCGCGGCCGCGTGAACGCCTGCTGCATGATGCGCCTGTGGTGCAGGTGCTCGTCGAAGTCCAGCAGCATGATGCCGCGCCGGAAGAAGGGGCCGATCCAGTACTCCCAGCCTTTCTCGCTGGAGAAGACCTTGTCCTTGTTGCTCCAGACGACCTCCAGCGCGGCCGGGCCCAGCACATTCACCGCGCGGCGGCCGAAGATGGTCGTCCACGACACCTCGCCGTACTTGTCGAAGGCGTCGCGTCCCCACGCGATCGGGTCGGTGTAGACGCGCAGCGAGTGCCCGATCAACGGCGGCCCCGAATCTCCCAGCACCGGCAGCAGGTCGCTTCCGGCCGGTGGTTCGGCCAGCGCGGTCGTCCGGGCGGGATAGCGATCCGCCAGGTCGGCGGCGTACTCCTGGAGTTTGCGGCGAATTCCTGCGTGCATGTGGCGTCCTTTCGCGGCGCTGCGAAGGTTCGAAGCGATCCGGCTCGCCACGATTTGGTGACGGTCCGTCACCAATTGACTCGCATCGGGTGCGCGCTTGTCAAGATGGAGACATGACCAGCCCATCGACCTGGGGCGGCCGGACCGTCGAGGCGCGCCGCGCCGCCCGCCGTGAACGGTTGATCGACGCCGCGATCGACATCTGGGCCGACAGTGGCTGGGCGGCGGTCAGTCTGCGTAGCGTCTGCGCCCGAGCGGGACTGAACGACCGGTACTTTCGCGAGAGTTTCACCGATCGGGACGAATTGCTCGCCGCCGCCTGGGACCATGTGCGGGACGAGACGACCGCCACTCTCGTCGCCGCGATCGGCGACCGGCGCGATTCGCCGCCGCTGGAGGTCCTGCATAGCGCGGTCGAGGCCGTGGTCCTGGGCTTCGCCGAGGATCCCCGTCGCAGCCAGGTTCTCTTCGGCGACCACGCGGGCAGTGAGATCCTCGAACGCCGTCGGCACGATCTGGTGCTACTCGCCGCCGATTTGCTGGCGACCGGCCTGGAACCTTACCTTCGCGCAGGCGTGGACCGCGAGGAGTTCCATCGCACGGCACTGATGGCTGTCGGCGGGTTCGTGGAATTGACCAGCGCTTGGCGCGCGGGCGCCGTCGCGATAGACATTCCCGGTCTCATCGATCAAACCATCCGTCTCGGCGACATCCTCGCCGGGCACTACCTCGGGGACCGCACACGCTCATGAGCACCCGCTCTGGCCTCGACGGTAGCTGTCTGCCGCCGTAGAGAACGGTTCCGGTTGGCCGGCCGAGGAGTTGACGGTGGTATGCCAGTTGTGCAGCCGTCCATCGAGGCTTCGAACCGGCATAGGGGGTCCAGTGACGAGAAAAGTCGCGCTTAGCGTTTCGGCCAGTGAGTAGCGGCCGTTGTGTGCTCTGGACTGGATCGGCGAATTGCGACGGATATGGGATAGGGCTGGTCAGGATCTTTTCCGGCGCGGGCCGCGGTCACGCTGAGCGACGAGCCGCAGGCCTTCGGCGACCAGTTCCTCATACCGCTCGGGGGTCATCGGCGGTGGCGGCTTTACTGCGAGCCGGTGGGCGCGGCCGCGCTTTCCGGCGGCCTGGCCGCTGATGTTCAGCGCATTGCCGATCTTCGCCCACGACACAGGTGTGCCGGGGTCGATGGTGCCGTCGCGCTGACGGTGTTCCCGCCGGCGGGCGCTGGTGATGTGCTGGTCGATCAGGTGGTCGGCGGCACCGACGATTCTGGCCAGCGCGTGGAGTGCGGCCAGGTCGTCATCGTCGGGGTAGCGCAGGTATTCGCCGCGTTCTTCGGAGTCGGCGCGCAGGCGCTGCATGGTTCGCCGCAGGTCGGCTTGGAGCTGACTCGAGGTGTAGCGGTTCGGCCGGGCACGACTGAACTTCGTTCAGTGCGTCAGGCCGCAAACACCAACTTGTTGAATCGGGGCCGGAGTTCGTGGTCTGCAGCCATGATCTTCGAGGCTGCGGTCGGGGTCGCTCGGCAAACACCTGTCGCCTGCTGGGGCTGACCTTCTAACGGCTTGCGTCCCGGCCGCGGCCGCCGACGGGAGTGGCTCGAGAGAGGTCTGCATCGCCCGAAGTTGGTTTGCCCTCCTAGTTGGAACCTGTGCTCTGTTCGAGGTTTTCATGGAGGTGTCGTGCCGAAATCTGGACCCGCCGATCGCGTCGTGATAGCTCGCCGCTATGGTCAATGCCCAACTGGGCGCTGGCGGGCAAACCCCTGCGGAGATGGTCGGTTTGAGCCGGCTGATGCTGGCGCAGCCGATCCATGTCGCCGTCGCGCCCTTTCACCCGCTGCCCGAGGGGACCGGCAACGGGCTCACGCCATTCTTCTACACGCTGATGTTGTTGCTGGCCGGGTTCACCGGTGCGATGGTGATCAATTCGTTGATCGACTCGGCGCTGGGATTCACTCCTACCGAATTCGGCCCGAAGTACTCCAACGCCCCGGCAGCGCCAATCTCGCGACTGCGTACTTTGCTGGTGAAGTGGGCCATCATGGCAGGTGTAGCGCCGGTGGTCAGCGGCATCTACATGGCTGTGGGCCATTGGCTGGGGATGCCACTCGATCGTCCTTCGGCGCTGTTTCTCTACAGTGTGTTCGCGATTGTCGCGGTCGGGATCACCGCCCTCTCGGTGCTGGCCGCCCTGGGTTCGGCGGGCCTGCTGGTCAACCTCGTGCTGTTCATCGTGCTGGGCTTGCCGTCCTCGGGCGGGACGATCCCGATCGAGGCGACCCCCAAAGCAGTGGCATGGCTGGCGAATTTTGAACCGATGCATCAGGTGTACCTCGGAATTCGCGCCATCCTGTTCTTCGAGGGCCCCGACGATGCCGGCTTGAGTCACGCGGTGTGGATGACGATGTCCGTAGGCCTCGTGCTCGGCGGCGCAGTAACCCGCTACTACGACCATAAAGGACTCGACCGCCGGCCGGACCAGTCTGCTGTGTAGCCAACACGGCTGGCCGGTCGCACCAGGCCGACGCCACCTGTTCCGTCTGCCCGACATCGGAGTGGGTGCCATCGGTGCATGCGTGTCATGCGCTGCGGAGATAGCCGGGTTCAAGAATGAGTCGGCGGAATGTGGAAGCGCTCGTGATTGTGGAAGCGGCCGTGGTCATGAATGCAACTGGGGTCACTGACGCGCAACCCGTTGCGCACGCGCGTCTTCTCATCGATGCAAAAGCCGTCATCCCGAGTCGGCGGCGCCTCGGCAGTCGCCGTCACCGCGCTCGGCGCCCCGATCGCCGCGGCAATCAGCGCTACAACCAGGGTGCGGCGTACCGGCGCGGCACTCGCGGGAGTTGTTCGCCCCATGGGGTTCCTTCCGTTGCGGGATCTCACACCGTTCTATCAGCGCACGCAGCATGGCAACACCCGCGATTCCAGGGGGCGACTCGACGATCATCGACCGCGGCCCCTTTCTCATCGACCGGTCAGATCCCGGTCCAGTACGGCGAGTTGGGCTCGCACCTGTGCGTACAGCGACGAACCTCGTTCCAGCGAAGCTGGATAGCCCGCCCACGTCGCGGCCGTCTACGGAGGCTATCCACCGGCCGAGGATGGCCGGGTCGCGAGATTTGAGGACGGCGGCGCGCAAGCGAGCACGGAGGGATTCGGACTCAGACGGCGTCGGGTGCGCGGGAGGTGGGCAGGAGTTGGTCTCGGTAGGGGCTGATGGCCGCGGCCTGCGCCGCGACTTCGACGCTGTCACTGCGGGTTTGACGCTGCCCTGGAGCAGCGGACCGGTCGAGGGACACGTCAACGGATCAAGATGATCAAACGTCGGATGTTCGGCCGAGCAAAACCGGATCTACTCCGGAAGCGAATCCTGTCGAGCGACCGGGCAAACCCGACCGCCAGCATCACGAAAATTGTGCCTGACCCGCAGAACTGACCC
The DNA here is from genome assembly GCF_000308415.1 of Nocardia asiatica NBRC 100129. Taxonomy (GTDB): domain Bacteria; phylum Actinomycetota; class Actinomycetes; order Mycobacteriales; family Mycobacteriaceae; genus Nocardia; species Nocardia asiatica. The sequence continues at coordinate 4,961 of NZ_BAFS01000402.1, read as the reverse complement.
GCGCAGGACCGATCGAACGGGCCGTCGCCGTCTCCGGCCGGGTGCACTCGCCCAACGTTGCGGCGATTTCATGGTCATGAGTGTCGTCGCTGCCGCGTGACGCCGCGCAGCGGTGGCCTCAGGTGTTCGGCATCGTTCGCACGCCGCAACACCCACCGCAGTCCTACTCCCCCACTCGCCTCGGGATCGAGCGGGCGCAGCTGCCATTCGGTGATCGCGGTGTGGTCGACATCCATCGAGACATGCGCCCGCGAGTAGGTCACCTCCAGGAATCTGGGTCGTCGCGAGGACGCTGGCTTGGTGACAGACCACCACCACGGTCTCACCGGGGATGCGCCCTACGATCAGCTCCGGCTCGCGGCCCACCCGCGACGGCCACTGCTCCCACCCATGCTCACCCTCACCGACCGCCGTCGAAGCACCCAGCGGCTCGACCACGGATGGCAGTTCCTGAGGCGTCGTGACCAACATCTTGTCGTCGATCTTCTTCATCCAATCCAGCAGAGCCCGAGAGGATATGGCCCAGCAAGGTCTGCTGCCACCGGCGGACAGCAGATTGCGCGAGTGTGTAACAACTGACGCGAACATGCGACATCCTTAGTTGTCGAGACGGTGGAGGGATAGGCACATGGACGTTCTCGTCGAATCAACCCAGCCGGGAGGCGCGGACGCACTCCGCGACCTGAACACCGAGCTACTGAACGATGCGCGGTGGCGCGGCCGGGTCACCCTTCTCGAAACGCCCGCCCCCAGAAACACTTTGGGACCGGTGCTGGAGGGCCTGCAGATCGCGCTACAGCCACAGACACTGGTGCCACTGGCCACCGCGTTGTTCGCCTTTCTGCGCGTCTATACCTCAGACATCGAGATCGGCATCCGGCGCACCGACAAGAAGACCGAAGTCACGTTGTCCGCCAAGCGGATCAAGCGGCTCAAAGATGCCGAGCTCCCTGCCGCGCTCGCCGAGCTGATCGGCCAGCTCGACTCACCCCACAGCGACAACACCGAACCATGACCGGACTGAGCGGCGCAGGCACGCGCGTACTGCTCATCGGAACCGAACACACGGATAGTCCCAAGCTGTCCGACGTCCCGGCCGTGCGCACGTCGTTGGCGGATCTCGCACAGCGGCTGGTGGATTCGTGCGACATTCCCCCGGCAAACATCCGAGTCGTCCTCGATCCGCCCGATCCGGTCATGCTGGATGCGGTCATCCGGGCGACTGCCGCCGCGGCGACCGATGTCCTGCTGATCTACTTCGTCGGTCACGGGCTGGTCGCGGCGGGCAACGAGCTGTTCCTCTCGACGGTGGCGACCGTTGACATCACCAAGAACCGCCCCGCCAGTCAGGCTTTGGAGTTCTCCGCCATTCCGGCGGCATTGTCCACGTCGACGGCGAGCACGGTGCTCGTGGTGCTCGACTGCTGCTACTCGGGCCGGGCCAGGCTCGGCTCCGATATCGCCGACGGCCTGCTGCTGGTGTCCGCGACGCCGTGGGGGCCCGCGCTGGTCCGTGACGGCGCCGAGCACACCGTGTTCACCGGCGCGTTGCTGCAGGTACTCGCGGCAGGCGATCCGAATGGCCCGCCGCTGACCACGCTCGCCCGGCTGACGGAGCTACTCGATCGTAAGCTGCATGACCTCGATCCCCATCAGCCCCGGATCGGCATCGAATTCCGCGGCAACGCAGGGCGACTGGTCATCGCGAACAACCATGCCCACCGACAACCGAAGCCAGAGCCGCCGCCGGATGCGGGTGCCACCGACGCCGTAAACCCGTATCTCGGGCTGGCCGCGTACGAGAAGAGGGATGCGTCACGGTTTTTCGGTCGTGCTGAGACGACCGCCGCGCTGACCGCGGCCATCGCCGCGCGCGCCACCGACCTGATCGTGCTCACCGGCGCGTCCGGCGTCGGAAAATCCTCGATACTCGGCGCCGGGCTGCTGCCGCTGCTCGATAAGGGTAAGGAGTTCTCCGGCTCGGAGACATGGCGGCAAGTAGCGTTCGCGCCCGGCCCCGATCCGCTGGCGGCGCTGCGCACCGAATTGGCCGGGGCGCTTCGAATTTCCCAGGAGGCCGTCGACGACCTGCTCACCGACCCCACCCGGCTGCGCGAAACCTGCACCACGACACCGATTGCCGTGGTGGTCGACCAGTTCGAGGACGTGTTCATCCACCACCTCGCCGTTGCCGATGTCTTCATCGAGGAGCTGACGGCGCTGGCCGGCGTCGCCCGGCTGACGGTGGTTTGCCTCCGATCCGACTTCCTCGGGCGCTGCCTGCGCTACCCGGGGCTCGGCCCGGCGGCCAGAGCGGCCGTCGAAGTGACACCGATGACGCCCGCCGATCTCCGCGCGGTGGTCGAAAAGCCGGCCGAGCAGGCCGGTTTCGTGGCGGGAGAGGATCTCGTCGAGATCATCCTTTCCGACGCGCTGCCGCGCTCGGGCCGCTCGGTGGAGGTATTGCCACTACTGTCGCACGCGTTGATGGAGACCTGGCAGGTGCGCCGGGGCCGGGTGCTCACCGCCGCCGACTACATCCGGGCAGGCCGCATCGACAAAGCGGTGACCAAGAGCGCCGACGCCGTATACGCCGCGCTCGACGCGGCGGGCAGAGCGGAAGCGCGTCAGCTATTTCTGGCGTTGGTCCCGCTGGACGGCGAGTTGCAGCGCACCGGCCGGGTCGTCGCGCTGGACGATCTCCGGCCTGACCCGCAGGTGCTCGACGTCTTTGTCCGAGCCCGGCTTCTCGGCATCGACCGAGGTGCCGTATTCCTCATCCATGACGCCCTGCTGGACGCCTGGAAGCTGTTGCAGGAGTGGATCGACCAGTATGGCGCGGGGATGCGGGAGTGGCAGCGGGTCCGCAGCCGGGCCGCCGAGTGGCAGGCCCGCAGACACCCAAGCCTGCTGCTGTCCGGTCCGGCGCTGGATTCGGCGTTGCGGTTACGCGACAGCGGCGTTCGGTTCAACAAGCCGGAAGAGGAGTACCTGCGCGCCAGCGAGGGCAGGCAAACGTTCACCAAACGCCTGAAATTCGGCGTGGCCATGGGTCTGGTGCTGCTCACCGTGTTCTCGGTGGTGAACGGGTTTCTTGCGATCGATCAGCGCAACCGGGCCAGGGCGAGCGCTGACGAGGCGGCCGTGCGTCAGTTGCAGTTGCTGGGGCAGATCCATGCGGAGACAAATCCGCGTGCGGCACTGAGCTTTCAACTGGCCGCCGCGCGGATCGCGCCGAGTGATCGGAACCGCGCGGAGCTGGCGAGGGCCTTGGTGGCTAGCCCGTTCGGCGGTTCGGTCGTCATGCCCGACTTCCAGGAGGCCGACGACGCCATCACAGCGGTGGCGCTCAGCCCCGGCGGCGGTCTGCTGGCGGCCGCCGACGAGATCGGCCATGTGGCGCTGTGGCGGGTGGACGGCCATCAGCTGGCCAGCGCTCCGGTCGGCAGATTCCGGGTCCGGCACGTGGACGATCTCCGGTTCGACGCGACCGGCCGCACGCTCGTGGTATTCGGCTATGACTACGATAAGACGCGACCGGTCGACCAGCGTGAGCGCGATGTCCAGTGGTGGGACATCAGCGATCCGGCGCGACCCGCCCTCGGCCGCGCCGACGGCGGTGGGACGGTCGCGTTGATCTCCGCCGACGGGACAGTCGGCGTCCGGAGAACGCTCGTCGACAACGCCTCCGTGACCACCCTGGTCCGCATCGGCGACCAGGTCACCGAGGTCGCGCGACCGGACATGCCGGGCAGGCTGCTCGGATTCAGCAGAGACAACTCGATGCTCGTCACCGGCGACGACACCGGGTACGCCCTGTGGGATACCCGGGATCTTGCTTCACCTGTGCAACTGGCGCGGTTTTCGACCGCCTTGCCGATCGAGACCGACCCGGCGTCCTTCAGCATGATCACCGGCGGACCGCGGGAGTTCGCCTCGTTCAGCGCGGACAACCGCCTGGTCGCACTCACCGGAGGCGGGGCTCCGGTAACCCTGATAGACCTGGCGGACCGGACCCGGCCGACGGCACTGCGCACCGTCTCCGACACGCGACCGACCGGGGTGATCGGACCGAGCGCCACCCGAGCGGAATTCAGTCCGTCCGGACGCACGCTGACCGTCGGCGGAAGCGGTGCCGGCGTTCAAGTCTGGGACGTGCGTGACCCGCTGCACCCGCATGTCGAACGCAGCCTCGACACCGAACTGACTGGCCAGATCTGGTCACTGACCTATTCCGCGGACGGCCGCGCGCTGGTGTCCGGCGGACGGAGCGGAAGGACGACCCTGTGGAATCTCGGCGGCGGCACCGGGATAGAGGTCGAGACCGAATTCGAAGCCCTCGGTGACGACGGGTACTTCAGCCCGGACGGCATGACACTGATCGTCGACCGTCAATCATCGCTCACGGCACCCGAGATGCTCGAGGTGTGGCGGCTGACCGATCCGCTGCACCCGGTGCGGGTCGGCCGAATACCCGAGCAGGCCGACGGAACCGCCGATGTGAGCATGGCGCGGGACGGTCATCTGGTCGCGGTCCGTGGCGCCGACGGCGCGACCGCACTGTGGTCGCTCGTAGACCCGGCCGACCCGGTACAGGTCGGGTCGGTCGCGACGAATTCGGGGATCGGCCTGACGTATCCCAACACGCACACGATGACCGTGCGGATGGACCACGCGGGGACGACCCTGGCCGTCGAGCGGGAGAGCCAGAGCCGCTTCGGGTACGTCGTACAGCTGTGGGATATCACCGACCCGGCGCAACCTCGGCAGCTCGACGAAATCCCGGTCGGCGGTTCTCCCAAACCCGTCTACACGGTGTCGCCGGATGGCCGGTTGCTCGCCGCGGTGACCGAATCGGACAGTACCGGTATCTGGGACATTCGTGGACGGGACAAGTCCCGGCTGCTCGCGGAACTGCCGGGGGCGGCCGGGCGCGTGACGGTCAGCGCCGACGGCCGCAT
>NZ_BAFS01000403.1 GCF_000308415.1 Nocardia asiatica NBRC 100129 | reverse complement strand
TGTGATTGTTCGAAGCCGTGTTCAGTACTGACCTGCGGGTTTGGTTCTGGTTGAAGAGGACTTCGGTCATCGGCGTGTCTCGAACTCGGGTTCAGTAGCGTGCTTGGCGCTCGTACTCGTCTTCAGTAAGGGACCAGGGATGGCTGGGGATTCGTCGGTGGCTGATCGGGGTGTGTTGACCGCGGAGGAGGCGCGCTGGCAGGTGGCGGTGCGGCGGGCGGAGGTGATCGGCCGTCTCGCGCGGTTGGATCGGGTGAGCGTGGCCGCCGCGGAGGAGGCTGCCGTCGATTTGGGGGTGACGCAGCGGCAGGTGTATGCGCTGGTGAAGCGGTGGCGGGCCGGTGAGGGGGTGGCGTCGGATCTGCTGCCGCGCCGGTCGTCGGGTGGCCGGGGTGGTGAGCGGCTGCCGGAGGAGGTGGAGGCGATTGTGCGGTCGGTGTTGCGGGCGCGGTATCTGACCCGGCAGCGGCGGTCGGTGGCGGTGATCTGCCGGGAGATCGATCGGGAGTGCAGGGTGCGGGGGTTGCGGCCGCCGTCGCGGTCGGCGGTGCAGCGTCGGATCGGCCGGTTGGATCCGGTGAAGGCTGTGGCGGCGCGGGAGGGCCAGGGCGCGGCTCGGTCCCGCAGGCCCGCCGGCGGGGTGGCGCAGCCGGTGACGGGGGTGTTGGAGCGGGTGCAGATCGATCACACTCCGGCGGATGTGATCGTGGTCGACGAGCATCACCGGCTGCCGATCGGGCGTCCGTATGTGACTGTGGCGATCGACGAGGCCACCAAGTGTGTGCCGGGGTTTGTGCTCACGTTGGAGGCGCCGTCGGCGACCTCGGTGGGGTTGTGTTTGGCGCATATGGCGATCGATAAACGCGCGTGGCTGGAGCGGATCGGGGTGGAGGCGGTGTGGCCGATGAGCGGTAAACCCGCTCATCTGTATACCGACAACGCGACGGAGTTCAAGAGCGAGGCCCTGCGGCGGGGTTGTGATCAGCACGGCATCGCGATCGGCTACCGCCCGCCGGGTGCCCCGCATTACGGCGGGGTCGTGGAACGCCTGGTCGGGACGATGATGCGGATGGTCCATGAGTTGCCGGGTACGACGTTTTCCGACACTCGCGAGCGCGGCGACTACGACAGCGACAAGCAGGCTGTTCTCACCCTGGCCGAGTTGCAACGCTGGATGGCCTTGGCCGTGGCCTGCTATCACGGTGAACCGCATGAGGGGTTGGGTGGCCGGACTCCGGGTGGGGTGTGGGCGGAGAAGGTGGCCGCTGAGGGTGCGCCGCCGATGGTGACGAACGAGACGGCGTTTCTGGTCGATTTCCTGCCGGTAGAACGCAGATCGTTGCGGCGCACCGGGTTCGTGCTCGATCACGTGCAGTACTACAGCGACGCGTTGAAGCCGTTGATCGCGCGGCGGGAGCAGTTGGGGAAGGTGGTGTTGCGTCGCGATCCGCGCGATATTTCCCGGGTCTGGGCGCTGCATCCGGAGACCGGTGAGTATCTGGAGGTGGGGTACCGGACGTGGTCGCGGCCGGCGATCAGCCTGTGGGAGCAGCGGGCGGCGGTGGCCCGGTTGCGGGAGCAGGGCCGCGCCGAGATCGATGAGAACGCGCTGTTCGCGATGGTCGAGCAGATGCGCCACATCACCGCCGAAGCGACCGCGACCAGCCGGCGAGCGCGCCGCAACACCGAACGCCGCAAGGCGACCCCGGCACGCAGACGGGCCCAGAGCTTGCCACCGGCACCACCACCGCCACCGGCGGCGGGTTCTGGGCCGGTGGTGGCGCCGTTCGAGGTGATCGAGCAGTGGTGAGCATCGGTGAACCCCTCGACCTGTCGCATCTGCATCCGTCGGCGCAGCGGCCGGCGATGTTGCCGGATGCCGAGCGGATCTCCTACGTGCGGGCGGATCGGTGGATCGGCTACACCCGCGCGATGCAGGCGTTGGCCCGGCTGGAGGGATTGCTGAGCATGCCCGGCAAGCAGCGGATGCCGAACCTGTTGCTGATCGGCGCGACGAACAACGGCAAGTCGATGATCATCGAGAAGTTCCGCCGCGACCACCCGCCGGTCTCACACGCCGATCGGGAGGAGATCCCGGTGCTGACTGTGCAGATGCCTTCGGAGCCGTCGGTGTCGCGGTTCTATGTCGCGGTGCTGGCCGCGCTCGGCGCGCCGATCCGGCCGCGGGCACCGCGGCTGGCCGAGCTGGAACAGTTGGTGCTGCGCCTGCTGCGGACCTGTGGTGTGCGGGTGCTGGTGATCGATGAGCTGCACAATGTGCTCGCCGGGCGGACAGACACGCGCCGGGAGTTTCTGAACGTGCTGCGGTTTCTGGGCAACGAGCTGCGGATCCCTTTGGTCGGTGTCGGTACCCGGGACGCCTATCTGGCGATCCGTTCCGATCCGCAGCTGGAGAATCGGTTCGCGCCGTTCACGCTGCCGTTGTGGGAGCCCGGGGACGAGGCGTGTGCGTTGCTGGCGAGTTTCGCGGCGTCGTTCCCGCTGCGGCGGTCCTCTTCGATCGCGACCGAGGAGATGTCGTCATATCTGCTCACCCGGTGTGAGGGCACGATCGGGGAGTTGACCGCGTTGCTGTCGGACGCGGCGATCGCGGCGATCGAGTCCGGGGAGGAGACGATCGACCAGCGCACTCTGCTGCTGGCGTCGTATGCGGGGCCGACCGAGCGGCGGCGGATGTTCGAACGTGAGCTGGCGTGAGCCCAGCGTCGCCGCGGCGGTGGCCGGTGCACCCGGGCCCGGGTGCGTTGGAGTCGTTGTCGTCGTGGCTGGACCGGCTCGCCCGCATCTACGGGGTGTCGGTGGCCGATCTGCTGGGCACGAATCTCGGTGTGCTGGTCGGTATCCGGAATGTTGTCGACACCGATCCGCCTCCGGCGGTGTTCACTGCGCTGGCCGAGCGCACCGGTGTGCCGGCGGGGCAGGTGCGGGCGATGACGCTGCCCGGGTGGGTGCCGTGGCTGTTCGACTCCTACCCGCTGCCCGAACGCGACGCCACCGACGGGTTCTACACCTATGTCCGCCAATATTCGGTGCTGCTGGCACCAGGAGAGGCGCCGCGTTTCGAGGTGACCCGGCGCCGCCGCTGGCGGGGCCCCTGGATTCCGCAGCACCCGTTGCGGAGATCGTGCCCGCAGTGCGCGGCCGGGCCCGACCCGGCCCGCGCGCTGATCTGGCAGTTGCCGCTCACGGTGACCTGCCTCGAACACTATTGCCGGCTGACACTGGACACCGAGACCTTCGCAGCCGAGGCGGCAGGCGAGCCCCACGAGGCGGTTCCGATCCGCGAACCAGTGACAACCCTGGACGGCTACACCCGTCAAGCCCTCCTCGATGCCGCGGTGAGGTTGCCGGGCCGCACGGTGCACGCCGGGGTGTGGTTTCGGCTGTTGCGTTGTCTGCTCGACGAACTCAGCCTCGCCGGATCTACTATTTCCCGCAGTTCGCAGCAGTTGCTCGAACAGATATGGGACGCGACCGGTGAACCGGTGCGGGCCGGGCTCACGGTGTGGCAGCCGTACGAGAATCTGGAATGGCCCATCCAGGACAAGCTGTCCGGCCAGAGTCCCCCGGGGCAGGATGCGCCGGTCGGCGGCCAGGGATAGGGCTGTCGCCCGTTTTCCGACAACCACTCTCTGAGCTGAACACGCTCCCCAACCAGGTTCGATCCGACTCCACTACATCAGTACGCATCTGGTTTGAGCTGTTTCAATTCATCGTTTGAAACCTGACTTTAATCGATGACATAGTGTTAAGACAGAACCAGGTTTACATGAGGGGTGTGCTGCATGGCTGTCCGGTTCAAGCTCGGTTACTACTCACCAGTCACCAATGATCCGCTGAATCGGGAGTACGTCGGCTACTTCCCGCGCATGACCGAAGATGAGGCATGGACAGCAGGCCGTGGCGTATGGAAGGCGAACAAGGACCGGCTGTCTCGGGAGAAATTCGCCCTGATCATCGGTAACGGTCGGGTTTGCGCAGCCGCCGAGATTCACGGCGTATCCGTGCATGAGGATCGGGTCGCCGTCGACGGTGAGGTGCTGCCCGAAGGTCACCCGGTCCGCGACGAGTGGATCGGCAAACCGGATCCGGTGGTCAACGCCTCGCAGAACCCGGTCGGCTACTGCGACCTGCCCGAGGAGGCCGAGTTCCGCGAAGGGCCCTGCGGCTGCGGCTGCGGTGAGATCTCGACGCGCGACTTCCTGCCCGGTCACGACGTGCGCGCCTTCCAGGACCGGGTGCGCAGGATGTTCGCCGGATCAGCGCTGGAGTTCTTTCGCTGGGTCGACCGCATCGGCGCCGAGCACGGTCTTCCGCTACTGGCCAATCCCACCGGTGGCGCGGCACTGCCCGACGAGCACCGCGAGCCGCCGAATCCGGACCCCGGTGAGCAGTCGCCGCACGACCCGGGAATCTCCTACGCCGCCCTGTCCGACTCTGGAGATTTGTTGTCCGGCAACGAATCTCGTGCGGGGAGCGGAGAGCCTGTCTGAGGATGTCCGGGGCGCTACGCAGGGACCACCGGCAGCTCAGTCGGCGGTCCCCGCAGGCCTGGGTCCGGCGGGTTGCCTCGCCGAATTGCTCGATGGCTTCGACGAGCCGGTTGTACCCCTTGCTTCAGCAATTCGAGGTCAGGGAGTGCCGGCCGGGGGTGCTGTCGGCCGGCACGCCACTGCGGTGCGCTTCCTGGATGCACCGGTTCCTCGCCGTGCGTCTGAAGCGCGGACTCTCGACCGGAACCGGGTTCGGCTCGTCATCGGGATGCTGGTTGTCGACTGTCAGCGCACGTAGGACACGACGCTCATCATTCCGGCCTCGCCGTGGTAGGCGTTGTGGCAGTGGACCATCCATTGTCCAGGGTTGTCGGCGTCGAAGTCGACCTCTACGGTCTGCATCGGCAGCACGATGGAGGTGTCCTTGCGTGGGCCGGTGCCCGCGGCGGTGACGACCTGGAAGGTATGACCGTGCAGATGCATGGGGGTGGAACATCATCGTCTTGTTGACCAACCGCAGCCGGACCCGTTGTCCCTCGGTCACATCGAGCATGCCGTGGTCGGGGAATGCCTTGCCGTTGATCGTCCAGAGGTACTTGGTCGTGTCGTTTTCGAGGGTGAGGTCGAGCGTGTTGTCCGGCGTTCGGTTCGGCAGGCGTACGGATTCGGCGCAGACCAGTCGGTCCGCGGTGAGCGGGGGAGCCGACAGTTCGGGCGGGCGGATGTCGGCGGGCGGCGGTGTGCCGCCGCCGGTGCGGATGAGGGCGAAGCCTTGGCCCGCTTTGCCTTCGGCGGAAGCGACCAGCGGGAACACCCCGTCGGCCAGTTCGACGACGGCGTCGTAGCGTTCGCCCATGCTGATGAGCAGGCTGGAGGTGGTGACCGGCTGCACCGGGAAGGCGTCGCTGTGGGTGACGCGCAGCTGGTGGCCGCCCACGGCGACGCGGAAGGCGGTATCGGAGGCGGCGTTGATGATCCGCAGCCGGATGCGCTGGCCGGGGCGGGCGGTGATCGTCACCGGATCGGCGCCGATCCGGCCGTTGATCAGATAGTGCGGATAGTCCCTCACGTCTCCGGTGTCGGAGCCGAGCGGGGCGTTGGGGTCGGTGGGCATCGCCATCGTGGACGATCCGCCCATGTTCATGCCGCCGTGGTTCATGCCGCCGTGGTTCATGCCGCCGTGGTTCGTGCCGCCCATGTCCATGCCAGACATGCCCTTGGCGCGCAGCTGATCCAGTTCGGTGTCCGGGGCGCGGCCGTTGACGCCGTCGAGCCAGTCGTCGAGCACCACGACGGCTTCCAGGTCGTAGTCCTTGCCGTCGGCGGGGTCCTCGATGATCAGCGGCGCGTACAGGCCACGGTCGAGCTGGACCCCGACGTGCGGGTGAAAGAAGTAGGTGCCGGGGTCCGGTGCGGTGAACTCGTAGCCGAACGTGGCGCCCGGCGCGATCGCCGGTTGTGTCACCTCGGGTGCGCCGTCCATATCGTTGCGCAACGCGATCCCGTGCCAGTGGACCGTCGACGGGGCGGGCAGTGCGTTGGTGAATTCGGCCCGCAGTACGTTTCCTTTGGTGATGCGGATTTCCTGGCCGGGCAATGTGCCACCGTAGGCCCAGGTCTGGACCCGCACGCCGCCGAGGTCGATGGTGGCGGGCTCGGCGCGCAGCCGCACCTGCCGTACAGCGGCACCGGCCGCCCGCCGCGTGTTCTCGGCCGCGCGGACCGCTTCGGAGTCCGGTTCGACGAGTGTGCGTGAAGCGGTGGAGTTCTTCGAGCATGCGGTGAGGACGGCGGCCGCGGTGACGCCGGTGCCGAGGGCGAGGAAGCCGCGGCGGGTCATCGGCGTCGAGTGGGGGAACTGACTGGAGGACATGGGTTTCTCCCTGGGAGTGAAGGATTCGGGGCACCGCGCCGCGGCGTCGGGGCGGCTTCCTGTGATCTGGTGCAGCCAGAGGGCCGCCGGCCGAATGCCCTTGAAGTGGCTTCGTGCCGCACCGGCTGTCGCTACCCACCCAGACGGCGGGCGTGTACACCGCGCGACTGGATTCCGGCAGCACCGCCGCTTCCTGGAATCGCGGAAGCGGCGGGTCCTGTCAGATCCGCAGAATCGATAGTTCAGCCAGAGAGGGGACCGCCCAGGGTGGTGGCCGTTCGCCGTGCGCACGCCAGTATCCCGTCGGCGGCATCGCGCCGATGCCGCGCGTGAGGTCTGCCCGGTACAGGAATACCAGGCCGATCGCCAGAGTCAGGATCGACACGATGAATACACAGGCGTGCACCGCCTGATGCCCGAGACCGTGATCACCGCCCACCATGGTTACCTCGTCGTGGTGGTGGGTCCTCACGGCTGTGACGGCGGGAGCAGAGGAGTCGGCGTGGTGCGCCCCGGACCGGAGCGTGTCGGACCCGCCGTGGAACCCGCTGGTATGCATGACGGTGATGCCGACAATCAGCACCAGCAGGCCGAGCACCCGGACTGACCGGGACGCACGCGACGGCTGGTGCTGCTGCATCACACCATCATCGTAGTGCCGGCATCGTCCTGCGCGAACCGCTACCCCCCGTGGGTAATCCTCGGGTGCCCGCTGCCTCGCTCGGCGACGAGGTCATGTGGGACCACGGTTCAGTCGTGGGGTCGCAGGCCGGCGAGAACGACCGCGACCAGCCGCGCCACCGCGTCCGCGGAGGGGAGCCGGTCGGCCGCGGCCAGGGCGTGCAGGCAGTACTCGGCCAACTCCTCGGGTGAGACATCGGTTCGGACCGAGCCCTCCGCGGCGGCGGCCGCGATCAGATCGACGATCATCGCCTTGAGGTGTTGCTCGGCGCGGGCGACGTGCCCGACGCGATGCACCATCCGGGCCACATCGGTCTCACGGTGCTCACGCGCGGCGAACGTCATCGACGCATACGCCCGCAACACCGCGTCGAGTCTGTCCGCGCCACCCTCGACCCGAGCGGGAATCTCGGCGAGCCGGCTCAGATGAGCGGAGACCTGCCGGTCGTGCCAGGCGATCAGAATGGCATCGACGTCCGGGAAGTACTTGTACAACGTCGCGCGCCCGATCCCGGCATCGTCGGCGATCTGCGCCATCGTCACCGCCCGCAGACCGTGCTCGCCCACCAATCCGGCTGTCGCGTCCAGGATCGCCTCACGCACCTGCACGCGATGGGTCTCGATCGTCGTGTTCCACAGCCTCGGCACCCACCCGAGTATACGCAACGACCAATCTATATACATGACGGCACTATCGAGACATTATGTATCGTAAAATTAGATACGTGCTCGCCGATGCTTCCAGGAGGTGGCCGCCATGGCCGACGCCCCGACCGATTCCCACCCATCCACATGGAGGCGAACACCGGTGTGGGTGAAGATGTTCGGAGCCGTGATCACCGCACTGGTCGTGGTGGTCGCGGTGATGATGCTGCTCGGCGGCGGCAGGCACGGTCCCGGCCGCCATCTGGACCCCGGCCACACCCCGCCGACCGGAACCAGCGGCATCCATCAGTCCGACCACCAGCAGCAGACGGGTCACACGCAGTGATCATGTCCCGGCGCACCCGCAAACTCGTGCTTACCGCGCACGTCGCCACCTCGGTCGGCTGGCTCGGCGCCGACTTGGTCGTGCTCGCCCTCGCGGTCGCGGTCGTCGCCAGCCGCGACCCGGACACGGTGCGCGGGGCCTACCTGGCGATGCAGGTGTCCGCCTGGACGGTGCTCGTGCCCCTGTCGGTCGCGTCGCTGGCGACCGGGATCGTCCAGTCACTCGGCACCACCTGGGGGCTGGTCCGGCACTACTGGGTGCTGATCAAACTCGTCCTCAACGTGGTCGCGACCGTCGTGCTACTGGCCTACACCCGGACGCTGGCCGAACTCGCCCGCATCGCCGCGCAACCGACCTGGAGCGACGACGACCTCACCGTGCTGCGCACCCCCACCGTCCTGATCCACAGCATCGGCGCGCTCATCCTGCTCGTCACCGCCACCGTCCTGGCGGTCTACAAGCCCGCGGGCGTCACCCCGTGGTGGCAGCGCCGCGCGCCCCTGCGAGCGGTGTCCGCCCGCGCGGCCCACTGAGATCCACCGACCCCGTTCCCCGACCGTCGGGCAGGCAACTCACCGCGGTAGATATACCCCCTAGGGGTATGATGGTTGTAGCGCAGATCCACTGAAGTCGGGAGAATGGTGGTGGAAATGAGGGTGGCCGAGCGACGAAGTCGCCTGGTCCGCGCGTCGTTGGGTCGCATCCGCGACTCGCGGCGTCAGATGTGGTTTCTTTGGTCCTGCTACAGTCGGCTCACTGTGAGGCTCATCGGTCGATTGCGACATGGTGGCTCCGTGGCGGCGCTGCTCGCCGCGGTGCTGCTGGTCGTGCCGATGGTCGACTGCTCGACGGCCCGAGCCCATGCACACACTCATGCATCGGTTCCGGCGGGGGTAGAGCATTTCGCGCACTCGATAAGTGATCACGCGAACGCCGTGGTCGTCGACGTGCGCGACGGTCACTGTGTGGCGCACGTCGATCACTGTGTCGCGAAGTCGGTGCTGCGCGCACCCGAGAATTTTGCGCCGCAGCATGTGCTGCTGTTCGCGCTGGCATCGGCGCTTGTTGTCGCTGTGGGCATTCGCGGGACCGCTGCGGGGGGTGTGCGTGGTCCGCCGATTGCGTGGGGGCCCATTGCCGGTGGCCGGGCCACTTTGACGCAGTTCTGTATCGCTCGACGCTGACAGGTCAGCGCCAGGCCGACGTTTGTCTGTCGGCCGGTGTCTGCTGCCTGCTCACGTCTACGCCGCCTATCAGGGCGGTTCGATACAGAAAGCGACAATCATGGACAAGGTCGTGCTCGATGCACTCACCGATCGGTCGGCGGCCCTGGTCGGCGCGCTGGCGGCTGCCCAGTATCCGCACTCGCTGATCGGCAACACGCCCGTGTTGTGGGTCGGTGCGCCGTTGGCACCCACAGGGCGCGGGTTCTGGGCCAAGCTCGAAGGATTCAATCCCGGCGGCATGAAGGACCGGCCCGCGCTGCATATGGTGCGCAAGGCCGAGCAACGCGGTGATCTGGCCCCGGGTGCGAGGATCATCGAATCCACCAGCGGCACCCTCGGGTTGGGGTTGGCGCTGGCGGGGATCGCCACTCATCATCCGGTGACAGTGGTGACCGATCCCGGTCTGGAGCCTATCGTCGCGCGAATGCTCACCGCGTACGGAACCCAGGTCGAGGTCGTGACCGAGCCCCACCCAACAGGTGGTTGGCAGCAGGTTCGCCGCGCTCGGGTCGCGCAACTGCTCGCAGGTGAACCCGATGCATGGTGCCCGGACCAGTACAGCAACCCCGACAACGTCGACAGCTATGAATCGCTCGCACTCGAGTTGGTCGAGCAGCTCGGCGGGGTGGATGTGCTGGTGTGCGCGGTCGGCACCGGCGGACACTCCGCGGGTGTCGCGCGGGTGCTGCGCCGGTTCAACCCGGATATGAAGCTGATCGGAGTCGACACCGTCGCCTCCACCATCTTCGGCCAGCCCGCGGGCCCGCGGTTGATGCGGGGGCTCGGATCGAGCATCTACCCGATCAATGTGGACTACGACGCCTTCGACGAGGTGCATTGGGTCGCGCCGTCAGAAGCGGTCTGGGCGTGCCGCACCCTGGCCGCGACCCATCACGCGACCGGCGGCTGGAGCGTCGGCGCCGTGGGTTTGGTCGCGGGATGGGCGGCTCGGACCCACGACGCCGACACCAGGATCGCGGCGGTCTTCCCCGACGGGCCCAACCGCTACTTCGACACCATCTACAACGACACCTATTGCGACGAGCACGGCCTGTTCGACGCGGATCCCCCGGTCGAACCGGACACGATCACCCATCCCGCCGAACGTGTGGTGCGGTCCTGGACCCGGTGCACCACCATCGTCGACCCGAGGCAGTTCATCCACGACCTGGAGCCGGCATCGTGACCGTGGTCGCGAAATTCCGCAGCTTCGATCCGGCTGCCAGGCTGTTGATGATCAACCAGTTCGGCATCAACCTCGGCTTCTACATGTTGATGCCGTATCTGGCCGGGTACCTGGCCGGGCCGCTCGGGTTGGCGGCCTGGGCAGTGGGGTTGGTGCTGGGCGTGCGGAACTTCTCCCAGCAGGGCATGTTCCTGATCGGCGGCACCCTCGCCGACCGACTCGGCTACAAGCCGCTGATCGTCGCGGGCTGTCTGCTGCGCACAGCTGGGTTCGCGCTTCTGGTGTTCGCCACCTCGCTGCCAGGACTGCTGATCGCCT
>NZ_BAFS01000404.1 GCF_000308415.1 Nocardia asiatica NBRC 100129 | reverse complement strand
TTTGGCGTACGCCTCGGCGATCTTCGCGTCGTCCGCCTTCGCCCGCAGCTCGTCAACAACCGGGTCCAAGATGGCCGCATCGTCCTTCGTCTGCGCGGTGCCCTCGGTGTTGCGACGAACCCTCGCGCGAGCCTTCTCGTAGTTCCTGACCGCCGTTGCGCGCGGGCGGGCGGCGTCCCGAATGGCTTTCGCCCGCGATCCGCCATTCACTCGCAAGGATTCGAGTTCGCGGATGATCCGCAGCGCGTCGAAGGCGTCGACCTCGTCGTACTGGGCGCTCATGACCCGGCCTCCGGGTTGCGCATCTTCACCTGGGTAGCGCGCTTGCGGAGGAAGTCGCCGAGGATCGTCGGGCGGCCACCGTCATCCAACATCGGCGCCCCGTCCAGCTGATGCGCCGCGACCTCCTCGAACAGCGCCCGCAACTCCTCCACAGAGGAGAGTTCCAAGGCGCGCTCGCGGTACTCGGCTACCGTCGGGACCGGCTCGCCCTCGGACAAGAAGTCGTCGACCTCCTTCGCCAACTCGATCCCCGGCAGCGGGTAGACGGCACCGATGCCGACGCTCTCGATGCGTGACTTCGACACCGTGAGCGTGTGGCTCAGGTCCAAATCCCCGACCAGGTCGAATTCATGGTCGATGCCGTCGCGTTGGATCGGCTTCAACCCAACCCGCCGCGGCACCTGCTTGCCCTGATGGTCGGTCTCGAGCACGTACTCCGTCTTCACCCTGAGGGTGGCGATGACGTGACCGGGGAAGGCGAGGATCGCGTCGAGCATCCGCTTCTCCTCCGGCCCGACGTCCTTCCAGCCCGAGGAGAACTTGCTTTTGACGCTGCGGCGGTCGACCTGTTCGAGCATCCCGTCGGTGCCCATCCAGTAGTGCGACAGGGAGTCGATGATGACGACGTCGAACCCGGCGCCAGCCGCCTTGCCGAGGTGATCGACCAGCGACAGCGGCGCGTAGCTCGCGGGCTTCATGGTCTTGAAGTGCCAGCCGTTGCGGCCCACGTACTTCGATGCCGACCCACGCTCGGTGTCGATCACCGCGACGTTCTCCCCCAGCCCGAACGCCAGCATGAGAGCGGTGTAGGTCTTGCCGCTGCCCGCCGGCCCGGTGAGCGCGATGCGCGCCTTGGCGGCTTCCTTCGTTGCTTCCTCGAATTCCATGCTCACGCCTCGATTCCCAGCAGCGGCACACGCGCCCCGGACAGCAGCTCCCGCACCGCGTACTCCGCGGCGAGTTCCTTCGTGGCCGACACCACCGGCTTCCCCGGCTGGAGAGTGATGCCGGGGACAGGGCGCCCACGCAGGGCAGCCGCTTTCGCCTGCCCGATCAGGTAGTCCGGGATGACCTCGACTTCGGTGAACAGATCCCGTCGCCCGGCGTCGATGAGGATCGGGAGGATCTCATCCACCCGCCCCAGCTCGATGCGGGATTCGAGCTTGTCGGGGTACTCGGTGCGGATCCACTCCTCCAGGGCGTCGCGGTCGCTGATCACCGCTTCGTCCTTCGGGTCGGACTTGGTGACCCGCCCCAGCTTCCGGTCGTCGGTGGTGCGTGCGGCCACGCTGTCGCCGCGGGCGATCTGCTCGCCCATGACGGCCTTGGCCTGCTTGAACTCCTCCATCACCAGGTCGGCGAGGGTCTTCAACATCACGATCTTGTAAGCCAAATCGGCGCTGGTGAACGCCTCGATCTCTGTCACTTCGCTCCTCTGGAATGGGCCACCATCGCCTTCAGGCGGTCGGCCAGGATGTCGATGTCGTCAGCGGAGTAGTCGGCGCCGAACACGCCGTAGCGGTCCCGGGTGGCGTGGTCGATCTCGTTGCCGATCAACCGGATGCGCCCGGACGGGTCGAGTTCGAAGATGGCTTCGGAGAACCCGTTGTCCGGCAGCGCGTACCGCCACTCCGCGAAGTCGTGGATGTAGGTCACGCCGACCTCCGAACCTGTCCGCGGGCAACCGCTTCCGCACGGGCGGTCAGCGCGGACGCGGGCCCGTCGATGTCCACCCACACCGCCAGGCACATCAGCAGCTGCGCCATCCGCTGCGGATCCCGCACACACCGGTCGACGAGTTCGGCGAACGTCACAGCGGGCTCGACGTCACGCACCTGCTCGCACAGGGCGATGGCGCCGTCGGCGAGCTTGTCGTAGTCGACGTACGGGCCGTAGCGCTTCATGCGCTCACCCCGATCTGCACCGAGAACACCTTCTCGGCGTCCTCCTTGCGGATCGTCTGCCGCGGCTTCCCGCGGCGCCCGTACAGCAACCCGCTCACAACCCCAGCCGTGAGCCCCGTGATGGCGACCAGTTCGTCGTAGCGCATCACCTCAGCCAGCGCCTTCAGGTGCTCGCTCGCCGGCCCGGCCGGGATGCGCTCGCACGAACTGCGCGACCGCACATAGTGGCGCGGCTTCGGCGCCTGGACGACGACGCCGTTCAGCCATGCCTTCATCGCGTCGCGTTCCGTCTTCTCGCTGCACCGGAAACCGGCCACTATGGCCCAGCGTTCGTCACGCTTGACCGCGTCCTCCGCGCAGTCCCGCCGCACCGGGCAGGCGTGGCAGATGTCCACCGCGGTCTTGGACTGGTTGCTGCGCTCCGGGAACCACAGCTCGGAGGAGTACGCGCGGCAGGACGCCTTCTTCCGCCACTCGTTGTCGCTCACCGCGCCTCCTTGAGCGCGGCGCGGCGGTGCTGGGCGTAGTCGCGAACACACAGGCCGAGTCCGCCGTAGCGGACGTCGCCGGGCTGCGCTGACTCGCGCGACACCATCTGCACCCCGCACTTGCGGCAGTTGCCGGGGTTGCGGGTCAGGTTGCCGGGCACGTGCTTCGGCCGCTTCTGCTTCTTCACCGGGTATTCGCGCAGGCCGAGCATGTCCAGGAACGTCCGCAGCTCGTCGGCGTTCTCGGCGTAGTGCGCTGCGGTGCGCCGTGCTTTCGCCTGCTCCTCGGGGTTGTCGGGCTTCAGCTCCCCGACCCCGCCACGGAAGTTGACGATCAACTGATTGGTGTCGGTCACGCGATGCTCCTTTCACGCTCGGCGCGCTTCTCATCCCGCGTCCGGCAGACGCGATCCATCTCCGCCCACGACATGAACCCGAAGGCGCGGGCGATGGCGTCGAGTTCCTGCTCGGTGGCGACTTGGTTGTTGGCGAATCGGATGGCGGTCACAGGGCCCCCACCTCGTCGGCGTAGCCCCAGTCCCGCGCCCGGTCTGGGTCTTCGGGGAACTCCTCGTCGTCCACTGCCCCGGCGCCCTCGCAGGTGTCGCAGTCCTCGTCGTCGAACCCGCCGTACCCGTCGCAGTCCGGGCACACGATGCGGTAGGCGTGGACGCCGGCGAACTCGTGCAACAGCACGCTGAGTCCCACGAACCCGAAGGCGCCGACGATCGCCAGCCATAGGGCGTTGCACAGCAGAGTGATCACAGGGCACCCCCGACCTTCGGTGTCTGCGGCTGGCTGCGGTCGATCGCGGTACGGCGCCGCAGCTCCGGGTCGGTGCCGCAGTCGGTGCAGACGCAGAACGCGTACATGCACACATGCATGCGAGCGCCACGCATGTCGGCCTTCTCGTAGGCGTTAAACCACGGACTACGCATCGTCGTCTCCCATCGCCTCGGCCACGGTGTCGAGCAGGGAGAACGGCGGCATGGCGTCGAACCAGCGCTCCGCGGCGGCGGCCAGGGCGAGTTCGTGCACGGGCAGTTCGGCGACCTCGATCCGCTCGGCGCGCTCGGCTGCGGCTTCATAGGAGCGGAACCAGGGCTCACGCGCTGACATTGGGCACCGCCTTCAACTCGCCGTGACCCTTCTTGAACACCCGAATGGAGCGGCCGGTCGCGGACACGTAGATCGTGATCTCCTGACCGGTGGCGGTGCGGATTCCGACGACCACGCGGCCGTCGATCTCCGTCAGCCGAGTTACTTCCGCCGGACCCCAGACGAAGCCGTAGTCAGTCAGGCCACACGGCAGCGCGGTCATCGCTGCACCTGCGCTTGCAGCTCGGCGATCTCCGCCTGCGCCGCGTCGAGGGCGTGGCTGTTGCTGCGGGCGATATCCCTTGCGGCATCCCGCTCGGCCTCCACCTCCGCGATCCGCTTCCGCGCCGCCCGCAGGTCCTCACCCAGATCGGCGACGTTCTCCCACACGACCTGCCAATCCCCGTCGCCGTTCTCGTTGATCACGTCGTGCAAGCCCGTCGCGTCCAAGGCGATCCGGTTGTAGGTCTTCAGGGCGTGCGCCAGAAACTCCCCGCCACGCTGCAACGTCTCGATGTGGTCGAACAGGTCCGCCAGGTTGTTGCGCATCCACACGATCAGCGCGGCGTTCGCGTCACCGAGCGCGTCGTTGTCCACATCACATGTCTCGCCCACCCATACCCGGCGGCCGGTGCCGTCTTCGTAAGCGTTGGCGCGGTAGATCTCCGAGCCGTCCGCTTCCCACGGTCCTTCGGTCGCTTCGGCCAGCAGGGCGCGGCCCTCGGCGAGGACGGCGTCGAGGTCGTTGTCAGGCATGGGTCTCCCCCTTGTCTCGGCCGTGCTCGGCCATCCATTCGTGTGTCGGTGTCCACTCCGCCCACCGGGCCACGGCAGCGGAGGTGGTGAGGTCGTCAGCGGAGGTGACGTGCGGCAGCCGTTCCAGGACGGCGTGCTCGAACGCGGCGGCCACACGGGCGGCGATGTGCGGGTGTGGCAGATGCAGGCGGCTCACGCGGCCACCTCGATGCCCTTGGTGCGGATGATCCGCTGGAACTCCTCGGCCACCACCCGCTCCGGGGAGCCCTCCGGGTGAGCGGCCACCGTGTCGGCCAGGAACCGGGTCCACTCCCGCTGCGGCATGAGCATCAAGTCCCGGGCGATGTCGAACCCCGGCTGGCCGACGAGGCACATCGCGTAGGAGATGCAGGCGAGGGTTGCGCGGCCGGGGATCACGACTGCACCGCCGAGGTGTTGTCGCCGCCCTCGTACACCCGAACCTTCGCGGCGTCCTCGCGCGCCTCCGCCAGACTCTCCGCCGCGTAACCGCCCAGCGACCGCGCGGCCGACTGCAACCCCCGCACCGCGCGGTCGATGTTCAGCGACCCGAACTCCGGGTCCTCATGCGGGTATCGGTCGAAGCGCTCCGACCACGGCTCCAACGCGCGGTACTTCGCCGCCAGCGCTTCCGTGCGCATCCTCAGCAGCGCGTAATCCCGAGCCAGGGAGTCGAGTTCGTCGCTCAACTCCTCCGGGGTGTGCAGGGGCTCGCGGAGCAGCAGCAGCGGCCACAACTCCCGCGCGGCCTGGACAGCGTCCGAGTCCGCCGGGTCCTCATCGAAGATGGTCAGCAGCAGGTCGCTGATCTCGGCGTCGGTGTGGTCGTAGGCGAAGCTCGCCAACCGGTGGTAGACGGAGTCGAAGGGCAGCCTCCACCATTCGGAGATTTTCTGGCGGCAGGCAGGGGAATGGACGGTCTTCATGGGGTAGACTTCTTTCTCGCGTGTTGTTATCTGGTGGCCGTCGGAGTTGTGGTCCGGCGGTCATTTCCCTTGTCAGGGGAAGTTGGTGGCACGCCCCGGGTCACCGTGATCGCCAACACCGGGCGACTCGGGGCGTGCGGCCTCACCGCGCGGAGCTGAGCCAGCGCGCGGGGAGGGGGTCGGTTCGACGTAGGCGGCGGCGGACCACAGCGCGTTCGCGATCGTCCGAACCTGCTGGTTGGACAGCGCGTACCAATCCGGCCAGTACTGGAACTCCAGCGTCGTGGAGATGTAGACGCCGCCGTCGCAGTGAAGATCTTCAGCCCGTTGTCGTCGTGCCACCACTGCATCTCGGAGTGCTGACTGTCGGTGGTGTGCTCGATACGCAGCGGGGTGCGGGAGACGTACGCCTGCGACGCCATGGACGCCAGCCGTTCGATCTCCGCGTGCAGCGTGCGGATAGCCAGATCCGAACCCGGGAAGTGGCGAATGTTGTCGCTCACTGCTGCTCACCCCCATCCGATGGGGGCACATCCTGGGGCTCGACAGCAGAGGGCATTCCACTGGAGCCCTCAGGATGTGCCGGTCCCTCGGCAGCGAGGCGGCATGTCGTCGCGCCGAGGGAGACTTCACCGATCAGGTACTCGAACTTCCCGTACCACTCCGGGTTCGCGGCGGCGTGCTCCCGGCACTCCACCCGGAGCTGTTCCGCCCCATCGGCATCAGTCAGCTCCCGGACGATCCGCACGTTCTTGCCCTGCTTCGCGAGCACCAGGAACCCGAGAGACTCCGGCAGGTGACCCGCCTCGGCGAGGGCGTCGGCGTAGTACTCGCCCATCTGCCGGTAGTGGTCACGCAGCCACGCGTTGACCTCGGGCAGTTCGTCCCAGTCGGGTCCGATGGTGCGGCCCTTTATGTACGCCGCGCAGGCCAGGGTCTCGGCGATCTGTTCGCGGGCGCTCATCGCTGCACCCCCTCGTCGGGCACGTCCCGGCGGGGCGCGGCCGAGGGGCCAGCCGCGTCCGCGCCGCCGGGACGCCCACCCTCGGCGGCAGGGGGGACCGCGCCGAGGGAGTCATCAGGCTCGAAGTCCTGGGGGTCAACGTTGGGGCACTCCGCCAGCGGCGAATCCATGAAGATGGTCCGGCGCTCCTTGCCCACGGAGGCGCGATGGAACTCGGCCTCGCTCATGCAGTAGAAGCAGCGGTCCTCGGGATCGTGGCTCATCTCCGCCCCCTCTTGATCGCGTGAGCGACGAGAAGATGCAGAGGAAAGGAGAGGATCAAGCCGACGGCGACAGGAGTAAGGAGGAGGATCACGACGCCTCCCCCATCGCCTTGCTGATCCCGACCAGAGCCGACAGCAGCTCATCCAGGGCCCGCGGGGAGAGGGCCACGTACGAGGTGGAGTTCTCCGTCTCGATCGCGATGAACGCCTTCTCGACACCCAACTCCTCGCCGCCGCCGACGATGAGCTGCACGCCGTCGCGCACCCATACCTGCTCAGGCTCGGACCAGAACGTGAAGTCGCTCATGACGCACCGCCCGGAAGCTCCAGCTGCCCGGACAGGCCACACTTCTCCGCCACCTGCAACGCAAACTGCTGACGGACGTACAGCGTCTGCCGCACCTGGCCGTTGTGATGACGGGGCGCTTCATGCTGCGGACGAAGGTCGAACCAGTCGAGATACCGCGCGTACGCCCGGTACTCGTGCTCGGCGATCTTCCGCTGCTCCGTCTCCGACCAGCGCTCACCGATCAGCACCCGGTAGATCAGCTTCTTCTCCACCAGCAGCGCGAACGCCTGCGGCTGCGTCAGACCGTGCTGCGCGCCCCACACCTTCACCGTCGCGGCATCGTCGTTCGCGACGTACCGATCGTGGTAGGCGACAGCCGGAGCGGCCGATTCGAGAGCGGCGGCCATGACCGCCTTCTCCTCCTCGATCTCCAGCACCATGCGAGCGAGGTCGGCCTTCGTGACGAGCTCGGCGCGCCGACGCGGCTCCAGCGCGGTGACTTCCGATTCGCGGGTGCGGATGGCGAAATACGCCTGTGCGGCGGCAATCTCCGGCTTACGCGGGTCGCCGTTCATCACGGTCAAGTAGGCGCCGAAGCGGGAGAGCTCGAAGTCCTCGACCTCGCGACGTCCACCTTTGCCGACCTGGATCATATTGCCGACGCCGACAAAATGATCCTGAGCTGCGGCTCCGCTGTTCTCGCAGGCCAGCTTGGCTCGGTCGATCGCGGCGGCGAAGTTCCGCCACGTCTCGTACTGCACGAGCTTGCACAGGTCGCGCGCCAGCCAGTACTCGGAGCCATCCGGGCGTGTGCGGCGGATCGCGTCGAACGGAGAGGAGGCGTTCGCCGGGACGAGGCCGCTCATGCCGCCGCTCCCTTCTGTGCGGCAGCGGCCCGATCGCAGTCGGAACGCTCGAAGGCGACCAGCATCTGAACGGCCGGAGCCATGGAACCCTGGGGGAAGTGCTTCATCTGCTCGTCGATCCACGCCTGCATGACGGGGTCGACAGCGGGCCGCGGCGTGCTCATGACGCCTCTTCCCACCGCTCGGCGTTCAGGAACGCGTCCCGGGGGAGTTTGAGGGCTACCGCAACGGCTTCCAGCTCATCGACGGTGAAGGGGTACAGGCATTCAAGCCTGCGCCGCAACGTCTCCCGCGCCATTCCGGACAATCTGGCTACGCGAGTCGGCGACAGATTAGACTCCTTGATTGCCGCCCAAACGCGGCGCGAGATCTCCTGGCGTAGCGCCGTTGATGCTCCCATATGGGTAGCCTACGCCCCCATATGGGGAGGTGCAAGCCATTCGCCATCTTGCGTTCGGAAGAGTTGGATTGTCCGATTGCAGTAAGGGCACCCTCGGACTTCCCCACATCCGGGGTATCACCCTCCCCATATGGGCGTCTAACCTACCTACATGGCTACGAGCGCTCGCCCGATCGGAGAGCTGACCCGGCAACTAGTTGCCGAGATCAAGGCTGTCCGGACGAGAAAAAACCTGACGCAGCCGGAACTCGCCGAACTGGCCGGGATTCCCGCAAAGACGTACGAGAAGATCGAACGGCTGGAGCGCCCCTTAGGCGTCGAACAGCTCGGTGCGATCACCGACGCCTTCGAAGTGTCCTTAGATGCCTTCGTCGCCAGCGCACTCGCCAATGCGCGCCTCTATCGGCCGGACGCGAACCTGAATCCAGAGGAAGCCGGCGTGCACCCGCCCGGAGCGGATCGCATCGCGGAACTTCTCGAGGAAGACAGCCAGCAGTCGAACGGGTGAGGCACGTCGACCTCGCCCACCCAACCGAGCTGCGGGTGGATCAGCCATTCGCCAAGGGCTGCGTGCTCACCCCGCCAGACCTGAAGTGCGACCGCGCGTAGACGGATCAGATGTCCCTCGAAAATCCCGTTTCGAGGGACGACCCGCACTTGTGCGGCGTCAGGACGCCAGATCACTGTGCCGATTAGGAGACGTTCCCCTTTTACGGCAACCATTCCGCGTGGGTCGGAGAAGACGATACCGACCAGTTTCGCCAGATCGTCTGGAGCTGAACCTAGCTCCGGCTCTTGACTGGTCATCGGACCATCTCCGCATTCGAGGCCGCCCCATCTGTGCTCACATTGTCACCCCTCAGCTACCGAGCACCGCCTCGGTCGTCCAGTTCTCAACTGTGAATCAGATCATAATGAGCACAGGTCGGGAGGCCTAGGGGTTTGAAGAGGAAACCTTCGACTAATTCCGTCCGGTAACAAGAATGATCATGAGCAAATAACTAGCTAGCGAATGGAACTCGCGGAGTAAGGGGACTGGTCAGTTCGCCGGACTGGGGTGATAGCTCGCTCGATGGCACTACTGCGCCATAGCACATCAACAGATTGGCTACAGTCCCAAGAGCGAGAAGCCATGCCGCAGCAAATATCTCGGAAAATCCGGATCGTTACCGTGTCGTGAGTAACGCCCGCTCAGGTAGCAGCGAACAGCGGGCGCACCTCCACGCCGATCTCGCTGTACGGTCCGCGACTACCGACACGGTTGATCCTGACCTCGATCGACCGCCGTATGACATCACGCTTCTCGCGAAGATCCCGCCGCGCCCAGATGCGTCGGGCGTCCGGCCCGACACTCTCGGCCACCAAGGGGTCCAATGCCGCGGCCACCGCATCGATGCGCCTCTGCGCCTCGCGGATCTGCTTCTCCAACTCCTCGACATACGTGGAAACGGCTAGGGCCGACATCCGCGTCCGCGCCGCGTCTTTGACGTACGCCTCGATGTCGGCGCGCAATTGCGCGATCGTCGCCAGCTCATCCTCGACGGAGACTTCATCCTTCGCGGAAGCCGCAGCGAACAACGCCAGCGTGTCCGGCCGCTCGAACAGCTGCATCAACAGCTCCTCCACATGCCGATCGACGCGCTCGATCGCACGGCTCAAATGCCACTTCGGGCAACCGTAGTAGGGCTTGGTCTTCGGCCCGCCAGGCGAGGGAGACTTGGCCTCCATGTGCGCCTTACAGACGCCGCAGCGAGCGATGTAACTCAGCAGATGGGCCGGAGCGGTGCTTCGCGATGTGACACGCTGGGGGTGCATCAACTCACTACGCAACCGCTTGTGCTGCTCCGGTGAGATGATCGCCTCCCACGTTCCCGGGCCCGAGACCTTGCCATAGTAGGTGCGCATCCCGGCGTACGTAGGGTTGATCAGCAGCCGCCGCAGCGACCTGGCGTCGAACGTTCCCTTCCCCTTGGCCGCTACCCACCGCGGCGCGAGATCAGCGCTGACGGACTTCAGCGACTCGTGATTGAGCACACGCTGAGCGGCGAGCCGAATAATCTCAGCCTGAGCCGGAATCGGCTCCCTGTTGATCGACTTGCCTGTCTCGGCGTCGCGGATGATCCGATACCCCTTGGGAAGCTTGCCGTGCGGCTTGCCATCCTCCAGCGCTTCTTGAACGCCCCGGTTGACGTTCTCGCTGATGTCGTCGGACTGCTCCTCGGCGCGCAGCGCATCGGCGTTCGCCGCTCGCCGGTCGGCCGCCTTCGACAGATCGAAAGTACGATTGCCATACCGCCACAGCGTGCCGGTCTCAATGCACAGTCGACGCAATGGAACGTAGTCATCGAGGTCCCTTGCGGCACGGTTGCTTGCGAAGGTCCACAACATCTCGGCCTTGCCGGCGCCGATGAAGTCCTTCGTCTGGATGAACCCAGGCCGCTCCTGAACCCTGCGGTATCGGCTGGCGGAGAGCTTGTCACTGAACACCGCGACGACGACCACGCCGATACTGGCTAGGTCGCGGCGGCCGACCTTCTCCTGGTCCTTGACCGACTTCTCGCCAGGCTTGGATACTCGCGCATAGATGACAGCGCGCAGCTGAGCAGCGGTCTCGAGGCGTGCCTTCCTGGCCGCCCGCACACGTTCGGTCACATCGGGAATATATACCCGGCTATTGACACTTATCT
>NZ_BAFS01000405.1 GCF_000308415.1 Nocardia asiatica NBRC 100129 | reverse complement strand
GGTACAGCTGTCGGGCGTGTTCGATGTAGCGGGCGCCGGCCGTGGGGCCGAGCACGAGCGCGCTGTCGAATGCTTCGGCCGAGGTCAGCGAAGGGATCGAAACGACTGCGGCGCGCTCGGAGGCGATGAAGTGCCGTTCGTAGTAGTAGGGGTCGTCGATCATGCTGATGTGCAGGGTCTTCACACCGAGAGAACGGTCTCCCGGATCGCGGAGCTCGACCAAGCGCAGCAGGTGCTCGGTGAACACACGGTTGCGCGGGGGACCGAACAGGATCCGGTAGTGCACGAGCCGGGGGCGGTGCAGTAGCGCGTGCTCGATGGCCTGAAGATAGGCGGGGTCGCGAGAGCGGGAGCCGGTGCCGACGAGGTAGTCGCGGGCTCCGTCGATCACTGCCAGCATGGCCTGCTGCAGTTCGTTGTGTGTGAGCACCAGTCGCGGTGCGTCGGGTTCGTGCCGGGGCTGCTGGTCCTGGTGGGCGAAGAGTCGTTCGGCAGGCTGGCGATAGTAGTCACTGAGCATCCGCCGGTACTTGGGGCTGGTGTGGTGGACGCCGGTTTCCCACTTCGACAACATTCCCGGGTGGACTCCCGAGGACCCGTCACCGGAGAGCTGGTCGAGGTTGGCGCAGACCTGCTCGAGAGTCTGGTGCCGGTCGAGGCGGGCTCGGCGGAGAGGAGATACGAACCGGTCGTGGTCAGGTGGAGTAGGCGGGCGGTGTCGTCTGGTCATCGGTGCACCGGCCCCCTTTCCTGCTGCCTCTCAGGGTACGGCGGAGGCGTGCGGCTGGAGCTGTAGTTCGCGCACAATCGCTCCGGCGGCCAGCTCGTCACACAACGCAGCCAGCGCGGGGTTGCGGTCGACGAGGATATAGCCCTGCGGCGGATGCCATTTCCCGAGCGCAGCAGCCAAGTCGTCGGCGGTGAATCCGCTGTACTCGCGCACCCGCTGGATCGGCAGCGCGACACCCCGGCCAGCGGGCTCGAGGTAGGAGCGGACCGGTTCGCCGTTGCCCGGTCGGGCGTGTTCGGCGATGGCGGCGATTTCGGCTGGGCTGCCGGTGATCGGCTCACCGAGATCGATAACCGCGGTGAGCCGCGAGACCGGCGCGTTGAGGTACACGATCCAGGTGGAGGGGGCATCGGTGGCATACCGTTTGCGGTACTCGAACACCTTCTGCCCGGCCATGATCAGTTCGTAGTACTCGGCGTGTAGCGACATCAGCACCCGCGGCGCTGGGGCCGGGAATCCGATGTCGTCGAACAGGTCGGGCACTGCGAGTCTCCTTCGCCGGGACCGGGTCGCCACCACGGCGCGAGCCGGCGGCCTGCTGTATGGCAGGGCAGTCTAGCCGTCCGCTGATTTCCACCACGGGGGTGCTCTGGTGCTGGGGTTTTCGTCCTGATCGTGAAACCTTGCGATCCACCGCGCATTTTTTCGGCCGGATCGTGACCTGGTCATCTACCCGCTGGGTGCCGGATCCTTCATGCAGCCAACGGATTTCGGCAGATGCGGTGGAGGTTGACAGCGGTGAGCAACACGATCGGATTTCCTCGCGAGTCGGCACCGGGGGAGCGGCGCACCCTGCTGACGCCCGCGGTAGCGGCCGCGCTGACTGCCGCCGGATACGAGGTGCTCGCCGAAGCCGGCATCGGCGCGGGCGTGTTCATCTCCGACGCCGAGCTGGCCGCGGCGGGTGTGCGTTTCGTCGGTCAAGGCAAGGTGTGGTCGGCCGGGCTCGTGCTGCGCTACAAGTCACCGGATCCGGCCGATCTGCACCAGGCGCGGCCAGGCCAGTCGATCGGCGCGCTGTTTCATGCCGAAGGCGACCCCCGTTTGCTGGAGAAGCTGATTTCGACGGGAGTGACGGCGTACTCCTACGAATTCCTCTGTGAGAACGGTCGTTTTCCGCTCGCTGTCGCGGGTGGGCAAATCGCGGGCGTACAGGCGGTGCTGCACGGCGCGCTGGCGCTGCAATCCCACCTCGGCGGCCGAGGAGTGCTCTTGGCCGCGATCGATGATGCGCCACCGGCGCAGGTGGTGGTGATCGGCAGCGGTAACGTCGCGGCGGCCGCGGCGGCCACCGCCGCCCGGCTCGGCGCACAGGTGACCGTGCTCGCCCACACGGCTGCGTCGGCCGCCGAATACACCGCGCACGCCCCGGCTGGCGTGCAGGTGGTGGTGAACACCGACACCGCGCGAGCCGCTGCGCTGGCGCAGGCGGATCTGGTGATAGGCGCCATTCTCATCTCCACCTACGACACCCCGCCGATGATCACCGAGCAGGACCTGGCCCGCATGCGGCCGGGCGCGGTCATCGTCGATGCCACCTGTGGGTACGGGCCCGGCTACCTGCCGACCGCGGGGCCGCTGCAGCAGCCCGGCGACCACCCGCACATGGTCGCGGGTATCGGGCACGTGCGGTTGGACGCACTGCCTGCCCTGGTGCCGGTGACGACCACGACCGCCTACACCGCCCGCATCCGCGACTACCTTGTGCGCTTGGCCGATGTCGCCCTGGCCGGCGCGAGCGACCCGGTCATCGATACCGCTCGCATCGCCACCGCCGGGCGCCTGGTCCACCCGGTGTGCCAGCAGCACGCCGCCTTCTACAACGCCGCAGCCACCGGCGACGCCTCTGCTGCAGAGACCACCACGGTGGTGGCCTCCTACGACCAGCGCGCGGTGTTCAGCAGGGCCGAAACCACCAGTGTGCCCCGGCCCCACGGATTGGCCCAACTGCTGGCCACCTGCCGCCATCTCGTCGAGGTTCCCTGTGGTAGCGGACATTTTCTGTCCGACTACGCCCGCGCCGATGTGTCGGTGACCCTCGCGGACGCCAACGCGGCGATGCTGAAGGAAGCCGCCGAGCACGCCCACGAGGTCGGGATCCCCGAGTCTCGCCTGTCCGTGGTGCAGGGGCTGCTGAACCGGCTGAGGCTGCCCGACGACGTCGACATGGTCGTGGTACCGAACGCCGCACTCAACCAGCTCGCCTACCAACAGCCTCTCACCGCCGTGGCCGCCGCCCTGCATGCAGCCGCCGACCGGACCGGTGTGCAGCTGCTGGCTCAAGTCGCTGTCACCACCGACGCAGGCCCGGACACCGCAACACGGTTCTTCGATCCAGCGGTGCCCGACGACGATTGGGTCGCAGACCGCTGGTTCGATCCCGCCGTCGGCGGCGCGGTGCAACGCCGCCGCCGCCAGCGCCGCTTCGGTGACCGGCTACGGCTGGAGTTCGCCTACCTCGACGGTCACGGCAACACCGTGCACACCACCACAACCCACATCCAACTACTCACTCACACCACGCTTTCGGCCGCATTCGAGCTCGCGGGATTCGGTGAGATCCGGGTGCGCCCAGGCCCGGGCGGGCTGTGGGAGCTGCGCGCGGTGACCGGGCGACAGCCGTGAACGCCTCATCGACCGGGCCTACCGAAGCCGAGGCATACCTCGCGCGCCACTACCGCGACCGGTTCCGCTACGGCGAAGGCACCGAACAGATACTGGCGATGCTGCGCTCGATTCCCCCGGTGCGGCGGTGGGTGGATTTGGGCAGCGGTTCACAGACGATGATGTGGGCGCTGGCATTGACCGCCGACAGCGTGATCGCCGTCGATGCCGATCCCCATCGCCTGCAGTTGCTGCGGCAACTGGCCGCCGCGGCCACCCCGGACCCGGTCCACGCCACCGTCGCCGCCCTCTGCGGCCAACCCCCGACCGCGTTCACCGCCCGCTGCCGCACGCTCGCCGCGACCGTGGACGCCGACTGTCTCTGCGCCGACCCCTCCCAGCATCCGATGCTTCCCGCAGCAGCGTTCGACCTCGTCACCCAGTTCGGTCTGCTCGGACTGTGCAGCAACACGACGCATTTCGTCGACGCATTCGCCACCCTGCACCGGCTCACCGCGCCCGGCGGCTGGGTAGCCGGCGCGAACTGGGAAGCCGCGAACGCCACAGGGCGCGTGGCGTTGACCGCGCCGCTGTACCAGACCGCGGCCCACGCCGCTGAGCTCGACCTGGCACAGCTCGAACGCGTCGACAGCGCCGACCCCGACTTTCCCGCCGTGTGGATCTATTCCGGAACCCGAAGGAGACCATGATGGCCACCGCCCCTGACGACCTGATCTTCGCGCCGGTCGGCATCGCGCACCTCACCAAATCCAACACCGACCTCGTTCGCGCCGCCGCCACCGGCGCCCGCCAGCTGAGGATCACGACCGCCGCGCAACTCAACGGACACCCGCACGTCGGCACCGTAGTCACCGTCATGTGCGTGTTCGCTCTCGCTCAGCGCTTCGCCACTGACCTGCGCTTGCCCGCCACCGTGGTCTTCGACGCCTTGGACAACGCGCCCGCCGAGCACATCACCATCGACGGCGAAAACTACGTGCGCACCGTCGCCGACCTCATCGACCACGGCGACCTCGACCCAAACGACCGGATTTCCGGCTTCACCCGGCTACTGGCCTGGGCGTCGGCACGCAGCGGCATCCGCTACGAATTCCGCCCCTACACCGTCTACCAGCAACTGCCAGCCGTGCGGGAATGCCTCTACCGCATCGCCTCCCAACGCGACCGATTCGCACCCTTGGTCGCGCCCGCCGACGGCATAGTCCGCATCCGGCCCCGCTGCCCACAGTGTCGGCTGATGGAGAAGTCCGCCCATCATCTCTCGATCTCTACCGGCGACGGTGTGGTGCACCTGGATTCGCGCTGCCCGCTGCACGGCAACTACCGCGAGACGATCGACATCGCCGGCACCGCGGGCTGGTTCGACGCCAACACCCCGGTGCGGTCGGCGCAGAAAGGGTTCTTGCTGGCGGCCGAACGCGACCAGTACCAAGCGTGCTCAATCTCGATCGACGGATCGGACTGGGGCGGCGCCTGGCACGCCCACGTCCTCGCCCCCGCCCTGGCCACCCTCGGCGTGCCTGCCCAGAACTGGCCGATCAGCCTCTTCACTCCGCTGATTCTCGACCGCAGCGGCGGCAAACTGTCAAAAACCCTTTACGTCCGCTACGGCAAGGCCTACGCCGATCTCCCCGAAGCGTTCCTCGACCTCGACCGGTTACTCGACGAACACGGCGACCCCGCCCTGCAAGCCTTATGGGTGGAAGTAGCACGGTGGGCTGACGAACCTCGCCGCCTGCACCGCGCCTACACCGTCGACTACCTCGCCGCCCTACTCGATGCAGCAGTCGAACACCCTGGCAGGCGCATCGCATGACCGGCGACAGAGACATGATCCACCGCCTCTACGACCTCAGCGACTGCACAATCGAACCGTCGGCCGACGCGCTGATGAGCGCGATGCACGCGACTGTCGATCGGCTCGGCTGTACGGTGCATGCCGTCGTGCCGGTCACGTTCGTCCCCCACGGCACCACCGCGGTCATCGTGCTCGGCGAATCTCATCTCGTCGTATCCACATGGCCGGAATATCGCGCCGCCCACATCGACTTGTTCACCTGCCGCGCTGACTGCGACCCCACCACCGCTGTGGCATCGATACTCGCGATCTTCGGCAACCCCACCGTGCGTCAACACCGAGTTGAGCGCCCCCTAACTGGCACTAAACCGCCGCGCCTGTCCCCGCACCAGAGTCAGCGTTCTTGACCGCTTACCCCAGGCGCCGCGACGACTCGGCGCGACGAAGACCGTCGCCCGCGATGAGGCTAACCAACCAGGCGGAACCTGCCCCGGCTGTCGGGTTTCACCGCGGTCGTGAAGCTCTCCGACGAGGGCGAGGGTAGTGGCCACGCGAGTCGGCGCGCCGCGGCGCTGGGCAGCTACGCGGCTCATCGCGACCGGATTCCCGAGCAGTTCGCCGCCCAGGACGCTGACCGCGGTGAGGTGATCTGGGCACCCGACGAGCCGGCTGCGCTGCGGCCCGCCCAGGTGCAGGACTGGTACATCGGCTGGAACCGGCCGCCGCCGAAGCACTGGCCAGCGTGGGTTATCCGATCGACAACCTCGTCATCGCGGTCAACTCACGCGACCACCTGCCCAGCACCTGCCCAGACTGCGGCGGCGAACTGTCCTCGGGCACCAGCCCGCGTCGCCGACGCCGCCGCACGCGGCGCATCCGCATGGGAATGCTTGGGCTGCCGAGCCGCCGGACTCCTGCAACCGACCGAGCGGCCCGCACTCTAGCCGCGAGCCGCACTCAGGAAGCGCGGGTTCACTGCCCACCTTCCTGCTGCTCTCGCAGTTTCCGGTCGGCTCACTCGAACAACGCGCGGACACGGGCCTCGGCGTCGGCGATCTCCTCTGGGGTGGGTTCGGCACCGTCACCACCGCGGCGGCGGGCCGCTTCGTCTGCCTGATAGCGGGCTTCGGCCTCGGCCTCGACCTCCAGCTGCCGTGCCGCCTCCTCGGCCCGCGCGGCAGCGGCCTCGTCTGGGTGCTCACGTTCCCAGACGACCGCGGCCCGCACGCCCTCACTCAGCAGCCGATGCAGGCACGCCTTGGCGATCCACTCCGACAGGTTCTCCCCGGCCGCCTCCTGCACATGCGCGAACAGGGCATCGTCCATCGAAATCTCTGCTGTTGCCATGCCTCGCAACGATATGCCTGCTGCCGGTCCAGACAGCCCGATGATGGAAGTCTTCTGCAGTCGGAATCGCGCTTCGGCGGCATTGTCGTGTGCGTATCCGGCCAGCTGCCTCAGCCGCGGGCAGATCTGCGACGGGAACTCCCCGGGCGAGGGCGTGAGTGTCGGCGGGCACGATCGAGCCGTGGGCACCGGTCACCGGGTGAGTCGCAATAGGCACGAGCAAGCCGTTTGAGCGATTGACGTCTGTTAATCCGCACTGCCGCCATCACGCCCCACCAATCGCGTACGGCCTTCACTATGGAGACTGTGACCGACAAGGAACCGCACCTGACGATCCTCTACTCCTGCACCGCGAACTGCCTTCTGTACGAGGAGGATCCGGGACCTGCCGAACTCAACATCGGCTCGGAACTCGAGCCGCATATGGTGCCGCGTAGTCACGCGTGGCGTGACTACTACGCCCACCACCTGATCACCCAGATCTCTGCCGACATCGCTCGGCTCAGGCAGTGCTCCGAATGGGCTCACCAGCAGCACGATCGAGACGACCTCCCCGACGACCTGACCTCGGCGGAGCGAGATGAGGCCAAGCAGTTCTGGCAGTGCGCCATCGAGATCGCGGACATGGCCATCGAGATCATAGAAGGTGCCGGCGCGGCCACTGATGAGAAGGCTCGCCAACGACTGCTGGCGAGCAGCGAGCACCTTCAGATGGGTATCGCTTTCGGGGCGCTGCCGGATGTGGTGGCCCAGTCCGCGGCCGATCTCGTCGACAAATTGGACCGAATCGACCAGTCCAACCCTGGCGACTAGTGTTCGGACTCTTCCATCTCCTGCGCCGCGTCCCACTCGTGTTCCGTGACGTGGCCGCGCTCGGTCGGCGTGGGGCCCGAGGATCGTCGGATGCTCGAACTCCCATATCGCCTTCTCCAGCAGGGAGCGGGCTTCGCGGCTGCGCAGTGAAAGCTCCTGCCGGTGGACGTCATCGGGGACCGTGCGGACCTGGTCGTCGAGCTGGGGGATGCGCTCGCCCAGTCGCACACCGGTTTCGCTCCTGGGGTCGTGCCACGGCGTTGCAGTTCGGCGATGACCTCGCTGTATTGCTCGTTCAGGGTGGCCACGTCTCTACTCCTGTTCCCGGGCGTGCTCCTGGTCAGTCGAAGATCTCCGCGGGGTCAGCGGGTGGATGGGCCGGTGGCGACTATGTGGCGGCCGTTCTGCACGGTGAGTCCGACGTCTGCCAGCGCAGCTTCGACAGCAGGTAGCAGTTCGGCTTTGTCCTCGTCACGCAGATGCAGCCACACGTCGCGATGGACGTAATCAGGCCACTGGAGATCGCCCAGCGTCACCTCGGCCCTACCCTCAGCGCCCGAGGCGCCGCTGGACTCGGCCAGTATCCCGGCTTGGAGCAGGGTATCGCGGGCCAGGATCGCGACAGCGTGTGCGGTGAGCGGGGCGCGGCGCAGCGTGTTGGTGGTGTCGTGGGAGACCCTGGCGGCCTTGGCAATACGGCGGCCGGAGACCGTGTTGAAATGTGCCGGGCCCGAGAGCTGGACCATCGCGGCGCGTCGGGCCTCGAGTTCGGCGATGCGTTTACTGAGCGACCGGACGTACTTGCTGGTCGCCTGCGCGGAGTGGGCTGCGCTGATCTGCGTGATCACCTTCCCGTCGGGGTCTATCAGCGCCGCGATGACTCGATCCGGATCGGGATCCACCCATCGGGGCACTTCTCCCAGTTCGCAGCGGCCCATCAGGATCACCGTGAACTCTTCACCGACGAGTTCGGCAGCCAGCTGCTCGGTGGTGAGTTCGGCGTCGGCCCCCAGCGCGACATGCTCCGCGGTGGGGTCGTAGTCGTGGCCGGCGACCTCCACGATCCTGCGTACGGCGACCGCGGGGATCTCGGCGTGGGACGACCACTGTTGGTAGACGAAGCGCAGCGAAGCGATCCGGGCGGAATCGGAGCGAATATCCACGCTGCCATCGTAAGGCAATCTGTCATACATGACAGAATTTCTGTCATATACCGGTTGGCGAGCGTCTCCGAATCCCATAGTGGCAGTTCTTTTCCTGGTCACTTGGTTTGATGGCGGGACTAGCGCAGGCCGTTCCGCGAGATGGAGTACGCAATGACGAAACACCGACGTCATAAGGCCGCGATTCCCGCACGTGAAGCCGAGACCGGCGCGGCGTACCCGGTGGCGCGGCGACAGCTCGGAGTCCCCGGAGCAGGCGCGTCGGCTTCTATCGACTCAGTACCCACCAGTGTGGAGATGCTTCCACCGCTGAAAGGTTGGACGCGGCCGAGCTATTGCCGGTTCTGGGCCGAGACGGCTGCCGAGCACGGACTGTTGATGGCGGTGGCCGTCAGTTCGGGGCCCCGGTGGTGGGAGCTCGATGATCTGGTCCGCGCCGCCGCCGGGCAGAACCGGCCCACCGAGCAGCGGGATCTGTGGATCAGCATCGGCGGCCGATTCTTCGTCACCAAGCGCGAGCACCTGTCGGCGATCACTGAGGCACTGGATGCCGAGGGCGCGCTGCCGCGCTTGGTCGTTCGCGCGGTGCCCGATGCGGCGCATTGCGACCATGCCGCGTGCCGCCGCCAGCCCATTCGAACGAGCACCGTCGATGTGTCGGGCGTCATAATCCTCAATCCACACCGCGAGTGTGAGTGACCGACATTTTCGCCTTCTCGGGTCGTAGCGTCAACGAGGTCAGCGCGTCCTTAGCACCGCCCCGACCTACTCACGACCCGCTGGAGGCGCACCTCATGGCAGTGGACCATCAGAACGACCTCACGACGATTCTGGCTGACCCTGATCCGACCTATCAGCAGGTCGTGGACGCCGTTTACGAGCTGCAAGCGGCGATCGCTTCTGAACGCATTCTGCCGATGATGCTGGACTCGGCAACGAGGCCGGTCGTCGACCCGGGTATCCGGGGCCTGGCAACCCGTATCGCTGCCGCCGCCCGCGCCAACGGTGCATTCAGTCCCGACGAAGTCGACCGCCTCGAGGGGACTCTCACCGACGTCATCGAGCGCGGTGACCACGAGCACGCGATGTGGGCCCGGATCCGCAACCCGGAGTTGAATCGCGAGTGGCACCAGAAGGTGCGGCGCGGCGATGTGCCGCCGAAGTGGGTATGGCCGCTGTTCGCCGACGCACCCGGGTTGGAGCAGGTCCGATACTCCAGCTACATCGACATCGTCGTCGAACACACCTCTGAAGAGTTCTTGTCCGGGATCGCCGAGCTCGCCCAGCGCGTCGCATCAGGCCCGTCGGCATCCTATGACGATGGCACCCGATGGGTGTACGAGTGCCGCGAGCAGGCATATGTCCTGGCCGAGGCTCTCCGCGGCCCCGGCCAGGCAGGTCTCAACGCAGGTCAGCTGTACCGCGCGCAGCAGGCGGTTGCCGCGCTGTTCAACCTCGAACGGCTGCTCGACCCCGTCGGCAGAGCTGTCGACGTGCAAGCCATCATCAACCAGGAAGTAGCCCACCAGAACTGGCACAGCGGCCGCGCGGTCCGGATCGTCCCCGGCCCGGCAGCAGCCCAAGCCGAAGTTACGGTGAACCGGTGGGAGTGGCGGTCGAGCTTGGAGACACTCGAACAGTTGCTGATACGCCAAACTACAGCTCACATGTCACCCCCGACCAGGGACGAATTCTGGAACGAAGTCGGCCAGCAGGTCGACCACCTCGAACGTAACCTCGAAGTTCTCAGCGAACCCGAGCAGGCCCGCGCGCTGGCACTGCTGGACATCATGCGGGTGGGCGCGCCGCTGGAGAGCGCCTGGCCATTGATCACCAGCAGGGAATTGTTCGAGTTGCAGGACTTCCAGGGCCACATCAGCGATCCACCAAGTCCCTCATTGATGGCGCGCTCCAGGTTGATCGCAGCCCTTGCCGAACTCGAACACAGCGCAGCCGAGCACCGCAGCGCTTATCCCGGCCAGCCGCTGCCGTATGCGGTGACCATCCATGCCCGCCGCATCATGGCCAGCGCCTCATACAGTTACGCGGTCCACCACACGGAGTCGGCAAGAATCGACGCCGTGGTCGCCGAACTGTTGAAGGGGGGCGAGAGCCGGTACCTCGTTCAGCGAGTTCTTCACTCGCATCTGGCGCAGTTGTGGTGGCAAAGTAGCGTGGACCGCGCCGACGGCAGCGACTGGGTGTTGGCGGCAGCGCGGCCTGGCCATTTCCCCGATCTCCCCGCTCTGAGGCCGATCGAACTGCCCGAGGGGGACTGGCCACTGCTGACCCGCGAGGGGTTGCGCACCGAACTGGAGGATCTCTACCGGCACGTCCGCACCCGGCCGCAGCCGACGCCGACCGCACAGCGCTCGGAACTGTACCGGCAGTGGGAAGACGAACTGTACGAGCGTAGCTACCGGATCATCAACACCGCGCGCA
>NZ_BAFS01000406.1 GCF_000308415.1 Nocardia asiatica NBRC 100129 | reverse complement strand
TCACTGAACGTGCTGGGGGTCGATTCGGCACTCGTACCGGGCGGAGTCCCGCCGGGTACAAACCGTGGCGCGCACACCTGTGGCCCGATTCGAGCCTGCCGTGCGAGCGATCATCCGCCGTAGCCGTGGTCCCGCTGAGCAGGACGTTCGAATGGGCGACCGGTGTCTGCCCCGCGCAAGGCCGAGCAGGCGCGTCTCGGCGAGAGAGCGTGCCCGGTCAGCGGGACACGTAGCGGTGATCGGTACAGGCGGAGGTGCTCGTACGGCACGATCACCCCATGGATCGACGGCGCGGGGCGACCGGTGAACTCGCGACGATTCCGGCGGTGCTGACCGACCGGGCACGGCGCGACGGTGCGCGGATCGCGGTGGTGACCCCGCAGACGCGGCTCACCTACGCCGAACTCGCCGCCGCCGCGCGAGGCGTCACCCGGGCGACGATGGCGGGATCGCTGCTGCAGCCCGGTGATCGGGCGGCGCTCTGGGCCCCCAACACCGCGCGATGGGTGATCACCGCGCTCGGTGTGCTCGGTGCGGGGGCGACGCTCGTCCCGATCAGCACTCGGCTTCGCGGCCCCGAGGCGGCTGCGATCCTCGCGCGCAGCAGGTGCCGCATCCTGTTCACCACGCGCGAGTTCCTGGGCAACGACTACCCGCGGATGCTGCGCGAATCGGGACGGGCACTGCCGCAGCTGCGTATGACGGTTCTTCTCGATGACGTCCCGGCACACGAGACCGATGTTCGCTCGTGGTCCCGGTTTCTCGCGCTCGGCCTCGGTGTCGGCGTGGAGGCCGCCGAGGCGCGGTGTTCGTCCGTGGCGCCGGACTCTGTTGCCGACATCCTGTTCACCTCCGGCACCACGGGTGTGCCGAAAGGCGTGCCCGCCACCCACCGGCAGACGATCGAGACCTACACGCGCTGGGCAGATGTGGTCACTCTCGCCGAAGACGACAGATACATGCTGGTCAACCCGTTCTCCCACACTTTCGGCTACAAAGCGGGGGTCATCGCCTGCCTGCTGCGCGGCGCGATCATGGTGCCGATGGACCGATTCGATCCGGAGCAGGTGTTCAGCGTCGTCGAGCGCGAGCGCGTCACCGTGCTGACCGGGCCGCCCACGCTCTTCCACGACCTGCTCGCCCACCACCGGCGCGGCGCGCATGACCTGAGTTCACTGCGTCTGGCGGGCACGGGCGGCTCCGACGTGCCGCGCGGGTTGGTGCAGCGCATCCGCCTCGACCTGGGTGTCGACAAGGTGTTCACCGGATACGGGCTGACCGAGTCGACCGGCGCCGCCACGATCTGCTCGCCCGACGCACCCTCGGATCTCCTCGCGGACACCGTCGGAAAAGCACTGCCCGGCGTGCGAATTCGCGTGGTAGACAGCTCCGGCCAGGCCGTTCCGACCGGTGCGCCCGGCGAGATCGTGGTTCGGGGGCCCAACGTGATGCACGGCTACCTCGAAGATCCGGCGGCGACGGAAGCCGCCATCGATTCCGGCGGCTGGTTGCACACCGGCGACGTCGGCACCCTCGACGAAGACGGCTACTTACGCGTCACCGACCGCCTCGCGGACATGTTCATCGTGGGCGGGTTCAACGTCCATCCCGCCGAGATCGAACGAATCCTCTGCACCCACCCCGCCGTGGCCGAAGCCGCGGTGGTCGGCGTCCCCGACGCCCGCCTCGGCGAAGTCGGCTGCGCCTTCGTCGTCCCGAACGGACCCGTGGAAATCGACACGGCACAGATCATCGCGTGGTCCCGCACCCGAATGGCCGGCTACAAGGTCCCGCGTCGTATCGAGATAGTGCGGGCGCTCCCCCGCAACGCAGGCGGCAAAGTCCTCAAACGCGTTCTTCGCTCGTACGGGGCGTAAGCCTGGAGCACTTCGCGACATCCCTCGCTCTACTGCGGGCGCTCATGCTCGGCGAACACAGCGCCCATGGCGTAGACGTCCACTCAGGCCCTACCGACCGGCGAGCGGGATTTGCGCCACAACGCAACACGAGTACGAGTGCGCATGACATTCCAGTGCCACCATTGCCGCTTCTGTAATCGTCACAGCCACCCCATCGGCTGTCGCTTCTGTCTTCGCTGTGCTCGCAGCGGCCCCTGTCGGACGCCGCGCCTCATCTCGACAAGCGCTCTGAGCGGGCTTACGCGACCGCTCCCGGAGGACGATGTCACGCGACCTCGTTCTTCATCTGAGCGGTGAGGATCTTCTGGTAACCAGCGCCGAAAAGCCGAGGCAGCCAATCGATCACGTGGGCGTCCGTGCCGATCAGGATTTTCGCCTTGTTCTTGCGGATGCCGTTCACGATGACCCGTGCGGCGTGTTCGGGGGTGGTTTTTGCGAGGCGGTCGAAGTTGGCGGCCAGTGCGTCGCGATCGCGGTCGCCGCCCGCACGCGCCTTCCAGGCGATCTCGGTCTTGATCATGCCGGGGTGCACGCTGCTGACGCCCACCGCGTGCCCGGCGATGTTCATCTCCTGCCGCAGCGCGTCGGTGAAGGCGCGGATCGCGAATTTCGTCGCGCTGTAGGCGCCCTGGCTCGGACACGCGGCCAGGCCGAACATGCTCGACACGTTGGCGATGTGCCCGTCACCGGAGGCGATGACGTGGGGCAGGAACGCCTTGGTGCCGTAGGCCACGCCCCAGAAGTTGATGCCGACGATCCATTCGAAATCCGCCCAGCTGAGTTCTTCCACGTTCGCCGTCAGCGAGACCCCGGCGTTGTTGACGACCAGGTTGATCCCGCCGAAGTCGGCGGCCACCTCGTCGGCGTGGCGATAGACGGCCTCCCGGTCGGTCACGTCCAGCTTGTAGGCGCGAACCTGCGCGCCTTCCTTGCCGCACAGCGCCGCGGTCTCGGCGACGTTGTCCACGTTGCGGCCCGACAGCGCCAGCCGCGCGCCGCGCCGGGCGAGTTCGACCGCGACCGCCCGGCCGATCCCGGCGCCCGCGCCGGTGATCACCGCGGTCCTGCCCTCGAAGTTCTTCACGGTTGATTTCCTTGTCTCGCTCGGCGGTGGGCCCGCCGGGTCGTTCTGTGGGGTGTTGTCACAGGCACGTGTAGCCGCCGTCGGCCACGAATTCCGAACCGGTGCTGAAACTCGACTCGTCGCTGATCAGGAACAGCACCAGGTTGGCCAGTTCCTCCGGGCGGCCGGGCCTGCGGATCGGCTGATTGCCCGACATCCCCTGCGAGCGCGCGGAATCGGCGGTCATCTCCGTGACCACGACACCGGGATGCACCGAGTTGACGCGAATGTCGTCGGCGGCGAATTCCTGCGCCGCGGTCTTGGTCATGCCGCGCACGGCCCACTTGGACGCGGTGTAACCGAGGATGTTCGAGAAGGCGATGAGGCCGCCGATCGAGGAGATGTTGACGATGGAGCCGCCGCCGGCCCGGCGCATGGAGCCCAGCACCGCCTTCATGCCGAGGAACACCCCGACCTGATTGACGTCGATCACCTTGCGGAAGTCGGCTTCCGACAGCTGCTCGATCGGATCGACGTGCACGATGCCCGCGTTGTTGACCAGGCCGGAGACCGGCCCGAAAACCTTCTCCGCGTAGGCGACCACGTCGTGCCACGCCGACTCGTCGGTGACGTCGAGCGGCACGAAGGTCGCGGCGTCGCCCAGTTCGGCGGCCAGCGCGACACCTTCGTCCACCAGCACGTCGGTGATCACCACTGTGGCGCTCTCGGCGACCAGCCGACGCGCGAAGGCCGCGCCCATTCCCCGCGCACCGCCGGTCACGATCACGGTCTTGCCGTCCACCCGTCCCATCAACGCGTTCCTTCCGACTCGGCCGCCACGGAGGCAGGAGGGCTCGTGGTTTCGCGCGGCTCAATGCCGGCGATGTGATCGGCGGCGAGGTAGCCGAACACCATGGCCGGGCCGATGGTCGCGCCCGCACCGGCGTAGTCGTTGCCCATCACCGACGCCGAGTTGTTCCCCGCCGCGTACAGGCCCGTGATCGGCCGGTCGTCCGCGTCGAGGACGCGAGCGTGCTCGTCGGTCACCAAGCCGCCCTTGGTGCCCAGATCGCCCGGGACCATCTCGACCGCGTAGAACGGGCCCTGCTCGATCGGGGCAAGACAGGGATTCGGCCGCACGGTCGGGTCTCCGTAGTAGCGGTCGTAAGCGGAGTCGCCGCGCCGGAAGTCCTCGTCGCGACCGGTGCGGGCGAAACGGTTGAACCGCTCCACCGTGGCGGTCAGGTTCGCCGGTGGCACACCGATCTTCGCCGCGAGTTCGGTGAGGGTGGCGGCCTGCCGGACGATTCCGGCGTCCAGATACTTCTGCGGCAGGGGGCGTTTCGGGAAGTTCCCGAGGAACAGATACCGGTCCCGGAAGCGCTGATCCATGACGAAGTACGCCGGAATGTGTCCGACACCGGCCGCTTCCCGCTCGTACATCGTGTGCACCACGTTCACGTACGGAGCCGACTCGTTGACGAATCGCGCACCGGCGTGGTTGACCATGATGCCGCCGGGCTGGGACCGTTCGGCCAGACAGAAGAACGGCGGCCCGCCGGGGTTGCGCACGGACGGGCCCCACCAGGCGTCGTCCATCAGATCGACCGCGCCGCCGACCTTCTGGCCTGCGACGATGCCATCACCCACGTTCTCGGTGGCGCCCACGGTCCAGTCGGTGGACTGTGGACCGCTGAGGTACTGCTCGCGCATCCGCAGGTTGTGCTCGAAGCCGCCCGCCGCCAGCACCACGCCACGGCGTGCCTTGATCACCACCGGAGTCCCGTCGTGTTCGGCGCGCACGCCGACGACCGCGTCGCCTTCGGTGATCAGGTCGGTCAGCGGCGTGTTCAGCCACACCGGCACACCCGCGTCCCGCAGCGACAACCACAGCCGGGCCGCGAGCGCCTTGCCCAGGCTCAGCGGCAACCGCCCCCGTAGCCTGTTCCGCACCGCCTGCACACCTACCTTGAGCGCGGTCCGTTTTCCCGCCCAGGTGCGCGCGATCATGTTCAAGTCGTGGAAATCGCTGACGGTGAACGCGATTCCCTTGGGGCCGGACATGGTCGGCTGGTTGATCTTGTGCAGGTCGCCGCCGAGCAGCCTGCCGTCGAGCGGCGCGGGCTCGATGCTGCGCCCTTGGGCCAGGCCGCCGGGGAACTCCGGATGGTAGTCGGAGTAGCCGCGGTCGTAGACGAACTCCCAGTACTTGCTGCGAGCGCCCAGATAGCGCATCATCTCGGGGCCGCGGTCGAGGAATGCCCGCTGTTTGGCTTCGGGAACGCGCTCGCCCACAACGGCTTTGAGATAGGTTCGAGCCAGCTCGGGACTGTCGGGCACGCCCTCGCGCTGCAACACCGGATTGTTGGGGATCCAGATACCACCGCCGGACCGTGCGGTGGAGCCGCCGAAGGATCGGCTCTTCTCGATCAGCGTCACCGACAGCCCGCGGTAGGCGGCCGTCAGGGCGGCGGTCATGCCCGCCGCGCCGGAACCGACCACCACCACGTCGAATTCGAATTCCTGAGTCATCGCGTCGCTTCCCTCAGTAGCCGCAACCGGTGAGCATGCCGCCGTCGACGACGAATTCGCCTCCGGTGCAATAGCTGGCCGCGTCCGAGGCGAGGAACACCGCCACCTGCGAGACCTCGACGGGTTGTCCCCAGCGCGGAATGGGCAGGCTCGCGAAGAAGTCGTCGCCGTCCACGCCGGAGGCTCCGGCCACTGCCGCGGTCATGGGTGTGGCGATGCCGCCGGGGTGCAGCGAATTGACCCGGATGCCCAGGTGCCCCAATTCCCGGGCAGCCGACTTGGTGATGCCGCGAATCGCGAACTTGCTCGCGCTGTAGGCGGACAGGCCGGCGGCGCCGACGAACCCTTCCACCGAGGAAACGTTCACGACCGCGCCACCTCCGGTCTCGGCCAGCGCCGACGCGGCGGTCTTGATGCCGAGCCAGGTGCCGGTCACGTTGACCGCCATGATCGCGGTGAAATCCGCCAGGGTCATCTCGACGATCGGGACGAACCGCAGAATGCCGGCGTTGTTCACCACCGCGTCGAGCCGTCCGTAGTGGCCGACCGCCTCGGACACCGCGGCGGACCAATCGGCTTCACTGGTCACGTCGTGGTGCACGTAGCGCGCGGCGGAACCCAGTTC
Source organism: Nocardia asiatica NBRC 100129 (assembly GCF_000308415.1). Taxonomy (GTDB): domain Bacteria; phylum Actinomycetota; class Actinomycetes; order Mycobacteriales; family Mycobacteriaceae; genus Nocardia; species Nocardia asiatica. The sequence goes on along the minus strand of NZ_BAFS01000406.1, from coordinate 5,048 downwards.
CGCGGCCAGCGCCCTCCCCTCCTGGTCGAGCACGTCACCGAACACCACTCGCGCGCCTTCGGCGACGAACTGCCGAACGTGCTCGGCGCCCATCCCGCGCGCCCCGCCGGTGACCAGCGCCACCTTGCCGTCGAGTTGTCCCACCGATTCCCGTCCTCTCTGACCGTCGCTTGCTCACCGACGCTAGGACGCCCGTCGACCCTCCGGCACCGGACGGTCCCGGCCACCGGGACTAGCTCCTGACCAGAGATGTTCCGGCGGTCATATTTCGATCAGGCATACCGCGCCGGGGCTGTCCCACATCGGGACCAACCACCCCGACCGACCGCAACCCGCCCGATCGGGCGATCGAAAAGGAGACCGGATGAAGTTCTCGATGATCTTCGAAGCCCAGATGGCCGACCCCTCGCGCGAGCACGAACACCAAGTGCTGCGCGACTGCGTGGAGCAGGCGGTGCTCGCCGACCGGATGGGGTTCGACACCGTCTGGGCGGTGGAACACCACGGACTGAAGTGGTACGCGCACATGAGCGCTCCGGAGGTCTTCCTGACCTGGGTGGCCGCCAGGACCGAGCGGATCAGGATCGGACACGGCGTGGTGTGCATGCCGTTCAACTTCAACCACCCGGTGCGGGCGGCCGAACGCGCCGCAATGCTCGACGTGCTGTCCGGTGGCCGGCTCGACCTCGGCGCGGGCCGCGGCGCGACGCCGGTCGAGACCTCCATGTGCGGTGTCGACCCCGAGCGCACCTATCAGGAGGTCGAGGAGTCGCTGCGGATGATCGGCGCGGCGTGGCAGGACCCGGAAGCCGAATTCGAGTACCGCGGGGAGCTTTTGCAGGTCTCACCGCACTCGCTGCTGCCGCGGCCGGTGCAGCTGCCGCATCCGCCGCTGTTCATGGCCTGCACCAAGAAGGACACGCTGAAGATGGCCGCCGACTACGGAATCGGCGCGCTGGTGCTGGGATTCGCGGGTGTGGAGGAGATCGCCGAGCTGCGGCGCACCTACGACGAGGCGATCGCGGCCCGCACCGGTGAGCGCTTCGTGTCCACCGTCGTGAACGACCACTTCGCGGCGCTGTGCCCGACGATCGTCCTGGACGACCGGGAGAAGGCCCAGCGGATCGGCGCGCGCGGGCAGCGCTTCTTCGCGCAGTCCATCAAGCACTACTACGGCGCGGGCCCGGCGCCCGACGAGGCCGTCGACCCGAACGCCGACGAGGTCGCCGCGATCAAGCAGGCCGCCGACGAGCACGTGGCCTACCTGCACGAGGCCAAGATCCCGGTGCAGACCGGCGCCACCTCGGTCTTCAACGTCGAGCACGCCTACGGCAGCCCCGAGGACGCCATCGCCTACGTCGAGCGGCTGCAGGCGGCGGGCGCCGACGAGATCCTCTGCCTCATCCAGATGGGCACCGTGCCGCAGGAGGCCTGCCTGGAGACCATCCGGCACTGGGGCGAGAAGGTCATCCCCCACTTCCGTAACAGCTGACCCCGGCGATCGCCGACACATCGAGGAGTTCGACATGGTTGACCTGAACGGGAAGGTCGCCCTGATCACGGGCGGCGCCCGGGGACAGGGCGCTGCCGAAGCACGGTTGTTCGTGCGGCGCGGCGCTCGCGTGGTGATCACCGACGTCCTGGAAGCCGAAGGCGCCGAGCTGGCCGAGTCGCTGGGCGAGTCGGCTCGTTTCGCCCGGCACGATGTCGGCAGCGGCGCCGACTGGGAATCCGCTGTCGCCCTGGCCATCTCGGCGTTCGGCAGACTGGACGTCCTGGTGAACAACGCCGCCGTCTACACCGCCGAGCCGCTGACCGAGACCTCGCCAGAGCAGTTCGAGCGGATCCTGCGCGTGAATCTCGTCGGCGCGTTCCGCGGTATCCAGGCGGCCGTCGGGCCGATGACGCGGGCAGGTGGCGGTTCGATCGTCAACATCTCCTCGCAAGCGGGTCTCGAAGGGCTGATGGGGCACTCCGCCTATGGCTCGTCGAAGTGGGGATTGCGCGGCCTGACCAAGACCGCCGCACTCGAACTGGGCCCGGCCGGAATTCGCGTGAACTCGGTGCATCCGGGTCCGATCGCGACGCCGGTGGTCCCGTACCTCACCACGGGGCCGGGCAGTTTCCCGTCCTTGCCGCTGCAGCGCACCGGCGTGCCGGAGGAGGTCGCCGAACTGGTCGCGTTCCTGGCCTCCGATGCCTCCGCCTACATCACCGGCGCCGAGGTGACGATCGATGGCGGCTTGGCGGCGGGCAAGTTCCTGCCGCCGGACGCCGTGCGGTAGCCGGAGAACAACCGCATGCCGCTGACACCCGAGGCGCGCGTGATCGTCGATGCCGCCGCCGCCGCGTTCCCCGCGTTGGGCACCGGAGTGCTCGACGCCACCGAGGCGCGGCGGCTGCTCGCCGCTCGTCCCGCGCCCGCCGTCGAGCCGATTCCCGTCGCGCAGGTGCGCGAGCGGCTCATCCCCGGTCCGCCGGGCGCACCCGAGGTCCGGATCCGGATCTATCGACCCGAGAGCGCGCCGCGGCCCGCGCCGGTCGTGGTGTTCTGCCACGGTGGCGGGTTCGTGATCTGCGGCCTCGACAGTCACGACCAGTTCTGCCGGGCCATGGCCACCGCAGCGGAGGCGATCGTGGTGTCGGTGGACTACCGGCAGGCTCCCGAGCACCGATTCCCGGCCGCGGCCGAGGACGCGTACGCGGCACTGTGCTGGGTCGCGGGCCACGCCGAGGAGTTGGGCGGCGACCCGGCACGCGTCGTCGTGGCCGGGGACAGCGCGGGCGGCAATCTCGCCGCCGTGACCGCCCTCATGGCACGGGATCGGAGCGGCCCGGGGATTGCCCGGCAACTGCTGCTGTATCCCATGCTCGACCCGGCCTGCGCCACCGAGAGCTACCGCGCGAACGCCGAGGGCTACTTCACCACCGCCGCGCACCTGCGCTGGTACTGGAGTCAGTACCTGGGCTCGCACGACGGCGCCGACCCGTACGCGAACCCGCTGCGCGCCGAGATGTCCGGACTGCCGCCCGCGTTCATCGTCACCGCCGAATTCGATCCGTTGCGCGACGAGGGCGAAAGCTACGGGCAGCGGCTGCGGCGAGCCGGCGTGGCCGCCGAGATCCACCGCTACGACGGCATGTTCCACGGCTTCCTTAGCATGGCGGCCCACCTGCCCGAGGCGTTGCGCGCGAATACCGCCGCATACGCGGCGATTCGCGCCGCGGACGCCAGGAACGAACCGACACCACCAACCGCCAGGGAGCACCGATGACCATCCAGCGGATCGGCCCCGCCTTCCCCACCGACGATCTGCCCGCCGCCGTGGCCCTGCTGACCGCCGTCTTCGGTGCTGGGCCCACCGTCGTGGACGGCGACCGCTGGGCCCAGTTCGACAGCAACGGCGTCCGTGTCATGCTCGCGGGCACCGACCGCGACGACGACACGCCGTTCCTCGCGATCAAGGTCGACGACCTCGACGCCGTGTCGAATCAGCTGCGCGCCAGTGGGTTCCAGGTGCGGCAACCGGTCACCGGACCGCACGAACGACGCGCTGTCATACACCCGGCGCCGGGCTCCGCCTGGCACATCGCCCTCTATGAATCCGTCTCACCCGGGCCTGCGCCGACCGAGCCGGGACAGTAGCGGTTCGAGCCTCAGTCGGCGCGAAGCACTTCGGACGCTTCCGATCCCGATTCCACCGGCCCGGCGGACGTCTTCCGCTGTCGCCCTCGCTCCGGCGACGTTCGATCCGTCGTCGCCGGAGCGAGGGCGACAGCGCGGAAGGATGCGGACGGCGGCCGCCGCAAGGCGCGTTCGAAAGCGCGGGCCGAGGCGGGCCATGGATTGGTGACGCGCCCGCTGTCGTGTTTGTACCAGCACGTCCGCATGCCGGGCCACACCGTCTTCGCGACAGCTCGCTCGATCCACTGCTGGTGTGCCCGCATCGCGGCCGCCCGGACTTCGATGGCGGTCGCGCCGATCCGGTCGCGCCAGCGCAGGCAGCGGATGATGTAGTCGATCTGGAGTTCCTTCATCCCCGGGTTACTGCCCGCCGGGTTGAAGCTGTTCGGTCCGGCGATCAGGAAGGCATTGGGATAGCCGGGGACCGCCACCCCGTGCAGCGCCGCCGCGCCGGTGCGCCATTGCTCGTGCAGGAGCGCTCCTCCGCGTCCGCGCACGGTGATCGGGACCAGGAATTCCGGGGCGCGGAAGCCGGTGGCGTAGACGATCACGTCGGCGTGATGGTGGGCGCCGTCTTCGGTGCGGAGGCCGTCGTGGACGATCCGGGTGATGGGAGCGGTGATCAACTCGACGTTGTCGCGGGTCAACGCCGAGTAGTAGTGACTGTCGAAGACGATGCGTTTGCCGCCGATCGGATAGTCGGGCGTGAGCTTCGCGCGCAGACCCGGGTCGGAGATCCGGCTGCGCAGGTAGCGACGAGCGGCCCACTCGGCAGGCCGGGCCGACCAGCCCCGGCGCATGATCGGCGCCAGTACGACGTCCGCACCGTAGTAGAGCGCGCGGCGGTAGAGACCGTGGGCGCCGGGCAGCCGTAACGCCGCTCGCGCCAGCGGTCCGAAGTCGTCCGGGGGTTTGGGCAGCACCCAGTGCGGGGTGCGCTGGAAAACCCGGACGCGGCGGGCGGTCGCGGCCAGGGACGGCAGCATCTGCGCCGCGCTCGAGCCGGTGCCGATCACGGCCACGTCCTTTCCGCGCAGGTCCTGGTCGTGGTCCCAGCGGGCGGAATGGAAGGACGCGCCGGTGAAGTCGACCCGGCCCGCGATATCGGGGATCTTCGGCCGGTGCAGCTGGCCCACTGCGAAGACCACGACATCGGCCAGCACCCGCTGTCCGCAGGACGTGAGCAGTTCCCAGCGGCCCCGGTTCTCCAGATAGGTGGCCTCGATGATCGCCGTGTTCAACATCAGATGCGGGGCCAGGCCACGGTCCGCGGCGACATCTCGCAGGTAGTCCAAGATCTCGCTCTGGCGCGGATACCGGATGCGGTGACTGCGGTAGGGCGCGAACGAGAACGAATACAGGT
>NZ_BAFS01000407.1 GCF_000308415.1 Nocardia asiatica NBRC 100129 | reverse complement strand
TGGAATGAGCTGTCTACCATCGAATGTGAGACAGAGCCGTTGACTGGACAGACCCTACGCATCCCTCCGCGGCGGGGACTGTCGGAACAACGGCGGATTTGACCTTGGTCTGACTGGCCGGACCTGATGGTTCGGCGGGAAGGATCGAGCAGTGTCGGAGACACTCGACGCCGTGGCGAAGAAGGACGCGGCGGATACCAGGAAGCTGGCCGAGCAGCTGCTGAAGCAGGCCAAGGAGCAGGGCATCGACCTGGTCGGCCCGGGTGGGCTGCTCAACCAGCTGACCAAGACCGTGCTCGAGACCGCCCTGGAGGCGGAGATGACCGAGCATGTCGGCTACGAGAAACACGACCCGGCAGGGCGTGGAACGCCGAACTCTCGCAACGGGACTCGGTCGAAAACGGTGGTCACCGAGATCGGTCCGGTCGAGATCGATGTGCCGCGTGATACCAGCTCGACGTTCGAACCGAAGATTGTCAGGAAACGTCAGCGGCGGTTGTCGGGGGTCGATGAGATCGTGTTGTCGCTGACCGCGAAGGGGTTGACGACCGGGGAGATCTCGGCGCATTTCGCTGAGATCTACGGCGCTTCGGTGTCCAAGGACACCGTCTCCGCGATTACCGACAAGGTGGTCGCGGAGATGACCGACTGGTGCAACCGGCCTCTCGATCGCGTGTATCCGGTCGTGTTCATCGATGCGATCCACGTGAAGATCAGGGCTCTGGCGCAGTCTTCGTGATCCCGGGGGTCGGCGTGTTGTCGGTGGAGTGTCAGGCTTGGTAATGGTGTCGGGGGTGTTCGGGTGATCTTGTTTGGAAGTTGTTGCCGCACTTGACTGGTCTGGTGATAGAAGCAGTCGACAGCGAGGGAGATGGGCTGGTTCTCCGGGCCGCGGTGGCCGCGTCGACTGCCCAGTGTCAGGGATGCGAGTCGGTCTCTGCGCGTGTGCACTCCCTCTATCAGCGCACACTGGCCGATGCCGCGATCGCCGGCCGGGTGGTGACCGTGCAGCTGATGGTCCGGCGGTTCTTCTGTTCGAACAGTGATTGCCCGGCGAAGACCTTCGCCGAACAGGTTGCCGGGCTGACGGCGAAGTGGTCGCGGCGCACGAGCCGATTGACGTCGATGTTGGTCGCGATCGGGTTGGCGATGGCAGGTCGTGCCGGCGCCCGGCTGGCGGGCCGATTGGGGCTGCCGGTCAGCCGAGACACGTTGATCCGGCTGGTCCGCCGGTTGCCGGACCCGCCGAACAGCCCGGTCGCGATTCTGGGTGTCGACGTAAAGCCGGACCGCTCGGGCCTTCAACTCGTCCGGGTATTTCTTCGGTGCTGCCACGCGGGGCTCCTTCCTGGTCCTATCGGACCATGCTCAGAGCCCTCCAAGGAAGCGGGGGAACCTCAGGCAGCAGCTGTCGGTTGTCACCGGCCTGGTCGACGGGGCAACTCCCGCATCTCCAGCCTGCCGGGTATTTTCGCTACAGCCACACGTGCCTGGTCTTCGCGGGGCTATGCCGTTCGGGCAGCTCACCGTACGGTGCGCAGCTTCGGTGATCGCCTGCTGTGACTGTGTCACTGCCGCTCCCGGCCCGACATCGGCAACAAGGATTCGATTCGCTCCCACGCCCGACCCGTGAGCTCACCCGCGACCAGTTGGTCCCCGAGCGGCTGTCATGACGCGAATTCCGCCTGCGAGCGGGTACTGCTCACGCGAATGCTGGCGAACGCAAGTATGCCTGCGATGAGGGCGCCGAGAGCGAGCGCCGTGAATGCAGTGGAGTAGGTACCGGACCGGTCGAAGGCCAACGCGACCAGTCGGCCCGAGCACGAGGCCGAACTGAACCAGACCGAACATCAGGCCGTACGCTCGACCGAACACCCCTATACCGAATCGACGTTTGAGGACGTAGGGAATGAGATCGGACTCCACTCCGTAGGCGAAGCTGACGAGTGCGGCGGCGAGCACCAGGAGCGCAGTGCTGCTGGCGGTCGCCAGTAGAAGACACCCAGCGCTTGGGCGAGAAAGATGGAGGCCGCGACCCACCGTGCGGGGACGTAGTCGAGTAGAGTGCCCCCGACCAGACGGGCGATGAGGGATGCGATGCCGACAAGGGAAACCGCTGTGGTAGCCACTCCGGGACCGTGTCCGCGATCGCTGATCACGGCGGCGACATTGACGATCACACCACCTGTGACCAGCAGGCCGATGACGAAAGCGAGCGTCATGCCCCAGAAACGGACGTCCCGCAGGAAGACTGACATTCGGGCCGTCCCGTCCGGTCCGGTATCGTTCCGGTCAGCCGTTGCGACGGTAGCCTTGACGGGCTGACCGTGCTCCCGCGACCTAGTCGCCGTGGCGCCCCAGGGAACCAGGAAGTGGGCGCCGAGACCGATGACCGCGACCCAGGCGGCAAAGGCAAACCATGCTTTCTGCCATCCGAACTGCTCGATCAAAGGAGCGGCCAGGGCAGAATTGACCACTGTTCCCGTGCCGAGTGCGGCGACGACCAGCGAGATGGCCAACCCCAGTCGGCGGTTGAACCACCGCGGGATGGTGCTCAGATAGGCGACGGGCGAGGTCAGTCCGCATGCAATACCGAGAGCGCATGAGCCCAGGACGAAGCCAACGGGGGACGGTGCTCCCAGAGCGAACAACGCGATCGAGGCCGGCATCCACACGGCCGCCATCGCCGTGACTTTTCGAGCCCCCAGTCGATCGACGAGCAGGCCCGTGAGCGGAGTCGTGATCACCCCCCCTAGCGAAGCGATGGACACTGCCAGGGCAATCTGGGACCGGTCGGCCCCCAACCCCGTGGCCATCGGCTTGAGGAACAGCGAGAAGATCCCGAGGAAGGCGGGGGAGATCGTGACCGCGATGCCGAGGTGAGCGGCGACCAAGTGGCGCACGCTTCGCGGAGAGAACTCAGGTGCCGAGTGGGCCTCCGAATGCCCAGGGGCATGTTCCTCGGCTCCGTGAGGCACCGGGGCGGTCGGTTCCGGTAAGGTGAAGTCCTTGTCGATGGACATCTGGCCTACCTACTTTCTTTCTGTTCCGTGGTTGGATAGGTGAGGGAGGAGTCCTGGCGCTGCTTTCTCAGCCGGGAAGTGGAGCGATCCCGAAACACACACAGGTGGTGCGTACGTCTAGGTCGCCGAGGGGCGCCGAAGCGGTGCGGGGGACGGTCCGTTTTCCTGCCCTACAGACGGCGAAGACCGGCCGGACCGGGCAATCAAGGGGCGCAGTCGGCCGATGGCTCTGCGAGGTCGGTTGGCGCCGCCGTGCGTGGACGTCGGACCGAGGCAGCCCACTCGGTTGTCGACCACTTCGCGGCGGGCGGGCTGGATGGCCAGATCCTTGGGCGACGTTCTGCCGCACCAGCAGTGACCAGCAAGCCGATCTGAAAGCGGAAGCGGCCGAAGCTGTTGCGTGGTTGAGGATGGGTCGTGCACTGCTAAGAAGCCGCCCGCATCGTCCGTTTTGGACCAGCGGTCCCAGCGAACCTCGGCGGTCCTGTCGGGCGGTGTCAGCGTCGGACTGAGCGATGATGTCGTGGCGCTATTCTGGGCTTGCCACGTCGGATCCGCTCTACCTCCTCAGGAAGGTCAACACCTGGTCGCGAGGGTGCTCGCCCCATGAGTGAAAGGCATCCTGGGAATCGGCGGGGAGGCTCCGGGTAAGCAGCGCGGGGCTCGAAAATCCTGGGCGGCACATTGCGTTCTCCTTTGAACTGTCATGCGATGGCCTCATCGCGTCCGGATCCACCGGGATGACCTACGCACTGTCGTGCTTGCATCTTCAGCCGGGCCTCGCTGAGAAGTCCAATACGTCTTTGCGCTGATACTCATCGTTCAGCGCTATTAGTAGTTCGCCGTCGGCAGAAGTGCCGAAGAAGGACGTACACGAGGAGCGCATAGCCGACTCTCGCTCGAGCAACCTCTTCGTGACACGGGTGTAAAGACTGTTGGTCGAAGTATCGGGAGTCCCGGGTCCCCAACGCGAGTCGCGTGTCTGTGGACTCGGGCCGTCGGTCCCATCTCCTCGGCCGCCCGGCGACCTGGATGAACTCGTCGTCACTGGTACCGATCGGGGCACCACACATGTAGTAGGCCGTTTCGAGCTCGCCTTCGGCGTTGGGAGCCAGTGACCGGCGAGCCCGCAGCCAGCGCCCCCAGCCGGGTTTGGCCTCACCGACGGTCGGCACCGTGGCCACGGCCCAGTCGAACATCCGAGGGCCTTTCGCGCCGTTTCCCCAGCTACGACGCTTCCATGCCTGCGGTGGCGCGTCGTCGACGGTCTGGCCGGCGCGGCTGCTACCGGCAAGCGACCTGACGACCGGTGCACTGCTGGTCACCTCGACCACATACCCGATCCGCTGCCGCTCGAGCCACCTGCGGCACTTCGAATCACCACCGTATGGGTCGAATGACCTCGCACGCTGGTGCGGCGGCGAGAATGCAGTGGCCGCCCGACTGTGGCGGCGGGTTTTCCGACCGTGCGGTCGACCGAGAGAGAAACAGGTATGCGGCGGGTGATTCGGCCGTCGCCCGGCGCGTTTTTCCATCGCAGGCTGGAGCGGAACCTGTTGTCAACAACTCGTGAAGGCTGACCCTCAGTCGATTTTTTGATTCTGACCCCCGGGATCAATTTTGACGAGTTGGTAGGGGTCGGTTTTGGTGTGTTCAGTCGGTCGCGGCGCGGTTCTCTTTGGCGAGCAGGGCGCGGCGTTGGCGGGTGCGGTAGGAGTCGCCGGTGAGGGTGAGAACCTCGGCGTGGTGGACGAGGCGGTCGATCATGGCTGCGGCGACGACGTCGTCGGAGAAGGTTTCGCCCCAGCGCCCGAACGGCAGGTTCGAGGTGACCATGATCGAGCCCTGCTCGTAGCGGGAGGCGACCAGTTGGAAGAACAGGTTCGCCGCGTCTTGGTCGAAGGGGATGTAGCCGACTTCGTCGACAATGATCAGTTTGTAGCGGCGGATCTTCTTCAGTTCCGCGTCCAACCGGCCGGCGTGGTGGGCGGTGGTCAAACGGGCGATCCAGTTGCTGGCGGTGTCGAACAGCACCGAATAGCCTGCTTGGGCGGCTTTGACGCCCAACCCGATCGCCAGGTGCGTTTTGCCGATCCCGGGCGGTCCGAGCAGGATCACGTTCTCGGCCTTGGGGACGAAGGTGCCTGTAGCCAAGTGCGCCAGCACGTCCCTGCGCAGCGAGGGCAGGTGATCGAGGTTGAAGTCTTCGAGGGTCTTGACCTGAGGGAAGTGCGCGGTGCGGATGCGCATGATCGTGCCCTTGGACTCACGGTCGGCGACCTGGCGTTGCAGCAGCGCGGCCAAATACTCTTCGTGCGACCAGTTCTCGTCACGTGCTTGTGCTGCCAGTTCTTCCCAGCTGCGCCCGACGGTCGACATCTTCAGCACCCGGGTCAGGTAGGCCATCATCGACGGCAGTCCATCGGGTGGCTGGCCGACTGCGTTGGTGGCCGTCTTGGGTTTGGTCGCGGTCATCCGTGTCTCTCTTCTGTTGTCGGAACATGGAAATCGACGCCGAACAGGACGTCGTAGTCCGGCAACGCGCGCAGCGCGACCGGATGCCCATCGGAATGCCGCCGCGCCTGCTCCCGGCGGCGCCGGTCAGCGGCGAACCCGGCCCGCAGCTGCGCGGCCAGCGCCGCGTGATCAGGATCGGTAACCACCTCCTGCTTGGCCCACGATCGTTGATGCCGGGCCACGACCTGCCCATCGCACTGAACCGTGACCACGGTCGGGGAGGCGGTGACATCGACGAACCGGCCGATCAGCCGCGGATCGACGGAGTAATCGACGGTGTCGACGCGCACGTAATAGTCGCGGGCCAGGCGGACCCGCTGACTCAATCCGACCGCCGGGCTGACCGGCGGCAACGGAATCATCGACAGGTAGTCGGTCTCGAACAGATCGACCGGTCGGCCACCGATCGAACGGACTGTGCGCGTGTTGGCCCGCGTCAGCCAATCCGCGAGCTGGGTGTTGAAATCGGTGGGGTCGGTGAAGCTGCGGCCCGGCAGGAACGAGGTCTCGAGGAACCCGTTCATCCGTTCGACCATGCCCTTGTATTCCGGATCTCGGGGCGGGGCCAGCTGAATTCTCGTAGCGAGGGTCCCGGCGAACGCTGCCGCGGCCGCGGTCACCTTCCCGGTCCCACCGATCGCTGACTCCCGGTCCCAGACGAGGGTCTTCGTCACTCTCCCCATCTGCGAGATCAGCTGCCACATCCCCGACAACAGATCCCCGCTCTGACGCGATGGCAGCATCACCGCCGCGGTGAACCGCGAAAACCCCAACGTCATCACCAGCACCGGAAACACACGCTCTTGGCCACCCCCGACCGGGATCCGCGGCTCGGGAAACCACAGATCACACTGCGTCACCGACCCCGGCTCATAACTCACCCGATCCACCGGGTCCACCCCGGCATATTCCGGGCGGATCTCCCGCAACCGAATCCTCAACGGATTCAACGTGTATGGCCAGCCGATCCGCTCGGCGATCACCGACCCCGGCATCCGCGGATACTCCGCCAGCAACGCCCGGATCTGCGCCTCATACGCCTCCACCACCCGACCCCGCGGCTTGCGCTCGTACTTCGGCGGCCGATCCGACGCCAACGCCGAACGCACCGTATTCCGCGCCACCCCCAGCCGCCGCGCGATCTCCTTGATCGGCACACCCTCCGCCCGATGCAACCCGCGGATCTCAGCCCAGTCCTCGATGGCAATCACCCCGCAAGCGTCAACCCCCACCAGGGGTCAATGTTCGGAAATCGCTGAGGGGTCAGTCTTCAGGAGTTACCGACACCTGTCAGCACCCTCTCGTGGAGGCCCGTATGCACACACCTGACCTGGAGAAAACTGCGAATGTCCTCGGCGACGACAGCGGGCTGTGCGTGGATGAGGTGCTGATGATTCACCGTTGCGTGCGGTGCGCCAAGCTGCTCGCGCCGATCACGTCCGGGTGTTCGTCCTGTTGATCCGGCGAGCTCGAGCGTGTGCCGTCGTCGGGTGCGGGCTCGGTCGTGTCGTGGCGGGTTGTCGACCGAGCCTCGACCGATCGGCCGGGTGGGTTGGTGCCGCTGACGATCGCGATCGTGGAGTCGGACGAGGGCCCGTGGGTCTACACCTCCCTGGAAGGGGAGATCCCCTCGTTGGCGGGCTGGTCCGTGCGCGTTCGATTCCAGCCCCATCCATCGGAGGACCGGTTCCCGGTCTTCGCGGTCAGCGCCGATCCCCGAAATTCGGCGTATTGGCCCGCGACGCGCCTGTCCCATCGAGACTGATCGATGCACCGCTCACCAGATCAATCTGTCTACCGAGGCCACTTTGCCACGGGTACGTCGGTGTCTAGCCAGTGCCGTAGCGGGTGGGCCTGCTAGGTAGCGCGCGCTGCGGCTCGGACCAGCGCCGCGACAGCTGCCACGCCGGGCGAGTTTTCTGATTCTCGGTGGGCCAGCATGAGTTCGACCGTTTCCGGCTGCCGGAGTGGTCGGTGGGTGACGCCGTCCAGGCCGAGGCTGCGGACTGGTTCGGGGGCGAGGGCGACGCCGAGGCCGGCGGCTACGGAGACGGCGAGGGTGGCTGTTTCGCTGACTTCCAGGACGGGGGGTCGGAATCCGGCGCGGGCGCATGCGTCGAGTACCAGGTGGTGCATGGTGGATCGGTCGCCGGAGGGGTGGGTGATGAAGGTTTCGCTGTCCAGGGCGGCGAGATCGACCGAATCGGTGTCGGCGAGTGGGTGGTTGACGGGGAGAACGGCGAGAAGTTGTTCGGTGCGCAGTGTTTCGAGCACAATGTTCGGCGCGTCGGGGCTCCGTGCGAGGAGGTGGTGGAGTCCTCGGGCTGATCCCGGTTCGGAGCTCGGTTGCGGCCGGACCAGTGCTAGGTCGTATTCGCCGGTGGCCAGGCCATCGAGCAGTTGCGGGGATAGCAGTTCGCCGCGCACTTGTAGGTCGATGTCGGGGAGTTCGGTGCGGACCATCCGGGTCAGGCGGGGCAGGACGTCGTAGGTGGCGGTTCCGATGAAGCCGACCGAGACGCGGCCGACGCGGCCGCGGGCGAAGGCCGTCATGTCGTCGGTGGCGCGTGCGCATGCCGCCTCGATCCGCCGGGCGTGTTCGGTGAAGCGTTCGCCCGCGGGGGTGATCTCGACGCGGCGGGTCGAGCGGTCGAACAGCTGGACGCCGAGTTGGGTCTCGAGCTGTTTGATCTGCTGGGACAGGGCTGGTTGGGCGATGTGGACGCGAGCTGCGGCCCGGCCGAAATGACGCTCGTGCGCGAGGGCGAGGAAATAGCGCAGGGTCCGCAGGTCGAAGTCCACACAGCAATTCTATCGCTGCTGCTTATCAATGCGCGGGAAATGAGTATTGGACTGCATCAATGGGGGTGTTTAGCGTCGAGGCGTGACCGATTCCTTCGTCTATGCCGCGGCGCGGACGCCGTTCGGGCGCTTCGGGGGTGCGCTGGCCGAGCAGCGCCCCGATGATCTGGCCGCCGCGGCCCTGTCCGGCGTGCTCGCCAAAGCGCCGTACCTGTCTCCTGAGGCGGTGGGGGATGTGGTCTGGGGGTGTGCGAATCAGGCCGGTGAGGACAACCGCAACGTCGGCCGGATGGCGGTGCTGCTGGCCGGGTCACCGACCGGGGTGCCGGCGACCACGGTGAACCGGTTGTGTGGCTCGTCGTTGGATGCGGTGATGAGCGCCTCGCGAATCATCGAGACCGGTGAGGCGGAGGTGGTCGTGGCCGGGGGCGTGGAGTCGATGACGCGGGCGCCGTGGGTGCTGCCGAAGCCGTCGCGGGGGTTTCCCGCCGGACACGTCACCGCGGTCTCGACCACGCTGGGCTGGCGGTTGGTCAACGACAGGATGCCCGCGCAGTGGACGGTCTCGCTGGGTGAGTGCAACGAACAGCTCGCGCAGCGGTTCGGTATTTCTCGTGGCCGTCAGGACGAGTTCGCCGCCCGCTCCCACCTGTTGGCGGACGCGGCGTGGGAAGCGGGTTTCTACGACGACCTCGTGATCGCGTTCGGTGGCCTGGCCCGCGACGAAGGCATCCGGCCCGACTCCACCGCCGAGAAGCTGGCCGGGCTGAAACCGGCGTTCCGGACCGACGGGTCGATCACCGCCGGGAACGCCTCCCCGCTGAACGACGGCGCGGGCGCGGTCCTGCTCGCGAGCGAAACAGTAGAGCTGGGCGTCGATCCGCTGGCGCGGATCGCGGGCCGGGGGACCTATGCGCTGGATCCGCAGGACTTCGGCTACGCGCCGGTGGAGGCGGCCAACCGTGCGCTGGCTCGCGCGGGGATCGGCTGGGCTGATGTGTCCGCGGTGGAACTCAACGAGGCTTTCGCGGTGCAGTCGCTGGTTTGTGTCGATGCCTGGCTCGCGCAAGGGCTGGCCGATCCGGAGATCGTCAATGCCAAGGGCGGCGCCATCGCGATCGGGCATCCGCTGGGTGCTTCGGGCGCGCGGATCGTCGGCACTTTGGCGCACCGTCTCGTCGAGTGCGGTGACCGGTGGGGTGTCGCGGCGATCTGCATCGGCGTCGGTCAGGGACTAGCGGTTGTGCTCGAGAATATGCGGGAGGTGCGGTGATGGTGGACATCTGCGAGACGACCGCGGCGGCGGTCGCCGGAATCGCCGACGGCAGCACCCTTCTGATCGGTGGTTTCGGTATGGCGGGCATGCCCGTGCAGCTCATCGAAGCGCTCATCGAACAGGGCGCCACCGATCTGACGGTGGTGTCGAACAACGCCGGCAACGGCGACACCGGCCTTGCCGCGCTGCTGGCCGCCGAACGGGTGCGCAAGGTGATCTGCTCATTCCCACGCCAGTCCGACTCGTACGTGTTCGACAACCTCTACCGGGCCGGGCAAATCGAGCTCGAGGTCGTACCGCAGGGCAATCTCGCCGAACGCATCCGCGCGGCGGGCGCGGGGATCGGCGCTTTCTTCTGCCCCACCGGCGTCGGCACCCAGCTCACCGAGGGGAAAGAGACCCGCGAGATCGGCGGCCGCACTTACGTTCTGGAGTACCCCCTGCGCGGGGACGTCGCCCTCATCGGCGCCCACCGATCCGATCGCATGGGCAACCTGGTCTACCGCAAAACCGCCCGCAACTTCGGCCCGGTCATGGCGACCGCCGCCACCACGACCATCGTCCAAGTCGCAGAGGTCGTCGAAACCGGTGTCCTGGACCCTGAAACGGTCGTCACCCCCAGCATCTACGTCGACAAGGTGGTCGCGGCATGAACACCGGCCCGCTCAGCAAAGACCAGATCGCGGCCCTGATCGCCAACGACATCCCCCACGGTTCCTATGTCAACCTCGGCATCGGCCAGCCCACCACCGTCGCCGACCACCTCCCCGCCGACTCCGGCGTGATACTGCACACCGAGAACGGCATGCTCAACATGGGCCCCGCAGCAGTAGGCGACAACATCGACCCCGACCTCACCAACGCGGGCAAAATCCCCGTCACCGAACTACCCGGAAGCGCCTACTTCCACCACGCCGACTCCTTCGCCATGATGCGCGGCGGACACCTCGACGTCTGCGTGCTCGGCGCCTTCCAAGTCTCCGCGACCGGTGACCTCGCGAACTGGCACACCGGCGCACCCGACGCCATCCCCGCAGTAGGCGGCGCGATGGACCTCGCTATCGGAGCCAAACAGATCTTCGTGATGATGACACTGTTCACCAAACACGGCACCCCCAAACTGGTCCCGGCCTGCACCTACCCCCTCACCGGAATCGGCTGCGTGTCACGGGTCTACACCGACCTCGCCATCTTCGACATCGAACCCGACGCAGTCGTGGTGCGCGACACCTTCGGCATCACCCTCCCCGAACTGGCCAACCGCTTGGACGTGCCCCTGCAAGGCCGACGAGCCCGTGTGACTGGTCGATCACGACCGGCGTTCCACTCTCCGGATTGTGACAGCCGCGGTGCAGCGCGTCGCCAGGCGACAGCCCAACAGCAAAAGCGGTCTTGGAATCAGCGGTAGGATCAGCACTCAACAGGGCCCGGCTCCCGGCGTTCGGTCCAGCGACCGCAGGCGAGCCATCTGGTAGCGGGTGAGCATCCGGTGCACTGTCGAGCGATGCAGGTTGAAAGGTAGCCGATGCGGGCTCGGTCCCCGCGGGCAGGCACGCACTTGTTGATGCGGCGTTCGTGCGTGTAGGTGTCCGGCGCGAACGGCTGGAGCGTCTGTTGTCGCGGTGGTGTCCGCTCGGCAGCGGTCGGACGGCGCGGCCGAGGCTTGAAGCCGATCGGCAGCGTGGCCAGCGGCCAGCGGTTCTCCGCAAAACTTCAGCCATACCCGGGTCTTCTGATCAGCGGCCGCGTGGCGCAGGGACGCTTATGACCGCTGCGGCCAGCCGGTGTAGGCCTCGGCGAGGAAGGTAGATCCGGCGGTCGAGCCGGTCACCGCTGCCAGTTCGCCCTCCCGCCTGCGTATATCGAAGGGGGTGGCATCGGAGATGGTGTGCAGCATGGTGGTCATCCAATAGGAGAAGTGCTGGGCCTTCCAGACGCGGCCCAGCGCTGGCGCGCTGTAGGCCG
>NZ_BAFS01000408.1 GCF_000308415.1 Nocardia asiatica NBRC 100129 | reverse complement strand
CTGAACCTCGGCATGAACGAGGTCGTCGCACGTGCGCTGGCGGACGAGACCGGTAACCCGGGTTACGCGGCCGATACGCGGGCACGCTTCCGGGCTCAGTATCGCGAGACCGTGCTGGGTGATCCGTCCGGTGCGGTGCCCGAGGACCCGTGGGAGCAGTTGCGGGCGGCCATCGGCGCGGTGTTCCGGTCCTGGGATTCACCCCGGGCGCAGACCTACCGGCGCAATCGCGGCGTAGCCGGAACCCCGGGCACCGCGGTGACAGTGCAAGCCATGGTCTTCGGAAATCTGGACGGGGAATCCGGCACCGGTGTGCTGTTCAGCCGCAACCCGAACACGGGGGAGCCCGCGGTGTTCGGCGAATGGCTGGTCGGCGGACAGGGCGAGGACGTGGTCTCGGGCCGGACCACCCCCCGACCGCTGGACGAGCTGGCCGTCTCCCTGCCGGGGGTGCACCGAGAACTCCTCGCCGCGGCCGATCTGCTGGAACGCGACGGCCGCGATATCCAGGACATCGAATTCACCGTCGAATCCGGCGTCCTATGGCTGTTGCAGTCCCGCCCCGCGAAACGCTCGGCCCGGGCGGCCGTGCGGGCCGCGGTGGGCATGGCCGAGGAGGGACTCATCGGCACGGACGAGGCGCTGCGCCGGGTCACCGCCGAACAGGTGCGCGCCGTGCTGCGTCCGGCGACCGGTGAGTACACCGGAACCCCGCTGGCCAATGGCGAATCCGCCTGTCCCGGCCTGGCATCAGGCGTCGTCGTGAGCGATCCGCACGAGGCGGAACGCCGCGCGGAGGCCGGTGAGGACGTGATCCTGGTGCGTCCCACCACCAGCCCCGACGATCTGCACGGCATGATCGCCGCTCGGGGGATCGTCACCGGGTCGGGCGGTGTCACATCGCATGCCGCGCTGGTCAGCCGGGAGATCGGCAGGCCGTGCGTGGTCGGCTGCGGTGCTGATGTCGTCGCGGCGCTCGTCGGCAGGGTCGTCACCGTGGACGGGGGCGCGGGCGCGGTGTGGCCGGGCCGGGTCGAAGGCGGAGCCGTCGACGCGAGCACCCTCGCGGATGTCGGCCGGTTGGCCGGCTGGGCGGGCGCCGACGTCGACGGCTTGGCGGCGTGGCTGGACGCGCGCGCGACCGACGGCTCGACGCGGCAGCAGGCGGAGCCCGGGGCTGAGGCGACCGAGATCCCGGAGCTCGATCTGCTGCGGCTGATCGGGATCAAAGGCCGCGCCGCCCACGACGCGCTCGGCGCGGGCATCGGTGCGGCGGTCGAGTCCGTCGCCGCCCGGTGCGAGGAGTTGGTGGCTCGGGGCCTGTGCGCCGCGACGCCGATCGGCGTCCGCCTCACACCTGAAGGCAGACAGCATCTGGAGGGCTTGCTGGCGGCGGAGCGACGGGCGGTCGACCGGGCGGAGATCGCCTCCGTCTATGCCGAATTCTGCGCTTTCAACGGCGATCTCAAAGAAATCGTGACCGCGTGGCAGATGAAGGATCCGGCCACTGTCAACGACCACGCCGACGCCGAATACGACGGCGCGGTCCTGGCCCGGTTGAGCGAACTGCACCGTGCCGCGCAGCCGCTGCTGCGGCGGATCGGCGAGGTCGCGCCACGGCTGGCTCGTTACCCCGCCCGGTTCACGCAGGCGATCGAGCGGATCGCGGCCGGAGACCACGCCTGGGTCGCGCGGCCGGTGCTGGACAGCTATCACACCGTGTGGTTCGAGCTGCACGAGGACCTGATCGGATTGTGCGGCCTGAGCCGCGCCGACGAGGCGGCGGCCGGCCGTGCCCACTGAGACCGCGGGCGACGACCGGTGGGTGGAGTTCGCCCAGATCGACAACGTGCGCGATCTGGGCGGGCTGCCCGTGCGGGGCGGGGGAACCACCCGCTTCGGAATCGTCTACCGTTCCAGCACGCCGCAGCATCTCACCGAAGCCGATCTGGCGAAACTGCTCGGGCCCATCGCCCTGCGCACGCTGATCGACCTGCGGTTGCCCGACGAAGTGGAGCGCGAGGGCTACGGACTGCTGGCCACCGCCGACGTGCGGCGGATCTGCCTGCCGGTGCGGAAGTCGCCGCGATCCTCGCTGGCGGCAAGGGATCTGGTTCCGGACGCCAGCCGCGTGGATCTGGTCGACCTCTACGGCAAGCTGCTGACCGGCAGCGTCTCGTCCATTCTGGCGGCGGTCCGGCTGGTGATCGACGCGGGCCGCCACTCGGTGCTGTTCCACTGCGCCGCGGGCAAGGACCGCACCGGTGTGCTCGCAGCGGTGCTGCTCGACGCGGTCGGCGTGCCGCCCGAGGCGATCGCGGTCGATTACGCGCTCACCGGTGAACGCATGCAGCGGGTCCGCGACCGGCTCGACGCGCTCGCGTCCTACGCGGGCCTGCCCCCGGTGAGCACCGGCATCCTCGGTGTCGAAGCCGAAGTGATGCGGCGCTTCCTCGCCAACCTCTCCGCCGCACACGGCGGCGCGGCCGAATGGTTGCTGGCCAGCGGTCTACGCAGGGACGAGCTGGCTCGCCTGCGCGAAGTGCTGGTCGTGTCAGGAGCGTGATTCGCGCCGGCGCGCGCGGACGGGAGGTCATCTGCTCCACGGGTTCGGCAGCTCCGTCCGGCGTGTCGCTAGAGGTTTGCCTGAGGTCCCGGACTTGAATGCAAGCGGCTGGTCGACAAACGCCGCGAACATACTGGAGGTCGAGATCGTGATCCGGCACTCGCTACTTTTCCGGGGCAGCCGGCGCACCGGGCTGGCGCGCGGTGCGATCGGCGGCGTGGCGCTCGGTCTGCTGCTGGCGACGACGGCTACGGCCGAACCCCTGTATCCGACGCCTGATCCGGACCCGTTCTATGCCGCCCCCGCGGATCTGGCCGCACACCGACCAGGGGATGTGCTCGGTGTGCGGGCACTGCCACCGCTGGGCATCTTCCCCGGCTCCACCGTCACGCTGGTCAAATTCCGATCCACGAACTCACGGGGAGCGCCGATCGCCGCGACGACCACGGTCCTCACTCCCGTCGGCCGGCGACCCGGCGGACCACTGCTGTCGTATCAGCATTTCATCAATGCGCTCGGCACCGATTGCGCGATATCGCACAAACTGTACGGCGACGATCTCAACCTGATGGCGACCATACCGAGCTTGAACGTGGTGCTGGCACAGGGCTGGAGTGTCGCGCTGCCGGATCACCTCGGACCGCAGTTCGCTCTGGGGGCCGCGCGTTTGAGCGGGCAGATCGTGCTGGACGGCATCCGGGCGGTGCGGCGGCTGCCCGCGCTCGCCGCGCCGGACAGCCCGACCGTGCTGGCCGGTTACTCCGGCGGCGGCCTGGCCACGGGATGGGCGGCCGCGCTACAGCCGACGTACGCCCCCGAGCTCGGGCTCGCGGGCGCGGCGATCGGCGGCGCCCCGATGAATATGGTGACAATGGCCGAGGCGCTGGGCTTGGACCCGCACCCCTCGTTCGGATTGGCCATGGCGGCGGCGATCGGGTTGGAGCGTGAGTACCCGGACCGGCTGCCGATCAGCTCGTATCTCAATGCGCGCGGCCGCGAGGTGGGTGCGGCCATGGCCAACGCTTGCAGCAACGAGATTCTCACCGCGGGCGTCGGCGGCAGCGCTCGGGACTACGTCACGAGCACGTCGATCTTCGACAGCCGCGACGCGCGGTCGGTGGTGGAGGAGAACAGCCTCGAACTCGCCGCCGCGGTACCGGAAACGCCGATCCTGGAGTGGCATTCGTCGGCGGATCAGCAGATTCCGGTCGATGCCATCGAGAACACCCTCCGCCGCTGGTGCGCGGCAGGGGTGCGGGTGCAGACGATGGTGGTGCCCCCGGTCGGACTGCAGCCCGCGCTCGAGCACTTGGCCCCCGCGGTACTGGGCGCACCCGCGGTGCTGCTATGGCTCGAAGCCCGGGTTCGCGGAGAACCCGCCCCGACCAACTGCTGATATCGGTGATTCTCCCGGGCGGTCATTCTGCGTACCCGGTCCGGAGACGAGCGAGCGGGCCGGTGGATGACCATCCACCGGCCCGCTCTGGTTCGCGAACCGTCAGGGCAGCAGCTTGGATTTCAACGCTTCGAGTGTCGCGCCGTCGATGCCGAGACCCTCGGACACGAACCGGTCGAACGATCCGAACGAAGCGTCGGCCTGGTCGAAGGCGGCGTCGAGGAATTCGCGGCTGACACCGAGGATCGGTTCGAAGAGTGCGGGATCGGTGACCAGCCCCTTCGCCACGAGGCCGTCCATCAGCGCCTTGTTGCCCGCGGCCAGGTTGTCGTTGGATTCCAGATAGTCCTTGTACACCTGACCCTTCGGGACGCCCAGCGTCGTCATCAGGATCGCGGTCATCCAGCCGGTGCGGTCTTTGCCCGCGGTGCAATGGAACAGCACCGGTCCGTTCGCGGTCGCGATATCGCGGACGGTGGCCCCGAACTGTGCGCGAGCCGTGGCGTCGGTGACCAACCAGCGGTAGTAGTCGCGCATGATCCCCGCGGCCTTGCCGTCACCCAGCATCTGCTGCTGCACCGCCGGGCCGCCCTGCACCGCCTTGCCCACCATCACGTAGAAGTCGTTGGCCGGGTCGTAGACCGGCCGCGCGACCGCGGGAATCGACGCGGGAAGCTTGTCGGGGTTGGCCCCGGACTCGGTGGGGCTGCGGAAATCGATCACCTTGGTGATGCCGGAGGTCACCAACTGCTGCTGGTCGGCGGCGGTGAGTTTGTCCAAGGCGTCGGTGCGGAAGACGACGCCCGTACGCAGTTTGCCGTTGCCCTGGGTGGGATAGTCACCGATATCCCGGGCATTCGGCGCGGTCGACAGGTGCATGGAACGGTCGTGCACGGTATGCACGAGCGCAGGCCCTGCCGAAGCGACAGTGGTGGACGGGAACACGGCGATCAATGCGGCGGCGACACCGGTCATCGCACCGCGAATGGCACGCGAAATCGTCACTGGATCATTCCTTCCATAGGTTGCGGCCCGGCGACGCCGAGCCGACATACAACCGGAGTGCGCGACTCCGGCCACAACTCAGGCGTCGAGCAAGGTGACGGTGCCCGCCGACCCGTCCACCCGCACCCGCTGCCCATCGGCGAGGCTGGTGCTGGCGGCCTTGGTGTCGACGACGCACGGGATGCCGAATTCCCGGGCCACGATGGCGGCGTGCGAAGCCGAGCCGCCGATGTCGGTGACCACGGCGGCGGCGTAGGCGAACATCGCGGTATGGCCGGTGTCGGTGACCGACGCGACGAGGATGTCGCCCGGCTCGATGTCGTCGTCGAGGGACAGCACCCGTTTCACCGTGCCCTCCACGATGCCGGGGCACACCCCGGTACCGGTCAGGCTTTCTCCGGGCGCCAGAGCGCCCGCGTCCGGCAGCGGCGCCCAATCACCGGCGATCACATCCGGCATCCGCACACCCCGCAACCGGGCCAGCTCCGCGCGTCGCCGTGCTACGCGCTCGGCCAGGTCGGCCGGGGCCCAGAGGATTTCGTCGAGCGTGAGGAAGCAGGCGTCCTCGGCCTGCGCCAACCGCCCGGCCCGGATCAGCCGTTCCGCCCGCTCCCGCACGGCGAGGCGCAGGCAGTGGGTGTACCGGACGACGGCGTCGCGGACGCGTTCACGCGCCGTCGTCGCTCCCGCCGCCATGCGCGCGGTGCGGCTAGGCGCGGAGTCGACCGGTTCCCGCTTGGGCGCGGGCAGCTCCGCGGCCCGTGCGGCGGCGACCACCAGCAGCTCGGGCCGGTCGCCGAAGGTCGGGTTCAGCAGCTCGCACTCGCCGGGTCCACGATGCCCGATCCGGCGCAGTTCCTCGTCCAGCGCGGTGGAGAAGGCCGGGGAGACCGCTCGCGCCACGGCGACGTCACCCGCGTGCGCCGCGTGGTGCAGCGCGGTGTCGGTGCGGCACAGTGCGGCCAGCCGTTCCACGGCGAGCATGGTCCTGGCCGATTCCAGCCGTTCCAGGTCGATGGGCACGACCGCCGCGTCCTTGCCGCGGGCGTGGATGGCCGTGGCCGCGCCTGTCATCATCACGCCGATGGACGCCGCCGCCCAGGACTGGTTCAGCCGGTCCCGCCACAGCAGCGCGCGGGCGTGCAACTGCTCATCCGTGAGTTCGCGGATGGCGGTGGCGCCGAGCGCTTCCCGATGCGCCGCGGCGTTGATCCCGTCGGTGGTCTCGCGGTAGCGCAACGCGGTGCGCAGCACCCGGGCGGCCGCGCGCCAGGTGGCGCGGGTACTGGCGAAACCGGTCGGGGTGGGCGGTTTGCCGTGCGGAGTCAGCGAGATCTCGGCGGGAATGTTGCCGTATACGTCGCGGCGGATGCTCTGCTCGTCCCAGCCGGGCATGTTCTCCGCGGCGAGCACGCCGATCGAGGCGTTGATGTAGATGTGGTGGCCGAGCACCGTGGTGACCCGGCTGGTCCAGTGCTCGAGCGCGATGCCGTCCAGGGCGATCATCCGGCCCATCGCGGCGTTGGCCAGCCGGATCGCGCCTGCCTGCAAGTCCACCGTCAGCGGTGTCAGCGGTCCGGGCAGCGCCTCGGAGGTGTTCGTGGCCGTGTGCACCGGGTAGGCCGGGTCGACGCGATCGTCGAACTCGCCCTCCAGACCCTCCGGCGCCACCGAGACCAGGGCATGACCGTCCGACGTACCGGCGCGGGTCGGTATCAGATACCCGGGCAGCGGGATGGCACCGGGCCGGGTGACCAGGTCGTCGCCGTCCCATCGGCGGCCCGCCAGTCCGCGGACGATGTCGGCGGCCACTTCGGAGGCGGTCCAACCGCAGTGGAAGCGCCATTCTTTCTCGGCGGCAGTCGTACTCACCTGCGCGGCGGACGACCGGGTGCGGGAAACCCAGCGCAACCCCCGGTGTCCCACCGCCTCGCGGATGCGGCGCGCGTCCTCACCGGACACCACACCGGGCGCGGCGAGTTCGACGATGCCGGTGCGCGCGGATCCCGCGGCCAGCACCAGGAAGCGTTCGAAGTCGTCGGTGTGGAGCAATTGGAACCCGCCCGGCCGCCGGGCAGTCAGCAGTGGCAGCAGGATTCGTCGGCTCGCGCGCTCGATACGCCTGCCCGCGACCGGCGCGGTGCGCACGATCAAGGACTTCGCCCCACTGGCTCGTACGGCGTCCACGGCGACCGCGTCCGAACCGGCGACCACCGTAATCACGATCCGCGCTCCGGCGTCTCGGGCGGCGACCGCGATCGCGTCGAGCGAGCCGCCCAGGTGCACGACCGTCGCGCAACCGTCGACGGCCCGCGCGCAGAGCGCCGGATCCGCCGGGTCACCGGTGATCACCTCGACCCGAGGGTCGACGTACCGGTGCCGCGCACGGTCCAGCCCGACGACTTCGTAACCGGCGGCCAGCATCATGCGCGCCACGGCGCGACCGCTCGGATCGGACACTCCGGTGACCAGGATCCGCATGAACTCTTCCTCCTCGCTGACGCCGGGACGTGACGCCGTTCACACACCATCGCGAGCGGAAACCGCCGCGACGGCCCGCAGTCCCGATCACCGGGACCGCGGAGTCGCTCACCAAGATGGGCGAGCGGTTCCCGCGAGCCGCGCGGGAAGGTCGGCACATGAGTGATCGGAATTCGGTCGCGCCTCGGGACGCCGCCGAGGTGCGCGCGTACGACATCGAGACCGACGTGCTGGTGGTCGGGTACGGATGCGCCGGGGCGGCCGCGTCGTTCGAGGCGGCGCGGGCGGGCGCGCGGGTGCTGGTGCTGGAGAGGATGGGTGGCCCCGGCGGCGCCTCGGCGCTCTCGGGCGGCGAGATCTACCTCGGCGGCGGGACGCCGATCCAGCGGGCTTGCGGATTCGACGACGATCCCGCCGCCATGGCCGCGTTCCTGTGCGCGGCGCTCGGCCCGGGCGCGGACACGGACAAGATCGCCCGCTACAGCGCGGACAGCGTCGCGCATTTCCACTGGCTCGCCGAGCGCGGTGTGCCGTTCAACCCCACGCTGTGGGACGAACCGGCCTGGGTACCGCCCACGGACGACGGGCTCATGTGGCTGGGGGAGAACAGTCTGCCGTTCTCCGGGTTGGCTACGCCCGCCCCGCGCGGCCATCGCCCGGCCGCCGCCGGCTTCGGCGGCAAGCTCCTGATGGACCGCCTCGCCGGGGCCGCCCGATCCGCCGGTGCGACGGCGCTTTTCGACACCAAGGCGATCTGCCTGATCGTCGCGTCCGACGGTACGGTCGCCGGTGCGGTGGCCCGGCGGTACGGCGCCGAACTGACCATCCGGGCCCGCCGCGGCGTAGTGCTGACCACCGGCGGATTCGTGGACAACGACGCGATGGTGGCCGCGCACGCGCCGAAATTGCTGGGCCACACCAAAGTCAGCGCGGGCACCGACGACGGCAGCGGTATCCGGATGGCGCAGGCGCTCGGCGCGGGTGTGCGGCACATGGCCACGGGCCAGGTCGGCATCGCGCTCGTTCCCGGCTTGGCCGCGCGCGGCATGGTGGTGAACGGGCACGGGCAGCGATTCGTCAACGAGGACACCTATCCCGGCCGGATCGGCCAGGCGGCCCTGTTCCGGCACGGCATGTGCGCCTGGGTCGTGCTCGACGAGCGGGCCTTCGAGGAGGTGCCGGAACGACAGCGGTGGGGCGCCCGGCCCACCCACGTGGCGGAGACCGCCGCGGAGCTCGCCGACCTGATGGGCGTACCAGCCGCCGCGCTGGCCGACACCGTTCGCCGCTACAACGATTTCGCCCAGCGCGGTGCGGATCCCGAATTCGGGAAAGCGGCGCGCTGGGTGCGCCCGCTCACGCCACCGTTCGCCGCGATCGATGTGCGGGCGGGGGTGCGGCCCCCGGCGGAGACCGGTGATCGCCGCGGCACCGGCGCCTCCGTCTTCACCCTCGGCGGTCTGCACACCTCACTCGACGGCGCCGTGCTCGACATCGATGGCGCCCCGATCCCCGGACTGTTCGCGGCGGGCCGGGCGGCCAGCAACCTGCACGGCGAGGGCTACATCAGCGGCACCTCGCTCGGCGACGGCACCTACTTCGGCCGCCGAGCGGGCGTCGCCGCGGCCCGCGACGCCTGATCCGGGCGAGGTTCCGGTCATCGGGATGGATCGGAACCGACTCCGCCGCACCGGCCTAGCGTCGACAGAACGGGACTACGAGGAGGACTACCGGATATGACCAACAAGGTGCTCGATCGGGTACGGGATCTGCTGCCCGCGATCCGTGAGCGAGCCGCCGACGCCGAGCTGCAGCGCAGAGTGCCCGAGCAGAGCATCCGGGAGCTGACCGAGGCGGGGGTGTTCCGCATGCTGCAACCGTCCCGTTTCGGCGGCGAGGAATCCTCGCCGATCGCGTTCTACGAGGTGATCCGCGCCATCGCCACCGCGTGCCCGTCCACGGCGTGGGTGGCGTCGGTGCTGGGCGCCCACCCGTGGCAGCTGGCGCTGTTCCCGCCGCGCGCGCAGGAGGACGTGTGGAGCGCCGATCCGGACACCCTGGTCTCGTCGTCGTACGCGCCGACCGGCAAGCTGACCCCCGCGGAGGGCGGCTTCGAGATCAGCGGTCGCTGGAGCTTCTCCTCCGGATGCGAGCACGCCCGGTGGGCCTTCCTCGGTGCGGTGGTGCCGGACGGTGACGGGGGAGCGGAGTACCTGACCGTGCTGGTGCCGTGCGCCGACTACCGTATCGAGGACGTCTGGCACGTGTCCGGACTGTCCGGCACCGGCAGCAACGACATCGTCGTCGAGCACGCGTTCGTACCGGCCCACCGGACCTACCGCGCCAGCGAGCAGGCCGAGTTGCGTGGGCCGGGCCAGGAGGTCAATACCGCCCCGCTGTATCGCATCTCGTTCGGCGCGGTGTTCTCCAACACCATCACCGCTCCCATCATCGGCGCCGCGCAAGGCGCCTACGAAGCGCACCTCGAGCGCATGCGGGAGCGGGTGCGGATCTCCTACGGCGGACAGAAGGCCGCCGAGGACCCGTTCGCGCACGTCCGGGTGGCTCGCGCCGCCTCCGAGATCGACGCGGCCGTGCTGCAGATGGAACGCAACATCGGCGAACAACTGCGTTACGCCGAAGCGGGCGAGGAGATTCCGCTCGAGCTGCGGGTCCGCAGCCGCCGCGACCAGGTGCGCGGCACCGAACGCGCCATCGAGGCCATCGACCTGCTGTTCGACAACTCCGGCGGCCATTCGATCCGCAAACCCAACCCGATCGAACGGCACTGGCGCGACGCGCACGCCGGGAGCGTGCACGTCATCAACGACATCGAGCGCGCACTGGTGCTGTACGGCCGCAACGCGTTCGGACTGCCCGTCACCGATCGGATGATCTGATGACGCTCACGGCCGAGAGCACCACGCGCCGGAGCCGGGCGGGCGGGCTGACGCTGCGGTACCACGAAGCCGGATCGGGCGCCCCGCTGGTGCTGCTGCACGGCTCCGGACCGGGTGTCTCGGGCTGGGCCAACTTCGGCGCGAACCTGCCCGCGCTGGCCGGGCGTTTCCGCTGCCTGATCGTCGATCAACCCGGCTTCGGCGCCAGCGACCGACCGGAGGTCTACGAACGAAACTATCTACGCATCTCCGCCGACGCGGTGCTGAGTTTGCTCGACGACCTGGACCTGGAGTGCGCGCACCTGCTGGGGAACTCGATGGGCGGCGCGGTCGCCGCACTGCTGGCGCTGGAACATCCCGAACGGGTCGATCGGCTGGTGCTGATGGCGCCCGGTGGCGTCGGGGTGAACGTGCTCGGGCCGGAACCGTCCGAAGGCATCACGCGGTTGCTGGAGTTCAACGCCGAACCCACCCGGGAGCGTCTGCTGCCGTGGCTGCGCACCATGGTGTCGAATCCGGCGACGCTGACCGACGAGCTGATCGACGCCCGGCTGGTCGCCGCCTCCGATCCGGCCGCCGTCGCGGCGCTGCGCGACGCCTACGCGACCTTCGCCGATCCCGCTCTCGCCGAACCGATTCCGCTGTGGGCCCGGTTGCGCGGACTGCGTGCGGAGACGCTGATCCTGTGGGGCCGCGACGATCGGGTGACGCCGGTGGAGGCGGCGCTGTTGCCCGCGCGGCAGATCCCGAACGCCGATCTGCGCGTCTTCGCCCGCTGCGGCCACTGGGTGCAGATCGAGCGCAAGCCGGCGTTCGAGCGGGCGGTCGCCGACTTCCTCACCGCCGGGCTCTGATCGCGCACGCCGATCAGACGTCGTGATCCCGGACCCAGCCCGCGATCTGGGTCCGGGAGGTGAAGCCGAGCTTGGTGAGGATGTGCTCGACGTGGGTCTCCGCCGTGCGCACCGAGATCACCAGGTCGGCGGCGATGCGCTTGTTGCTGTGGCCGGCCGCCACCAGCCGGGCGACGTCCTTCTCCCGCCGGGTGAGGACGTCGGCCGCGGCCTCGGACCCGGCCGGAGCGGGCCGGGCCGGTCGCGCCGCGGCGTAGACGCGGCCCAGCGCGTAGTCGATCGCCTCCTCCAGCGGCAGCGCCGCGCCGCTGTCGAAGATCTCTTGGAACGCCTTCTCGCCCAGCGCCTCCCGCACCTGGTTTCGCATCTTGTCACCCAGGACGCCGGTGATGGCGTGCGCGAGGCGTACCGTGCTGCGCGCGAGGATCTCCGCGGCGCCGAGCAGGCGCGCGGCCCGCTCGTAGTCGGCGCGCGCGACCGCCGTCCACGCCAGCCCTTCGAACGCCGAGGCCAGCCAGACGCATCGGTCGAACAGACCGAACAGCTCGATGGACCTGGCGAGGTACTCGGTCGCGACATCCTGGTCGCCGCGCCGCCAGTGGTCCA
>NZ_BAFS01000409.1 GCF_000308415.1 Nocardia asiatica NBRC 100129 | reverse complement strand
GTTGACTCTCGAACCGATCATCCCGGACCTGCTGGACAGGTCCGGGCACGCCAGAATGCTGGTCGTCGGCAGCCGCGGGCTCGGGGCGGTGCGCCGTGAGCTGCTCGGCTCGGTGAGCACGGCGGTCACCCGCCACGCGCATTGCCCGGTCGCGGTCCTACGCCCGGGTTCGGCGCCCGATGTCGTCTCCTTCGACAAACCGGTTCTCGTCGGGGTGGACGGCAGCAGCACCAGCGCGCCCGCGATCGAAGTCGCCTTCGAGGAAGCCTCGCTGCGCAAGGTCGGACTGGTCGCGTTGCACGCATGGAGCGATGCGAGCGGCATCGACCTCGTGCCAGGATGGGATGCCGTGCGGGAGCGCGAGGACGCGTTGCTGGCGGAGAATCTGGCGGGATTCGGTGAACGCTATCCGGATGTGTCGGTGCGGCGCGTGCTGGTGCGAGACCGGCCGGTGCGCTCGTTGCTCGATCAGTCCGAAGACGTACAGCTGCTGGTGGTGGGCAGCCACGGCCGCGGTGGCTTCGCCGGCATGCTGCTCGGTTCCACCAGTGCCGCGCTGCTGCATTCGGTGGAGTGCCCGATCATCGTCGTGCGGGAGCGGTAAGCGCGTTCAGACCGGCCTACCACGCAGTCCTCGTTTCCGGATCGCGACGGTGTCGCGGGCGAGTGCGAACACAGCGTCTCGCGCCTTTCGACCCGCCGTTCGGGTTGGGTACGGGCAGTAGTGCCGGGTCAGCGGCTGCCGCCCCGTCCGGCGTGGTGTTCGCCGTGCGGGTGTTTGCCACGCACGGCACACCGTCTCCTGGCAGCCCGATCGGCCTCGGCCAGGTCGGTCACGTTGACGACGGCGCCGCGTCTCGGAGGCTGTCCAAGGCGGCGATGAGCCGCCGCCGTACCTCACCGGCGACCGAGCGCAGCTCCGATCCGGCGGTCACGGTCACGCGAGCCAGCACATCGGGATCGATGGCCTCGACCACCGTGCCGTCGTCGACCG
This sequence comes from Nocardia asiatica NBRC 100129, assembly GCF_000308415.1. Lineage (GTDB taxonomy): Bacteria > Actinomycetota > Actinomycetes > Mycobacteriales > Mycobacteriaceae > Nocardia > Nocardia asiatica. Next base: position 11,008 of record NZ_BAFS01000409.1, on the reverse strand, counting down.
AGCGCACCACCACACGGCACGATGTCACCAAGCCGGCCTGCTGGTCGACGGTGAGCGCGCGGAAGGTCAGTCGAGGATCGCAGACGTCCAGAACCAGGTAGCTTCCGATGCGCTCGCCGACGGTCTCGCGCAGTGTGCCCTGCATGTCCACTTCGGCGGTGACGACGAGCCCGCGGTCTCGCAGCGCCTCCCTGGTGCGTTCGACGGTGACGTCGAACGGCGCGTCGAGGTGGGACGCGATGGTCGTGGCAGGAGCGACCGGCAACCGGATCTCCGTCAGCAGTCGCCGAGCATCGGAAACCTCGTCCGGGCCGACCAGGTACGCCTCGGTGGGTGGACCGATCGGCCGATATCCCGCGTCGCGCAACCATTGCCGCAGCGCCCGATACGCAACGCCGAGGTCGCGGTAACTACCACGATGGCAGGTGCGGGCGACCAAGGTGCCGGGCATGAGGACCACCTGGGCACCGGAGCTGGGCCCGAGATTGGGCGCGGGCTCCACCGGGACGCCGAATTCCACCGCGATCGCCTCATCGACAGGCAAATCCTGGCGGAACGTGATCGTCGGCACCCCGCTGGCGGTCAATCCCGCACTCCGCACGATCCGGGCCACCTCCCGCATTCCCTCGGCGATGTCCTCGCCGAGCAGGTTCGGGTTCGGACGGATCGCGCGAGGCACCCGCAGCACTACCTCCGGCGCCGATTCGATCAGAGCCACCTGGTAGTCCATCGCAGCCTCCTCGGTTCGCGTCATGCGTTGAGCGTGCGCTTCGCAGACTGCTGCCGCACAGGGGCGAAAGTCCTGCTCTGGGGGTCCTACCGCCATCGGACGCCGGAACGACCGAGGCCATCACAAGGCAAGGCCATCACGCCCTGCCGCAGAAAGTCGACACGCACGTCGACTGGAAACCAAGGCTGTGAGCCGCGACGTATCGGGAGCCGATCGAGTAGCGTCCGATCGAGCGGGTCGACGCGAATCCGGCCCGGTATCGGTTGTCCTGCCGAGTATTCGACTGGGCTGCGACGCAATCGGATTCGACGGACCTGCGCGTCACGGCGGCTGTCTGTCTGCGCAGTCGTCCGGCAGCGCGCGGATTCTCACGGCGATCCTGCGCATGTTCCGAACGGCCATCGGATGGTGACTTTCGTTCCTGTGGCAACACGAAGACGCGGCAGAAGATCGATATATGAAGCAAGGCGATTGGACAGAGCCGGGGGAGACTATGCGAAGAGGTGGCGGCAGGCGATCAGAATCCGCACCCATGGCGATGCACCGAAACGCTCGACCCGGACGTGGGGCATAGGGATCGACATGGAAAGTGGCAAGACCGTGCTGGCACGCCGCGACCTCGTACGTCGCTGGTTTGTCGCGGTCACCATCGGCGAGGCTCTCGGCTTCGCGGCGCCGGCCTCCGCCGGTGCGCTGACCGCCGACTCTGCTCCCGGGGTGATCGCCGTCGCACTGTTGATGGCGGGTGCGGTAGAAGGCGGTGTGCTGGGCTGGTGCCAAGCCCGCGTACTGCGTGGCCGGCTGCGGGACTTCCCGGCCCGGGATTGGGTAGCGGCCACGGTAGTCGGCGCTGTCGTCGGATGGACCGTCGGATTGATATTCCTCTTCCATGGTGAGCGAGTGCTCGACTGGCCGATCGGTATACAGGCGCCGATGGTTTCCGCAGGCGCGGCCGTGATGATGTTCGCGCTCGGCGTCGCGCAGTGGTACGTCTTGCGACAGTGGTCGGACCGAGCGGTTCTGTGGATCTGGGCCAACGCCGTGGGCTGGATCACCGGACTGATCGCTTTCCTGATGGTCACCGGTCCGCTGTGGCGGCCGGGGCAGTCGTCGGTGGTCACCGCGGTGATCGGGGTGTTCGCTGGTCTGGTCATGGCGGCGGTGATGGCAGCGACCACGGGGGCGTTCCTGGTACGCATCGTGGAGCCGGGACATCTGAGGGCGCCATACGCCCGGTGAATCATTTGTTCGACGGCGGGTGGCCGCCGTCTGCCACTCGATCAGCCGCCTATGTGTTGCTCATCCACGCCTGACGGCGGCAGCGGCCGGGACCACCGCGCCGCGCCAGGCGTCCAGCGCTGTGCCGATCGAGCCTTCGATCGGCTGTGCGGTGTCGAGCACGATCGCCTCGGGCCATGGCGTTGCCGTGGCCGCCAAAGCGGCCGCGATCGCCGGTGTGGCGTCCGAGTCACCCTGCGGCCTCGCGCCGATCCGCTCGGCCGCCAAGGGCTGGGGACAGACGCACCGCAGCGGTACCAGATCGCTGCGCGTCTCGTCGGCTAAGGCGGCGGCGCGGGCGCGCTGGTCCGAGTCGGTCCAGCTGCCGTCGAGGATCACCGAGACTCCGTGCTCGAGCCGCTGCCGCGCCTGCTCCAACATCTGGGCGTACACCAGTGCTTTCGCGGCGGACCGATAGGCACCGGCTCCGAAGACGCCTGCCGTACCAGCGATGGATCCCGTGGCGCGCAGCCCAGCGCGGACACTATCACTCGAAATCACGACCGCGCCGGTGGCCGCCGACAGACGGGCTGCGATCGTGGACTTCCCGGTGCCGGGCAGGCCACCGACGAGCGCAAGACGGACGGCGCCCTGTTCCAAATGTTCGACGGCGAGGTCGAGATGCCGCTCGGCACGCCCGGTGGCTTCCCCATCCCCTTGGTCGGCGCGGATATGGTCGGTCTTCGCCCGGACCATCGCCCGATAGGCGATGTAGTGGTGCCGAAGCGACGGCGGGGGTGAGTCGCCTGCCGCGTGCAGGTAGTAGTTCAAGAACGCGTCGGATTGCTCTGGGTGCCCCAAGAACTCGAGGTCCATCGCCAGGAAGGCGGCGTCATCGAGGCCGTCGACATAGCGGAGTTCATCGTCGAAGTCGAGGCAGTCCAGAATGCGGAAGCCGTCCGGCAGGACGAAGATATCCTCGGCGAGTAGATCGCCGTGACCGTCGACGATACGGCCGTCGACGATGCGCTCCGTGAGCAGGCTGGTTCGGCCGTCGATGTAGCGCATAACCATATGTTCGGCGCGCGCGAGAATGCCGGGGTCGCTCGTCGTGTGCGGATACTGCCGCAGGGGCCGCAGTAGACTCTCCCATCGCCGACGCAATTGCGCGGGTGTTCCGGCGCGATCGATGTCGGCGCCGCGCCGTCCGGCCGCGTGGAACCGCGCCAAGGTCTCCGCGAGTGCTGACAGTTCGACGGCTTCGTGAGCCGGTTCCGCGAGCACGGCGGACAATCTCGACGCCTCCGGCATCCGGCGCATAACGATGATCGGTTCGTCGGCGCCGCCTTCCGGGTCTGTCAAATGGGCCAGACCGAGATAGACGTCGGATGAGAGACGCTGATTCAACTCCAGTTCTCTGGCGCACGCCCGCTCCCGGTTCTCCGGCGTGCCGAAATCGAGGAAGTCGGTGACGACCGGTTTCTTCGCCTTGTACGCGCGGTCCCCACACAGCACTACCAGCCCCGTATGCGTCTCGCGCAGTTGCGCGAACGGTTCCTGTGCGTGGGACATGGCGGGCGCGGCGCGCAAAGCCGAGACATCGAGCATGACGACTCCCTCTCGAGGACCGATTGATTTGCCGGACGATTGGTTCCATCGCGCCAGGCAGGTAATCCCGGGCACGATCAGTCTCGCAGCAAGCACCGCGACGCTCTGGAGGACGAATTCCTCTCTATCGCGGTACGAATGTCATCGGCGGATGACCGACCGCGTCGTCCCGGCCGTCTCCCTGCGGAGCTCCTATGTCACGGTCCTGCGCGGCCACGCTCGCCCGGCGATCGTTTCGCTGGCGGCGCGTTTCCGCGGGAGCCCGGCAGGCTGCATGCCGCAAGTGCGGCCGTCGGGCAGGCGGCCGACGCGCTGTCCAACGGGCGCGGCCGTGATACCGACGCCACAATAAGGGACCTAAGTCCCAGCGTGTGAGGGGCGGCCGACTCTGCTCCGGCCGGCCGCCGCTGGGCAGAGTAATCGGTGCCGTGCAGGGATGCGCCGGGACGGAGGCGTCCAATGGTTCATCACTCTTCGCGTGGCCCGGGTAGCGGTCACCTCCCGCAGGTGGCGGGCCAGGGTCCGGAGAACTCGATGGTCCAGAAGATCGGCCGCAGCGACACGACCCCGTGGACAAGCGCGCCGGACACCGACCGCGTTGCTGTGGAAGGACGGAGCGAGGAGGTTCCGGTGGGCCGGATCGTGACATTGACGATGAATCCCGCGATCGATCTCGCGACTCGGGTCGAGCGAGTCGTGCCGACCGACAAGATGCGCTGCGCGACCCCCCGCTTCGACCCGGGCGGTGGCGGGATCAACGTCGCGCGCACGGCCGCCGAGCTGGGCGTCGAGGTGACAGCGATCTTTCCCACCGGTGGCCCGAGCGGTCGCTTGCTCGAGCAGTTGGTGCGCGACGCCGGAGTGCCACCGCGGCCGGTGCGGGTGGCCGAATCGACCCGGGAAAGTCTCTCGGTCACCGAAACCACCAGCGGCGAGCAGTACCGATTCGTCTTTCCGGGCCCGCGGCTCACCGACCCGGAACAGCATCGCTGCCTGGCCGAGGTGGAGCGTGCGGTGAGCGGCGGAAGCTACCTCGTCGCCAGCGGGACTCTGCCGCCGGGTGTGTCCTCCGGCTTCTATCAGACCCTTACCGATCTCGCCGGCGATCTCGGTGTGCGCGTGGTGCTCGATACTTCGGGCATCGCGTTGCGCGGCGTCCACCGTGGCGTATATCTGATCAAGCCCAGCGTGCGGGAACTCAGCGACTACGTCGGACATCCGCTGATCGACCGCACGGAACAGTTGTCGCAGGCACGACGGCTGATCGACGCCGGGATGACCGAGATAGTCCTGCTCTCCCTCGGCGCCGCCGGAGCGCTCGTGGTGACACGTGATTCGCACGAATGGTTCGCGTCGATCCCGGCGCGGGTGCGCAGCGGTATCGGTGCCGGCGACGCGATGGTCGGCGGCACCACGGTGGGGCTGACACAGGGATACGAACTCGCCGACGCGGTGCGTCTGGGCATCGCCGCCGCGACAGCAGCCCTGGCCACCACCGGGACCTGCCCGGGGCGCCGCGAGCACATCGCGGAGTTGTACCGAGAACTTCTGCGTGACGACGGCTCCGGTAGCACAACCGATGACCTCTCCCAACCCGACGGCCCAGCGGCGGCGATAACAACGCCATCAGCTCCGAGCCGCAATCGTGGACGGGTTTGAGCTCGATACGAGGTCCAGGGCGGCGGTCCAGGGATGTCAGCGCGGCCGGTCTCCCAGAGCGGTCCGGAAGCGTGGGACATTCGACCTCCGTCTTCGAGTCGATGTCCTCCTCCACTGCTCTTCGCGAAGTCGCACGCTGATTCAGTGCCGCCGAAGGCAGCGAATGAATGGAGACGCCGTGTTGGTAAACGAGGACATCCGGATAGCGGACCGGCTCGGTCGCGTATGCAATCGGCAGGCAGTGGTGGGTGCCGCGGTCGCCGTCGTTTCTGAGGGTCGAATGGAGTTCGCTGGGCACGGGATGGCCGACATCGCCGCGAACCGCCCGGTCACTCAGGACACGGTCTTCCGGATCGCGTCGATCACCAAAACATTCACCGCGATCGCGGTGATGCAGCTGTGGGAGCGCGGACTGATCGATCTCGATGCCCCGGCGAGCAAGTATCTGAGTGCTTATCGTCTGGTCTCCGCCGATTCGCGGTTCGGGCCGGTGACGGTACGCCACCTGCTGACCCACACCTCGGGTGTCGGTGAGACAGCACATCCCCGGCGGGTGCTGGCCCCCGATTTCGGGGAGAGCGTTGCGCCGGGCGAAGTCGTGCCGCCGCTGAGCCGGTACTACCGGCGCGGGCTGCGTGTCCACGCCGAACCGGGCAGCCGATGGACCTACACCAATCATGGCTTCGCCACCCTCGGCCAGATCGTCGCCGACGTCACCGGCCTCCCCTTCGCCGATTACCTGCGAGAACGGCTCTTCCTACCGCTGGGCATGGTCGACACCGGTCTCACTCCACCCGCGGCCGCGCCGTCGCGCCGGGCAGTCGGATACCGGCTGCGCGCGCACGGACCGGAAGAGATCACCCATCGCGAGATGATCACCGCGGCGGCGTCCTCCGCCTATTCCACTCCGCGCGACATGAGCCGGTATCTCACCGCGCTGCTGAACGGCGGTCGCACCGAAGGCGGTTCCATTATCGAATCCACCACGCTGGCAACGATGTTCGAACCGCACTACCAGCCCGATCCCCGGGTGCCGGGAATGGGACTCGGATTCTTCCGCGGTCAGGCCGGACACCACCGGGTGATCGAGCATCAGGGCATCCTGCCCGGCTTCAACTCCCAGATCTGGCTCGCCCCCGATGACGGCAAGGCCGTCTTGGCGTTCGTCACCGGCGGTCATCGCGCCCTGCTCTGGCTTCCGGCCGAATCCTCCGCGTTACTGCACGAGACCCTCGGTGTCGCGCAACCGGCGATCCGCGACGACGTCGCGCACCGTCCGGAAATCTGGTCCGAGATCTGCGGCTTCTACCCACTGCCCGGAGCCCTCACCGATGTCCGCGCCCGGTCGATGGTGGGCGCGGGCGCCGAAGTGCGGATCAGCGGCGGACGACCGGTACTGCGGGTGCTGACTCCGGTTCCCGCCCTGCTGCGCGGGCTGCCCCTGCACCCCGACGACCCGGACGATCCCTTGGCCTTCCGCATCGATATGGCCCGGTGGGGTCTGGGCACCGGCAGGATTCTGTTCAGTCGCGAGTCCGGCACCGGGACGATGAGGATGCACTTCGACCTGCATCCCCTGACTCTGCGGAAGTCGAGGAGCCCACTGACTCGGCGAGTGGAAAGGACGATCCGATGACCGAGACCGCGATTACGATAGCCGGCCTGACGAAGTCTTTCGGTCCCGCGAAGGCGCTCGACGGACTGGATCTGACCGTAGGCACCGGTGAGGTCCATGGGTTCCTGGGTCCGAACGGCTCGGGTAAGACGACGACGATTCGGATTCTGCTGGGATTGCTGCGTGCGGATTCCGGGGCGGTGCGCATGCTCGGCGGCGATCCGTGGTCGGACGCGGTCGCACTGCACGCGCGATTGGCCTATGTGCCCGGCGAGGTCCTGCTCTGGCCCGGGATCACCGGCGGTGAGGTCATCGACTTGATGGGCCGTCTGCGCGGCGGGATCGACCGGCGCCGACGCGCCGAATTGCTGGAGCGATTCGATCTCGACCCGCACCAGAAGGCACGCGCCTACTCCAAGGGCAACCGGCAGAAGGTCGCGCTCGTCGCGGCGCTGGCCTCGGACGCGGAGCTGCTGTTACTCGATGAGCCGACCGTTGGCCTCGACCCACTGAAAGAAGCCGAGTTCCAGCGCTGCATCGCCGAATCCAAGAACGAGGGCAGGACCGTGCTGCTGTCCAGTCACATTCTGGCCGAGGTGGAAGCACTGTGCGATCGGGTGAGCATCATCCGGCGCGGGCGCACCGTGGAAAGCGGCACGCTGTCCGAGCTGCGGCATCTGACCCGCACCACGATCACCGTCGAAACCGCCCGGCCGCTGACAGGTCTGGACGCGGTGGCCGGAGTGCACGACCTCGTCCGGGATGGTACTCGGGGCAGGTTCGACGTCGACACCGCGCATCTCGACGCCGTGACGCGTGTACTCGCCGATCTGGGCGTGCGCAGCCTCACCAGTACGCCGCCCACACTCGAGGACATCTTCCTGCGCCACTACGGCGCCGCCTCGGCCTCTCCTGAGGAGGACAACCGATGAGCACCGCCGTGATATCGCGGCCGATACCACGGGAAGAACTTTCCGGGGCAGGCACGCTACTGCGCTTCGCGCTGCGGCGCGAACGGTTCTCGCTGCCGTGCTGGCTGCTCGGTGCCGCCGCGCTACTCGCCTTCCAGTCGGTCGGTAGTCAACGCTTCTACGACACACCGCAGAAGCTCGCGCAACTGCGCGAGACGATGAGTGCCAGCGCGGCCGCCGTGGCCATGGGCGGGCCGACCCGATTGCTGACGACCATCGGCGGCGAGATCGTGTTCGAGATACTCGCGTATCTGGCCGTCGTGGTCGCGTTGATGAACATGTTTCTGGTCGGCAGGCATACTCGCTCGGACGAGGAAACCGGGCGCGCGGAACTGCTCCGCTCGGCGCGGGTGGGGCGCCGGGCGCCCGTCGTCGCCGCGCTGACACTGGCGGGCCTGGCCGATATCGCCGTCGTGTGCGTGCTTTTCGCCGCCGCCGTCGGCACCGGGCTTCCGGTGGGTGGTTCACTGCTGCTGGGAGTGGTCACCGGCGGCGTGGGTATCACGTTCGCCGCTGTCACCGCTGTCGCCGCGCAGATTTTCGAGAATCCGCGCAGCGTCTACGGGGCGGTCGGCCTGGCACTGGCGGCCGCCTATGTGGCGCGCGCGATCGGCGATGTGGGCAGCGGTGCCGCCTCCTGGGCATCGCCGATCGGATGGGCCCAGCGCAGCTACCCATACGCCGGCGACCGCTGGTGGACAGTACTTTTGTTCGCCGCCGCGACCCTCGCGCTCACCGCTTCGGCGTTCGCTCTGCTGGACCGACGTGATTTCGGCGCCGGATTGCTCCCCTACGGCACGGGGCGAGCGACCGCTTCCTGGGCGCTGGGTTCGCCGCTGGGCCTGGCATGGCGGTTACAGCGCGGTTCGCTGGCCGGATGGGCCGTGGGCGTGTTCGCGCTGGGGGCCGCCTACGGCTCGTTCGCCGACAGTATCGCGGACTATCTCGCCGACAATCCCGAGATCGCCGCATACCTTCCCGGCGGCGCTGACGACGCGGTGAATTCGTATCTGTCCCTGACAGTGTCGATCGTCGCGCTGCTCACCGCCGCGTTCGGCGTCACCAGTGTGCTGCGCGCGCGGGGGGAGGAGACCGCGGGACGGGCTGAGCCGCTGTTGGCCGCTCCGGTGAGCAGGTATCGCTGGCTGGCGAGCCATCTCGCCATCGCTACCGGGGGCGGCGTGTTCGTACTTGCCGTTGGCGGTTTCGGCGTCGGTCTGACGTACGGGTTGACGATCTCCGATCTCGGACAGGCACTGCGCATGGCCGGTGTGGCGCTGGTGTATCTACCTGCGGTCTGGTCGGTGATCGCGGTTGCGGCACTCGGGCTCGGCTGGGCTCCGAGAGCGGTCGTGGCGATGGCGTGGGCTGCCTTCGCCTACTGCGCGGTGGCGCTGCTCTTCACGGACGCATTCGATCTGCCCGGCTGGTTCGACGACGCCTCGCCGTTCACCCACATTCCGAAGGCGCCTCTGCACACCGTCACCGCCACGCCCGTACTGGCACTCGTCCTCACCGCACTGGCCGGGCTGATAATCGCTGTCGCCGGTTTTCGCCGCCGCGACGTCGGCTATTGACCAGGACTGGCGTGCGGTTGTCGCTCGTCGAGCGAGTACTCGGTGGCCTCGAAAGTCGTACGCCTGTTCAGCGGCGCCACGAGCGCCGGAGACGTCGCGCGGATGTCCGGTTCGGGGCGTGGTCGTCGTCGTGGCCAGGGCACCACCGCCCCGGCGGGGTAGCGGCGCGGACGGCATCGATGTGCGTGCCGCAGCCGATCCAGGTCGTCTTCCCGCAGACTCGGCACTCGACGGGGGAGCACATCAGCGCTGTTCCTCGCTGCCCGCGATGGCAGGCGGACCCTGGTATGGGCGCTGCAATGCGGCGAATCCGGGAGTGGTGGCCGCGGTGGTGATGGCAGCCAGCAACTCGGTGCCGTGTCCAGGCTCAGGGAGCTCGGTCAAGACGGGACCGCTGAAGACGTGACCGTCGACGCTGATGATGGGGCTGCCGCTCCGCCCGCCGAGCGCTGTCTGGCTGGCGTTGTGGGCATCGGCGACGGCGGCGTCGTAGCGGGTGTCATCGAGAGCTTCGATCAGCTCGTGGTCGAAGCCGGTCGCGACCAGTGCGGCAGCCACCGCGTCGTCGGCCGGCCGGGCGCTCGCATGCAACCGCAGCCCCAACTCGATGTAGAGCGGAGTGAACGCGGTCTGACCGTATTGCTGGGCCGCGGCTGCGAACACTCGGCCTATCCGACGTGATCGGGCGATCATCGGGGCGTGGTCGGCATCGACATCGTGATCGCCGTTCAGGACAGCCAAGCTCATCGGCCGCAAGGTCAACACGTGCTGGTCGGCCACACTGTCGAGCAGCCACTGCGCGGCCACCCAGGCGAACGGGCACACAGGATCCACATACAGATCTATGTCGGCCACAGGAATCCTCCATCCTCGCTGTTCGTATACGGTAGGGGGTATATTTCCTCAGTGGTCACTATACCCCCGCGGGTATTGAACCCGGAAAGCCTCACCGCACCCGCGCGGTATACCCCCGTGGGTATGATGACCATGAACCATCAGAGACGGAAGGCGCAACCATGGTCGGCGACGAAACAGCGATCACCGAAACACTCAACAGGCTGCGGAGGGCGCACGGCCAGCTCGCCGGCGTCATCGCCATGATCGAGCAGGGGCGGGACTGCAAAGACGTGGTCACTCAACTCGCCGCGGTGTCCCGTGCGCTCGACCGCGCCGGATTCAAGATCGTCGCTACCGGACTGCGCGAATGCCTCACCGGCCGATCCGCCGACGGACAGAAGCCGATGACCGTCGACGAGCTGGAGAAACTGTTCCTGGCTCTGGCCTGATCCGCAACATCGCCTCGCGAAAGGACCGAACGATGAACCTGGGATTGTCCACCACCCTGCACACCAGTTTCGGCGACGCCGTCGAGCGGACCCGGGCCGCGTTGAGTGAGCAAGGATTCGGCGTCCTCACCGAGATCGACGTCCGAGCCACCCTGAAGGCCAAACTCGACGAGAATATGGAGGACTACCTCATCCTCGGCGCCTGCAATCCGCCCTTGGCTCACGAAGCGGTCGAGATCGACCGGCAGATCGGACTCCTGCTGCCCTGCAACGTCGTCGTACGCCGGAACCCCGGCTCCGAATCCGAGGTGATCGTCGAAGCGATGAATCCGCAACTCATGGTT
>NZ_BAFS01000410.1 GCF_000308415.1 Nocardia asiatica NBRC 100129 | reverse complement strand
GGAGGGCCTCGGGGTGACCAGGGCATCCCCGGAGATCCGCAAGCCCCGTTCATCAAGGTCGGCGAGCTCGCCAACGTAGGTGCGCGGCCAGGCGGGCTAACGGCGGCTGACCGCGGCAAGTGGTGGCACCGCCTCGATGACGACTCGATGGATTTCTGGGATGGCGACTCGTGGGTGAATCTCGGCGCGGACTCCGTCGGCTCACAGGGGCCCGTTGCCCCCCGGGAACACGCTGACCGCGTTGGATGTGGTGGCCGACGAGACGATCACCGTCGCCGGTGTGGAGGTCAAGCCGGTCAACTCCAGCGATCAGACGATCCAACTCACCGTCCCCGCGGGAGCCCGCGGCGCGACCGGTGCGCCGGGTAGTTCAGGGACGATCACCACATCGCCGGACTACGACTCCACTCAAGGTCCGGTGAAGCGGAGCATGTTCGCCTTCAAGCGGACCACCCGCAGGTTTGCGCCGACCCCGCCACCGAACGGATACGGGCCGTGGTTTTGGGACTCATCGGCATTCGCCGCGGACGCCAGCGGCGCGGTCTCTTCGTACAAGGTGCTGACAGCTTCAATGCCTGCGCTGCCGTTCGCTTGGCGCCCGCAGGTGTTCGGCGCGATCCAGCTGTACAACGACAACTCGGGCCAGTGCCATGCGTTCGTGTTCCCGCGCTTGTATTCCGAGACCGGTGTGGCGCTGGGCATCGGAGCCAACCCGTGGCAGACGTTCTGGGACATGATCGAAATCACCGAGCACTACGGCAACCCCAACTCGGTGGGCATGAGCCCCTCCAGTGATTACGCCGTGGTCCCCGCCAATTACGCGAGTCAGATCGTGGTGATGGTCGAACGCCAAGGTTCCACGACCGGGACGATCGGATACCGCCAGTCAGGAGCGTCTTTGACCGTCTACGCGATGCCGGTGAGCTTGTGACCACCGTCGGCGACTACTTCGACGCCACCCAATTCCAAGGCATCAACGAAGGCGTCGGCAATCCGGGGATCGTCACCTCGCTGGAGGGCACGCCGGCGGACGGTTCGTACGAGAACCTGCAAGGGGCCATCGGACCGGATGGGCCGCAGGGTGAGCCGGGGACGCCGTTCCGCTGGCAGGGCGACGTCGCCGACCGCGCAGCCCTCGATGCGCTGATCCCGCTGCTGAACAAAGCGATGTTCGGGTTCACCTTCCGGGTGCTGTCGGACAACAGTGTGATGTTCTGGACGGGCACGAAGTTCATCCAGTTCACCGACGCCTTCGGCGGGCTCGGACAGACGGGCCAGGTCAACACTCTCACGATCGGCACCGTGACCACCGGTGCCGTCGGTTCCCCGCTGGTCGTGTCTATCACCGGCACACCGCCGAGTCAGACGCTCAACCTGACTGTGCCCCGCGGCGGGACGGGACAGAAGGGGCTCACCGGCCCACCCGGACCGATTAGGAACTCCACCGACTACGACAACACGATCACCCACACCAACGGCATGATCCCGCTCTGGAACACCTCCACGAGCAAGTGGACGCCGACGGAATGGCCGGGCCACAGAGGACCGTGGAGCGTGCTCGAGGCACAGAGTTGGGACAATCCGTCGTCCGGGTTCGTCGCCGACCTGACCAACGTCTCCACCAACCCGAACACGATCGCCACCATCAACATTCCGGCATTGCCGATCCGGTGGCGGCCCTACATCACCGGTGGGGCCACGATCTACTCCGTGCCGACGGACTGGTCCACCAGGGTAGACCTGGAGGTGCGTATCGGCTCCGCAGCCGGTGACATCGTCGCCCGAGGTGTCTCCAGCGCCGTGTACATCGAGTGGTTCGCGCGGCTGCGGCCCTACTTCGCGTCCACGCTCACGCCCGGGTCCACGACCGGCACCATCGCCCCCAACACGGCCACGACCCTGTATGTCGTCATCCGCCGCAACCTCGGCACCGGCAACTACAGCTACCGGCGCGCGGGAGCGAACATCACCGTCTGGGCCCATCCGGTCGAATCCCCTTAAGGAGCCATATGGGCATCGTCTACGACCGCGACGTCCAGATCACCATGGCGGGAATCGTCGAGAGCGAAGAACTCCCGTGCACCGTCAACTCGCTCGAAATCTACGACGACGAGGGCCGCCTGGAGATCCGCTCCGGCCCGAAAGGGCTGCAAGGCCCTCAGGGTTACCCGTCCTACGGGTTCATCTTCATGGGCGCGGTCGCGGACCAGGCGGCGCTCGACGCCATCACAGTGACGTTCGCAGACAAGGGAAAAGCCTGGTGGGTGACCGCCACCAACGAACTCCGGTTGTGGGACGGCCGAATGTGGATCCCGTTCACCGACGCCTTCCAGGGCACCGGACATCAAGGACCACCGAACGTTCTGACTGGTGTAGCGGTGACGGGTGCGGTGGGTACCGACGCGGACGCCGAACTCACCGGAACCTCCCCGAACCAAGTCCTCACCATCACCGTTCCCCGGGGTGCGACCGGACCGGATGGTGACCCGGGTGTGGCTGGCCGAATCCAGGACGCCTCCGATGTGGACACCTCCACGGTGGCGCTGTCGGACCACATGGTGCTCCAGTGGGATTCGACCCTGTCGAAGTTCGTGCCCGCGGCGTCTCCGACATGGCGGGGGCCGTGGACCATCGGCGGCAACCGGTTCGCCGCAGCATCCAACTCCGCGGACGCGCCCCGCACCATCGCGTCCATGACGGTTCCGGCGCAGCCGTTCGCGTGGCGGCCCTACGTCATCGGGCGTGTGCCGATGCAGATCCACACCCAGACGGTGGGGGATTCCAGGCTCGATATCGAGGTGCGCTCCGGCGCGGAGGACGGCCCGATCGTCGCCTACGGCCGAGGATTCTCCAGCGCGAACTACATCTGGACGCGCTTGGTACCCCGATTCGAGTCCACGCTGTCCCCGGCCAGCAATGTGGCGGTCGTGGCGGCAGGGCAGACCCAGACCTTCTACGTGCGCGTGATCCGGGTGTTCGGCACCGCCAACTACAGCACGGTCTCCGACATCGCGTTCCTCACTGTGTACGCGATGCCGCTATTCCAGTAAGGGAATTCATGAAACCTGAGTACATCGAACTCGACCGCATGGGACGGTCGGGGTCCAGCCGCGGCCGTGCCCGTGTCACCAACTTCCTGCTGCACACCCAGGAAGGCAACGGCTCCGCGGAAAGCCTTGCGGGCTACCTGAACAACCCGAACAACGGTGTCTCCTATCACTACACCGTGCGCGACCGGGTCGTGGTCGACGTGGTCGACACCGACCTCGCGAGCTGGTCTGTGCTGGACGCGAATCCGTTCACGATCAACCTGTGCTTCGCCGGTTCTCGCGCGGGATGGAGTCGCGCGGAGTGGCTGCGTATCCGTGACGACATCCGGATCGCCGCGTGGCTGGCGGTGCAGGACGCCAAGAAGTATGGGTTCGCGCCAACCGTCATCGCCCCGCCGTATCGCCGCGGCGAGGGCATCTCCGATCACCGCTACGTCACCGACTGCCTCGGCATCGGAGACCACACCGACGTCGGGCCGCACTTCCCGTGGGATGTCTTCACCGCCGACGTCGCCGAATTCTCGAATTCCCCACTGATTGGAGCCGATATGGCATTCCTCGACGAGAAGTTCCAGAACTGGCAGGGGCATGACGTCACTGTCCGCGACGTGCTGTTCCACATGGACCTCTACAACGGCCTGATCCTCGACCAGCTCATCGGGCCCGGCGCCCGGGAGCGCAAGGGGGAGCCGACCCGTTGGCCCCCACTGGGCAACCGGACGGTCGTCGAAGCCCTCGCCGCCCTGCTCGAGAAGCACGGCATCGAACCCATTCCTGCGAAAACCGAAGGCGGTAAGTGATGAGCAAGATCCTCTCCACCCTGCGCACCGAGCCCATCCGTGTCCTCCTGTGGCCGGTTCTGGTGGGCATCGCGGGATACCTCGTCGTCCGCGGCGTGGTGGATGAGTTCTCGGCGGACATGATCCTCGTCATCCTGGCGGCCGTCCTTGGTATTCCCGCCGCGGAGGTCGCGCGCACGAAGGTCACTCCGGACGCAAAACAGCGCGCGGGGATGCCCAGTGAGCGCGGGTAGTGCTCCTACGGCTCTGGGCGGCCGAAGCGGACGGTGAGCCGGTGCCTGTCGGCACCGACTCGCTGTTGCAGTACGGCGCTATCGGCGCCATTGCAGCGATCTGTATCTATGCCGTCTACAAGCTGTTCAACTCCCTCGTCTCCTCCCATGCCGCGGAGATCGAGCGGATCACGGCGTCGCACCACGACGCCATCGCCCGCGCTGACGCCGCCTACGACAAGGAAGTCACCCGCGGTGATCGGCTCGAGGTCGAGTTACGGGAACTCAACAAACTCATCAACGACAAGCTCGCCGGGGAGCTTGTGCGAGCAACTGACGCCATTCGGGAGGCGTTCGAAACCATGCACGAGCGACGGCGGCTGTGATGCCGGACAAATACATGCGTGATAACGACAGCATCGAGAACACGCTGCGGCAGACCCACGAAACCGTGGGCCGCCTGCGGACTCTGCTCGATGACCTGGCGCACCAAATCAACGATCTGGAGTCGGAGATCAAGCAGCCTCGCGAGAAAGGGCCGCAGCCGTGATGGATCAGACGCAGCTGGTGTCGGCAGTGGAGGAATTGACCGCCGCGGTCAGCGTGCTGTCCGAGCGCGCCGACACCCAACAGCATGTCATCGACGAACTCGAGGAGCAGCGCAAGAGCCTGGAAACCCAGCAGAAGGGGCTGCATTCCACGCGAATGGTGTTGTCGGCCGCTGTTTTCGGCATCGTCCTGGATCTCGGACTGACCGTGGGCGGGGCGCTGCTGTATCAACAGGTCGACACGAACCAGCGCGAGATCCGACAGGTTCAGCAGCGAACCTCCACCGAGATCCTCTGCCCCCTCTATGAGGTGTTCGCTACCTCGATCAAGGTGAATCCGCCGAACCCGAACCTGACGCCGGAGCAGGCGAAAGCGCGACGGGATGCCGCCGACACGATCCTCTCCGGTCTCGACAAGTTGGGGTGCGCATGACGAATCCCTTGGCCCCGCTGGAGTACGGCAAGGTCGTCGGGCGGCTGCTGGCGGGCATCATCGACTCCCCGGACGTCGGTGTCATACCGGACTTCCCTCCGCTGGAGGGGCGGGTGACGTTCACCGCGAGCGTGCCGAAGTTCCTGGCGACAACCGCCAACCCGCCTGCCACGGTGGCGCCGCTGGCCCATCCGTACTTCACCGCGGTCCTCGACGACGAGGGCTACCTGACGTGGCGCGGTGAACGCGGCGTCTACCTGGTGGCTCCCGTCGCGGGCACGATGAACCCGTCCGGTTGGACATGGGCGGTCAGCTTCGACCTGTCCTACCTCGGCACACCGGTCCCGATCGCGCCGTTCAGCTTCAACGTACCCGAATACACCCCCGGCCCGGATCCTGAGAACCCGGACGAGGGGTCCGTGGGGCTGGTGGATCTGACGCTGGTGTCTCCGGTGCCCTCCAGCACCGGCAACGCCGTCACTCAAGGCAACTCGGTCGTCTCGGTCAGCATCGACGGCAACGAACTGACGTTCGGGTTGTCCAACGGGTCGTTCCTCCCGCCGGTCGAGGTGCCTGCGATCCAGGACGCGCTCGATGCCGCAACTGCGGCTGCGGCGAGTGCGACAGCGGCAGACGGATCGGCCGATGCGGCGGCAGCAGCGGTCAACTCGTTCGACCTGAACATCGGCACGGTCACCACACTCCCGCCGGGCTCCTCCGCGACGGCAGCGGTCAGCGGCGGACCGCCGGTGTGGGAACTGGATCTCGGCATCCCGGAAGGCGACATCGGCGCGACCGGCCCAGCGGCGCCGGATGCCACCTCCAGCGTGAAGGGCATCTTGCAGTTGACCGGCGACCTCGGCGGTACGGCAGCCAGCCCAACCGTTCCGGGTTTGGCGAGCAAGGTCGACACCACGCGGACCATCAGCACCACCGCCCCGTTGACCGGCGGCGGGGACCTGTCGGCGAACCGCACTCTCGCGGTGTCGGACGCCACCACCGGCGCGAAGGGTGTAGTGCAGCTGGCCGGCGTCCTCGCCGGGACCGCGGCGGCGCCGACGTTCAGCGCGTCCGCGTTTGGCACGACGTCGACTACCGCTGCTGTAGGTAACGACGCCCGCTTGTCGGACACCCGCACCCCATCACCCAACACGGTCCCGTGCGACTTCGTATTCGTCGCGACCAGTCCGAACACCACCCGCGCCACAGGATCAGGCGATTGGACGGTGGGGATGTACGTCGGCCGCGCGTTCACGCTCACCAAGGCGGTGTACCAGTTCGAGACCGCTGACGCCTCCGGCAACACCACTGTGGAGGTGCGGCGCAACGGTTCGCAGGTGACCAACTCGAACCTGACGATCTCGGCCGCCAACCAAGCCGACGGCAGCGGCACCGACGCCAACCGCACAGCGTCGACGATCTCCCAGTCGTTCGCCGTGGGCGACCGGATCGGAGTGCAGATCACCGCCGTCGGAACCACGCCGGGCAAGGGCCTCAAGGTCTACCTGTTCGGCACATGGAACTAAGGCTCTGCCTCTGGGCATAGTCAGAGGGGACGTGACATGTTCGTCCTTCGAGCGCTCGCGTCATTTCTGCCGAGCGGGATGACCAAGAACGGGACCTTCACCATCCCCGCCAGCTACACGAAGATCCTCAGCTGGACCGCCGACACCACCAACTATCCCGGAAGCACCGTCTCCAGCGATGGTCTGGTGGTTCAGGGCGCGAACTCCTCTGCCACGATCACCGCGAACATCCCTTGGACGGCGTCACTGTCTATGACGGTGACCGTCCGCATCAAGGTCAACAATGTGGTGGTCGCGACAGGCAGCGGCGCCACCGGCACTTCCGGGACGTCAACCGCTCTGGCGACCGGACAGACGGTTGCCACGGGCGACAACATCACCGTCGAGGTCGTCTCCACCCAGGCAAACTTCGGCTCGGTCAGCTCCGGCACCAACACCTACGTGCGCGTCACCTAACTGCCGAAGCTGCCGGTGCTCGGCCGGTTCGACTTCTCGTAGAACACGTAGTAGCGGTCGCCGTGGATGTGGTTGCAGCGCGCCGAATACCCCAGCGACCGGTAGTGCCGGGCGACCTCCTGGCAGTTATCCCGCCCGATGATCACGCCCGTCTCGTAGGCGCCGGCGTTCCCCGCCGCGAGCGTGACACCGATCGCGGCGATTGCTGTGACTACCGCTGTACGCGCAAGCCTCTTCATGGGTTCCTCATCCCTCGATGTGGTGCGCGGCCCGGCATCAGCCATTCGGCTACGTCCCCCGACGTGGCACCGCGCGCGAACATCATGCCCTTCACATGGGCGGTGCGTCAGAGAAACGCGGAAACAAATGCTCGAAATCTGCCAATCGAAACGAGGTGCCCCCGTGGCCGCTACCCTGCTGCCCGCCATGACCGGACCCCACGGGGTCGGAAACCGCCGGTTGTTCCTGACAGACACCGCGCGCACTGACCCGATCACGGGCTCGGGCCAGAGGAAGGTCAGCGTCACCGCCTGGTATCCGACACCGTCCACCGGCGCCGTGGCGCGGTACCTGTCGAACGTCGACAGCTACGACGAGACGATGGCGCTGAACCTCGTCAACGGCTTGGAGAACGCGGGCTGCTCCAAGCAGTTCTGGACCGGTGCGATCAAGTGCGGCGGGTTCTTCGGCAACGTGGACCCGAACACCACCATGTTCGGCAACATCCGGGCGCGCGACACCCGCGCGGTGAAGGACGCCGTGGTGTCAACGGATCTCGGCGCCCTGCCCGTGGTGGTGTTCTCGCCAGGGTTCGGGATCCCCGGCAACCACGCCTCAATCCTGGCGCAGGAGCTGGCGTCTCATGGCTACCTGGTGCTGACGCTGAGCCACACGTACGAGTCGATCGTGACTGAGCAGTCGAACGGTGTTGTGCTCCAGAACGGCGGTGCTGTTTCGAATCAGTGGCAGAAGGTGTTGACCGCCCGCATGGGCGATGTGGATTTCATCCTGGACCAGCTGCCCACCCTCCCCAACGGAATCGGCAACCAAGCCGACCTGAGCAAGATCGCTGCGGTCGGCCACTCCTACGGCGGGTACACCGCGCTCGAGACCGCCTACCACGACACCCGGGTGAAGGCGGTCGCAGTCCTCGACGGCACCGCCGGCTACGACGGCACCGAGAACCACGCCCAGAACAACGGCGTGCAGGTGCCGGTGATGCTGCTGTCCGGGGACATCAACCTCGGCGACAACTACCTGGTCGGCGGTGAACACGCCTCCTGGGCGACCTTCCGCAACACCGCTCACGGCCCCTTGCACATGCTCGAGGTCGCGGGGACCAAGCACTACGCATTCACCGACGTGGGCTTGTTGACGGTGAAAACCGCTGACCTGAACGGCAGTATCAACCCCGCGCGGGCGATGACGCTGCACACCCTGTTCACTCGCGCGTTCCTCGACCAGTACATCAAGGGCATCCCCACGACACTGCTCGACGGGAACCACCCGGACTGGCCGGAGGTCACCGTGTTCTGAGTAGTCGACTACTCGCGACACAAAGCCGCCCCGCAGGTCTCGTACCTGTGGGGCGGCTGTTGTCGTGTCCGGACACCAAACCGCCCCCCGATCCACGCATCAGGATCGAGGGGCGGCCTCCGCCGTGCCTGCGGTGTTTACACGGCGAAGATTCTGGGGCTCAGTCCTGGGTCTTGATCTCCCGGACGTCCTCGCCGAGCCGACGCTTCGGCGCGTCGACACCGCGCGGGTCCTCGTTCCAGTTGTCGCTCGAGTTGCCGTCCGGACCCGGGGTGTACAGCTTCATGCGTCGATCCCTTTCGTTCGGTTCTTTCCTTGGTATCCCCGACGGATGCCGGGGAAGTCTTCAGCGGCCGTCAGGACTGGCGGATGCGGACCGGAGGCGTGGGACGCCCTCCGCGAGCGGGTGAGGACTCGGGCTCCGGCCCCTCCCACATCCCCAGCCGCTTCAACGCGCCGACCTTGCGCGGGCACGGCGGGTCGCACTTCTCGTGGATGGCGAGGATGCCCTGCGCGCGCTTCTCCGGCATGTTCGCGGGGGGCTTCTGGCGGCAGTCGTCGCCGACCCAGCGGGGCGTCATCGGCCACTCACCTGAGACAGGTGGTCCAGGGCGCTCTGCTTGCGAGGGCACGGCGGCTCGCAGCCTTCGTGGATCTTCACGATGCCGCGCGCCCATTCGTCATCGATCAACCACTGGAACAGCGCGTCCTGGCAGTCTTCCCCGATCGGCCGCTTAGCTGTCATGGTCGCCGCCATCTCCTGAACCGAGGCTGTAGGCGTGCGCGGACAGATACTGCTTGCAGCTGGGGCCGTGGCCGGAGTGCACGTTGGAGACGAAGCGTGCCTCGGCGATGGACCGGAACAGCCCGTCGTGGTGGCAGAGTCGGTGGGTGTGGCGCCACTGGTCGGCGTCGGCGAGGGTGGTCATCGGACGTCGCTCTCGTGGCGCGGCCGCGGTTCGGGCCGACGCAGGGCAACGAGGTAGACGGCGGCGGCGACTAAGGCGAGGCCGATTCCGACGACGAGGACGGGCAAATACTCGGGCATCTGGTACCCCCTGGCGCGTTGTGTGTTCTGGAGTTGAGGGCACCCGATGCCGGTGGTCGCGTCTGGCTATGAACCTCGCGACCTCTCGCGTCGGGGGGCGGGATCAGCCCGACATCGGGTGCTGTGACCAGCATCGATCAGTGAAGATCAGCGAACTAACAAAAAGGTTGTTAGTTTTGTGAGTGGGGGCAGAGTCCAATAGGGATCGTGAGCGTGATGACCCAACCCACAGACAACCGCGTCGGCCAGAAGGTCAGGGCCACCCGCAAGCTCCGCGGCTGGACGCAGGAGAAACTTGCGCAAGAGGTGGCGAAGTACTCGGACACCGTGTCCCTATCCCTGATCCGACGAGTCGAGCAAGGCCAGGTGCCCGCCTCGTCGGCGTTCACTGCGGCGTGCGCGCGGGCGTTGAAGGTCAGCACCGACGACCTGTACGAGAAGATCAGCCCGGCGAGCACAGCGGACGAGCAGAAGATGCACGCCGGTATCCCCGAGATCCGGCGCGAACTCGCCACCTACCGTCTTCCCCCGGAAGACGTTCCACCGCGCCCGATCGATGATTTGGCGAAGGACGTCGCGCGAGCTTCACAGCTGCGGCACATGGTGAAGCTCGATGAACTCGGTCAGCTCATCCCGCAACTGCTGCACGACCTTCGGGTGGCGTGGTGGTCGGCAGACGGCACCGAGCAGGAGCGGGTCTTCGGCCTCCTCGCCGAGGCGTACGCGGCCACCAGTCAGGTGGTGTACAAGCTCGGCTACATCGACCTGTCCTCGCTGGCGGTGGACCGGTACGAGTGGGCTGCCGCACGCTCCGGCGATCTACTGGCCGTGCTGGTGGGCGACTACCAGCGGGCCGGGGAGATGATCTGCGCGGCCGACTGGAACGGCGCCGCGAAGTATCTCGAGGAGAGCCGCAAACAGATCGAAAGCGAACTGGGCAAGGGCGATCCGACGTTGCTCAGCGTTTGGGGCAACCTGCACCTGAAATCCGGTCTCGCGGCCGCGCGGGCCGGCCGAAAGGATGTCGCAGACGACCACCTGGCCGAGGCCAGGGAAACCGCCCAGCGGATCGGTGTGGACCGCGACGACTACCGTCTGTGCTTCGGCCCGACGAACGTCGACATCTGGTCGGTGGGGTTGGCGGTGGAGGCGATGGACGGCACGGAGGCGGTGAAGCGGGCGAAGGACCTCCAGCTGCCCGCGGAGACGCCTCGGGAACGGTTGGGGCATCACTACATCGACCTGGCGCGCGGGTTCCTGTTGCACGGCGATCGGGAGGGCGCGTTCTCGGCGTTGCAGATCGCGAAGAAGATCGCACCGACGCAGACCCGCTATCACCCGATGGTGCACGAGACGATCCGCACCTTGGCCCGCCAGGAGGCTCGGGCGTCGGACACGGTGCGCGGGTTCGCTGCCTGGTGCGGGATCACCAGCGCCTGACGACACAAAAAGGCCGCCTCGGATTCGTCCGGGGCGGCTTCTTTGCGTTCAGAAGGCTAGCCCGTGCAGTTGACGACGGCGTACTTCCCGGTGGAGGTCTTCTCGTCCTTCACCTTCCCGTCGACGGTGACACGGCAGGTGACGCTGGTGCCGTTGGTTTGCGCGCCCGCTCCCGCGATCACCGCCGTGGAGGTGTTGGTGATCGTCAACGACCAGGGAGCGTCCGCACCGTTCAGCTGTTGCAGCTCGGAGTTCTCATCCCAGTAGGTGACCGACCTCAGGTCGGAGTCAGAGATGATCTCGTACACCACCGTCTTGCCCTTGCCGGACGCCTTCGGGGTCAACGGGGGGATCGGGGCGTCCGGGGATTCGGCTGCGGACTGGACGGAACTCGCGGCCGCGTCGATGGCCTTGGCGGCTTCGTTCCCCGCGGCGCCGATCAGTGCGACGCACCCGCCGAACACGAGCACGACGACGGCGAGCAGGATCCACGGCCACACCTTCCGCTTCCTCGGCGGGTAGGGCTGCTGCGGCGGGTACGGCTGGCCGTATGGCTGCTGCGGGTACTGCGGACCGGTCATTGATTCCCCTCGGGGTTGGGCAGGGTTCCCCCCTGCGATTGGATAGCCCTGTGTACAGGCTGTCGGGCTGCTCATCGCGAACAGCGGGGTCGTGTTACGCGGGTCACAGCGTGTCGGTGTGGGACACGCGGCGCATCCCTCCGCCGTGGCGTTCCAGCCAGGCCACGAGCGGTTCCGCCGCGTACTGCAACAGCTCCAGCTCGCGAGCGAACGTCTCGCGGCACTGATCGGGCACGTCGAACGCGAGAGTGATCGTCACCGGATCACGCCGAGCAGTTCGGGGCAGGTCACGTCCACCATCACCCCGAGGGTGTAGCCACGCTGGTAGCCCGCGAAGTAACCCCGCTCCCCGAGGTAATCCAGAGCAGCGGTCTTGCCGTCGGCGCGCAGGACGGCACACGCGCCGTTGGCGGTGGCGATGATGTCGGGCTGGAACTGCCTGTTGACCCCGCCGAGCAGGAGGCGGACCTCCATCTGCTGGCCGTCGGTCCAGCCCGGCCACGGGGCGGCATTGGAGGGCCACGGGGTTAGGGACAGGGCGGCTGCGGACAGGGCAATCAGGGCAATGCGGATTCGCATGGGGGCTCCGTTGGAGTGGGAGTGATTTACCCGGCTATCGTCAGATATCTCT
>NZ_BAFS01000411.1 GCF_000308415.1 Nocardia asiatica NBRC 100129 | reverse complement strand
CAGGTGACGGATGAACCAGCCCTGCAGCCCGTAGCCAGCCGAGCCGCCGCCAAGTTGCAGGCCGCCATCGACTCCCTGAGCACCGCGGAGCGCGCGCTCTGACCCAGCCCGGGCGGTGCGCATTCGCGAATTGGTTCTCGGCGCGTGAGGCTACGGAGACCTAGCCGTGCGTCCGCGCCGCGGCGCCTTTGTCATCTCGGACGGCCGATGCTGCCGTTCGTGCCTTCCGCGCGCTGTTCTATACCGCACGGCATCTTCCGTCCCATCGCGACCGGAGCCTAGGTGACAGATTCCGACGCATCCTCGGTGATGGGCAGATTGGCGGCGCAGACCGCTTCCACGAATTCGCCGACGGTGTTCTCGGTCAAATGGCGGGCCAGATCGGCTTCGGTGATGATGCCGACCAGGACTCCGTTGTCGGTGACCGGGAGCCGCCGGATGCGGTGCTGCCGCATGAGCGTCAGCGCGTCGTCCACCTCGGTATCGATCTCGACGGTGTGCAGCCGTTCGGCGCCCTGTGCCAGTTCTCCGGCGGTGGTGGTCTTCGGATTCGCGCCGATGCCGACGACCTTCACGACGATGTCGCGATCGGTGACGATACCGACGGGATGACCTTCGCCGTCGCAGATCGGCAGCGCGCCGATATCGAGTTGGCGCATCCGCTGGGCGGCTGCTTCCATGGTCTCCCGAACACTGATGTGTCGTACCTCGGGCCGCATGATGGCCTGCACCGTTGTTGTCATGAGGCGACTCCTTCCACTCGGGCGGCGTGCTCGCTACTTCGATCATCATTCGACGGCGGCGGAAGTCTCGACAGGGCAGAAAGTCATCTGACGGCTGCCCGTATCAGGAGTTGCACGCCCGGCGCGCTCCAGGAACAGCTCACCGGTCTGCTGAAAAACCGCGCAGATGACTCGTTCACCCTGCTGGTACCTCCGACAGAGAACACGCTCACTTCGGGTGTACGACCATCACGGGGCACTCGGCGTGCTGCACGAGCCAATTGCTGGTGGAGCCGAGCAGGAGTCCCCGGAATCCGCCCCGGCCGCGGCTGCCGACCACGACTAGCTGCGCATGCTGCGACCAATCGCCCAGATGCTCCCGGGGGCCGGACAGATAAACCTTGCGGATCACGGTGACCTCCGGGTATTTCTCCTGCCAGCCTGCGAGTCGCTCGGCCAGGAGCGCTCGCTCACCGATCTCCAGGTTCTCCAGTGGGATGTCGAGGTATTGGGTTCCCGCGAACTCACCGGCGGTGAGGTCGCTCCAAGCGTGGATGGTGACCAGGTCGACACCGCGTGCCGCCGCTTCGGCGAAAGCGGCGGCTATCGCCGCTTCCCCGACTTCGCTGCCGTCGGCGCCCACCACAACGGGAGCGCTGTCGCCGGTCAGCTGCCGGTCGCCTCGCACCACCACGACGGCGCCGTCCGCATGGGCGGTCACCGCGAGCAAGGTGGATCCGAGATGAGCGATCGTGCCCATGCCCGGTGTGGCGCCGAGGACCACCAGATGCGCGTGCGCCGACAATGCGGTGAGCAGCGCCGCGGCGTTCTCTTCGCCGAGCTTCGTAGCCACGGAAAGCTCGGGGGCGACGCCGTGCGCCAGCGCGCTCGCTTCGGCGAGGATTTTCGATCCGCGTGCGCGCATCGTCTCGCTGACCGGAGGCACCATCACGTCGTACACGCCGAGCGTGGCGCGAGCCGCGGGAAGGTTCATGCCGTGCACGATCAGCAGGCGGCGCCCGCGCTCCGCTGCCGTCCGGGCCGCCCAGCGGACAGCCGCTGAGCCGTGCTCGCTGCCGTCGGTGCCGACCACTACCGCGGCGGACGCGAGTTCGTGCGGATTCATCTCGTGCTGATCAGCCATGTCGCTGCCCTTCGGTCTGCGGATCCGTCATTTTGTACGGTAGGGATCGACACCTTCACCGACTGCTGGCCTTGGTCCTCGACCGGAGGGTCGATGGACAGTTGAGGTCGCCACGCCTATTCGTCTGTTCGGTGTTCGTGCGCATGCGTGGCTGCGTCAGGTGGTCGGACGTCACCGTGACTGAGGTCGCATCGCCGCGGAGGCGGCGAGCCGACAGCGACCGCCTGACCGGCGGCCGCGGCGGGGACGGGACAGCGAACGCGACTGGGTACTGCCACCGGCGTTGTCGGTTTGCGCCGAATATTCTGTAGCGCAACGTCTTCGAAGGTGCCCCGCTGAGGGTGCCTGCCCCGTTCGGTGATCTGGTCCTCCAAGACGACGATGCGCCGCCGCGGAACCGAGGGCTGAGCAGACTGCGGCCACGCCGCGCAGCTGTCTCGGCGTAGCGGACGGTCGTCTGATGTGCGGGTATTCGGTCCCACCTTCCCGGGGCCTTCGGCCCTGTGCGCCGCGAGGGGACGGTGGTGGTGTGTATGCCGATCGATTCGAAACATCGCCAAAAGAGAGGCAGGCAACAGCATTGGCGCGTGACCTGACGCAGCGAGAAATTCTGGCCGAGCTGGAACCGATCGCCGAGGACTGCGTGCACCGGCACCTATCGATGACCAAGGACTGGCACCCGCACGACTACGTGCCCTGGGACGAGGGGCGGAACTTCGCCATGCTCGGTGGTGCGGACTGGTCCGCCGAGCAGTCCTCCCTCACCGCGGTGGCGAAAGCCGCGATGATCACCAATCTGCTCACCGAGGACAATCTGCCTTCCTACCATCGCGAGATCTCCGAGAACTTCTCCCGCGACGGTGCATGGGGTACTTGGGTCGGCCGCTGGACGGCCGAGGAGATGCGGCACAGCACGGTGATCCGCGATTATCTCGTGGTCACCCGCAGTGTGGACCCGGTCGCCCTCGAGCAGGCCCGGATGGTTCACATGACCAACGGTTTCTCCTCCGGTGCAGGCGAAACCGACGTCGCGAGTGGGGCGGGATTTCTGCACTCGGTCGCCTACGTCAGCTTCCAGGAACTCGCCACGCGGGTCACCCACCGCAACACCGGCCGGGTATGCGACGACCCGATCGCCGACCGGATGCTGCAACGCATAGCCGCCGACGAGAACCTGCACATGATCTTCTACCGCACGATGTGCGCTGCCGCCCTGGACCTGGTACCCGACCAAGCGATGGAAGCCATCGATACCATCGTGGAGAATTTCCGGATGCCAGGCGCGGGCATGCCCGATTTCCGCCGCAACGGCGTGCTGATGGCCAAGCACGGCGTCTACGACCTACGCCAGCACCTGGAAGAAGTGCTGCTCCCGGTGATCAGGCAATGGACCATCATGGATCGCAACGACTTCGGAGCACGCGGCGAGCAAGCACGGGAGCGACTCGCCGCATTCCTCGAGGACCTGCAACAGGTGCGAATCCCGCGCTTCGAACAACAGCGTGCCCGCGCTCTGGAGCGCGAACGCGCCCGCGGAGAACACTAAAGCCCGTGCAGATCATCGCCTGTGCGTCGCCGGCCGCGGCATACCCGGCTCGATGCGGGCAGAGCTGGTCGCGGGCAACTGCTGGGCCGCGTCCGACCTTGGTCCGGCGGCGGGGGGACCAAGGACTCTGCTCGCGGAGGCGCCCGGCGGGCATGGTGATTGCGGGCCGCGGCACCCATCCGCCGTGGCCGCATTCAACCAACAACGAAGGAACATCATGAGCGACACGACATCCCGCGAGCCGTACCACGCGAAGCCGGGAGACAGCCTTGCCGACCCCTACAACATTCCCGGCATCGTGCTCTTTCTCGTCGGAATGGTCGGTCTGGCAGCCACCCTCACCACAGCCGGAGAAGGAATAACAGGCTGGGTTGTTGCCGGTGCCGCCGCCACCGCCACATGTTTCGTCTCCAGCGTCACCGTGTTCTGGGTCGAGCACGAGCGCCTGCGCCGTCTTGCCCACGGCCGGTCCGCGATCCGAACCTCCACGCAGCAGAAACCGCAGGCTCCTGCGTGATCGGCGTCGCCCGAAACGACGGAACCGCTGGGCGACAGCGGGGTAACTATGGGTGAGATCGGAAACGGATGCGACTCGCAATCCGGGTACGACGGAAGAACGCAAGAAGGGTGGTGGGCTGTATGGGCGCCGTGCGGGATGTGCTGTACGCCGCGAAACGCCGGATGTATCGGGGCGATCGGGCGGGAACGTTGGCCCGGGTGCTGAACCGGGCCTCGGAATGGATGTACTCATCGGGCGTGCTCTCGCCAGGTTACGCGATGACCCTCGAGGTGGCCGGTCGGCGCACCGGGCGCCCGGTGAAGCTGCCGATCGTGGTCGCCGGCTACGAAGGACAGCGCTACCTGGTGTCGATGCTGGGCTCGGACGCCGGTTGGGTG
Organism: Nocardia asiatica NBRC 100129; assembly: GCF_000308415.1. Lineage (GTDB taxonomy): Bacteria > Actinomycetota > Actinomycetes > Mycobacteriales > Mycobacteriaceae > Nocardia > Nocardia asiatica. The sequence goes on along the minus strand of NZ_BAFS01000411.1, from coordinate 8,194 downwards.
CGTAACGTTCGCGCGGCGCACGGCCTTGCGTTCCTGCACCGGCGCGGCCGCGAGCCGGTACAGCTCACCGAGGTCGAAGTGGGGGAGCGGGCGCCGATCCTGCGCCGCTACCTCGACCTCGCTCCTGGCGCCCGCCCGCACTTCCCGATCGACCGGACCGCCCCGCTGAGTGAGTTCGCCCGGATCGCGGACGGCTACCCGGTGTTTCGGATCGAACCCGCAGGCTGACGAGACTTCCGGCATCTGAGCGCCCCGTCTCCGGCTCGCCGTTCATCGGGGCCGCGTCTGCGCGGTGGACTCGGTACAGGCGCGGACGCGGTGTTCTACGGTGCCAGCTGTTTCAGCTTGGCGGCGAGTACCGCGGCTTGAGTGCGGCGTTCGACGCCGAGCTTGGTCAGCAGTCGCGAGACGTAGTTCTTGACGGTCTTCTCCGCCAGGTACATGCGCCCGGCGATCTGGCGGTTGGTCAATCCTTCGCCGAGCAACGCGAGAAGGGTGCGTTCCTGGTCGGTGAGCCCGGCGAGTGGGCTGTTCTCCGCTTCGGCGCGGAACTCGGCCCTGAGCGCGGCGGCCGCACGGTTGTCCAGCAAGGATCGACCGGCGCCGACGACGCGTATGGCCTCGATTAGTTCCAGGCTCTTGATGTCCTTGACGATGTACCCGCTTGCCCCCGCCCGGATGGCATCGAACTTGGCCTGCTCGTCGGTAAAAGAAGTGAGGATCAGGCAGGCCAGGTCCGGTTCGGTCGCGAGCAATTCGCGGCACAATTCGATGCCATTGCCGTCGGGCAACCGCACATCCAATACGGCGACGTCGGGGCGGAGCACGGGAATCCGGGCCAGTGCCTGGGAACAGCTGCCCGCTTCGCCGACGATATCCAGGTCCGGCTCGAGGCCGACGAGATCCGCGACGCCGCGGCGGACGATCTCGTGGTCGTCGACCAGGAACACTTTGACCATCGAGAATCCCTTCGTGTGGTAACCACAGATTACGGAGTCCCCGGTCGTCTCGAAGTTCGGACCTCTGAGCGGTGACCGGGGTCCCTCAACCGATGCTGCCGCGTGCGTCCACGTCCCGATCCCGCGATTGTAAGTGGTGACCGGCAGGACGACCGGTTGGCGTCACGACGGACCGGCTCCCGGCAGCACGCTGTGCTGCCGGCCAGCGCGATGTCGGTGCACGAAGATCGGCAGTTGCGCAGTTGGTTGGAGAATATGTGCCCGCGCGTCATGGACTTTCGGCCCTATGTGTCGATCGGTTGCCCTTGATGGCATGAAAGTTGATCCGAATGTCCCAGAAAGTGAGGCCAGTCCGTGCCAGTGATCGAGCGGCTGTCGCCCCCGATCGATTCGATGATCGCGATCGAGACACGTGGGCAAGTGATGGATTGCGAAAGGGGTCGGCTGGCGCGTGTATTGACCCGGGCGCTGCGACGTCACCACATCACCGCAACGGCGCGGGTTCGCCTGTCCGTGCGAGGTACGGGCGAGCCGGCTCTCGTGCAGGTCAACGTCCCGGTTCTCGATGCGCTGACCCGGGTTCAGATCAGCGGCCCACGCCGATTCGTCGCAACCTGCGCAGCTGAGCGACTTGATCGGCAGTTGGCCCGGCTGGCCGGGGCAGGAGAATGCCGGTACTGGCCCGACCCCGCTCGTCCGCCGCTGGCGCTGGTATCGCCGGAGCGGCCGATCGTGCGACGCAAGGTATGCGATCTGATTGTCACCGATCCGTCGGAGGCCGCCAGGATCATGGACGCGATGGATTACGACGCTCACCTGTTCGTCGACGACCACACTGGTGAGGACGCCGTCGTCTTCTGGGCGGGACCGTTCGGGGTGCGGCTGGCCCGGCAACATCAAGTGATACCCCAACGATGCGAGGCGCTACCGACCTGCACCGTGCAGCCGCGACCAGCACCGCGACTGACCGACCGAGAGGCCGCCGCCCGGCTCTGCCGATACGGCCTTCCGTTTCTGTTCTACACCGATCCCCGCGGTGGCCGTGGGCGACTGGTGTATCGCAGGTACGACGGAGACCTGGCGGTTGTGATGCCTGCGGGGGCCGAATCTCGTGGTGTGGTGAAAGGGCTCTCATGATTGATCCGGGAACCGCGGGCGACGCGCTGCGTGATGTCGTGGATCTCGACCGCGCCGAGGCGCTACGCCTGCTGGCGTCCGTCCCCCTCGGTCGAGTCGTCTACACTCGTAACGCCTTGCCTGCGATACGTCCGGTGAATCACCTGGTCGACGGCGGATTGATCGTAGTGCGCACGCGTCTCACCTCCCGACTGACCGGTGCCGTACGCGGCAATTCTCCCGTGGTTGTCACCTACGCCGCCGACGACATCGACGTGATCCGGCGCGTCGGCTGGTCGGTTTCGGTGACAGGATTGGCGCATACGGTTACCGATTCGGTGCGAATCGCGCGATATGAGCGGTTGCTTCAGCCGTGGGTCGAAGGGGTGATGGACAGCGTCATCACGATCGAGCCCGATATCGTATCCGGGATTCGGCTCATCGAAAAACAACCAACCCCGAGCGATGTCGGCGGTCCGTCCGGCGTCACAGGGTGAACCCTGCGAAGACCTGGCTTCGGGCACAGATCATCGCAGCTTCCCACCAGGAACTCGCGGACTGGGGCCGGGCCGAACGACCATGCCGAGAGCCCTCCACGGGCCTGGAATCAACGGTGGGAGCCGGGATGGGCCTCTCGGTTGCGGTCGGCGAGCGCTTGTTCGAGGATCAGCCGTCGTTCGGCGGCGGCGACTGCGCGCCGGGCCGCGGGAGCCGCGTCGGGTGTGACGGAGATGGAAGTGATGCCCGACCGGACGAGGTGTTCGGCGAACTCCGGACGGTTGGATGGCGCCTGACCGCACAGCGAGGAAGTGATGCCCAGGCGGCGGGCGGTGCTGATGATCCGGGTGATCGCGTCCAGTACGGCGGGGTCGGATTCGTCGAAGAGTTCCGCGCATTGTTCGGAGTCGCGGTCGACACCGAGCATCAGCTGGGTGAGATCGTTGCTGCCGATCGAAACGCCATCGATGCCGAGGCCGACGTATTCGGGCAACCAGTGGACGACCGACGGTACCTCGGCCATCACCCACCGATGCAGGCCGCGGTGACGGCCCAGCGGGCTGTCATCGACGACCTGCAGGCAGGCCTCGAGTTCCCAGCGAGTACGCACGAACGGGATCATCAAATGCAGATTCGGGGTTCGTTCGCGTACGCGAGCCAGGGCGGTCAACTCGAGGGTGAAGATTTCGGGCTCGCGGATATAACGGTAGCAGCCGCGGTAGCCGATCATCGGATTGTGTTCCACGGGTTCGTATTCGGCGCCGCCGGTGAGGGCGCGGAACTCGTTGCTGCGCAGGTCGGTCGCACGGTAGATCACCGGACGTGGCGCGAAAGCGGTGGTGATGCGCAGCAGGGAGTCGGTCATCTTCTCGATGAAGCGGTTCTCCTCGCCGCGTGCGATCAGATCGCGCGGGTGCCTGCCGTCCAGCGCCTGAGTCAGTAGGGTTTCCGCGCGCAGCAGGCCGACGCCGTCGACATCGGTTCTCGCGACGTGCTCGGCGGCTTCGGGAATGGCCAGATTGACATAGACGTGGGTCGCGGTCGGCTCGGTGGCGTTGACGGTCTCCACAGCGGCCGACACCCGAAGCGGGTGCGGTTCCGGCTGTCCTGCCCGAATTTCGCCTGTTGATCCGTCCACGGTGACGAGGGCGCCGGCGGTGAGCGTGGTGGTCGCGGTGCGCGCACCGACCACGCAGGGTACGCCTAGTTCCCGGGCGACGATGGCGGCATGACAGGTCATGCCGCCGCTGTCGGTGACGACAGCCGCGGCGCGAGTGAGGGTGGGCAGCCAGTCAGGGTTGGTCATGGGAGCCACCAGAATCTCGCCGTCTTGCAGTGTGTGCCCCTCGGTGGGAGAGGAGAGGATACGCACCGCCCCGGTCGCGAGGCCAGGGGCGGCGGCCAACCCGCGCACCAACACTCCGTGCGGCCCGGTGTCGTCTCTCGGCTGCTTGCCGGGGTGATCGGCCAGCACAGTGATCGGGCGGGCCTGTACCAGCCACAGGGTCTCGTCATCGAAGGTCCATTCGACGTCCTGTGGTCTGCCTCCGTGGTGTTGCTGAACAGCCAGGGCGAGTCGGGCCACCTCCGTCGCCTGCTGCTCGTCGAGCACCGGAGTTCCGGTCGCGCCCGTGGGAAGTTCGACTCTCCGGTCACCGTCCGGACCGGCCAGGATCGCGTAACTCTGCTTACCCATGTGTGTTTCCAGCAGTGTGGGCCCTACCGCGTCGAACAGATAGGTGTCGGGCTCGGCGCTGCCGGAGACGACGACCTCCCCTTGGCCGCGTGCGGCGTCGATCACGACTCGATCCCGGCGCCCGGTCGCGGGGTCGGCGGTGAACGCGACACCCGCGGTGCGCGAGGTGACCATGCGCTGGACCACGACGGCCATGACCGGTCGGCCGTGCATGCCGCGCCGAGCGCGGTATGTCACCACCCGAGGTGTGAACAGCGACGCCCAGCAGTCGATGACAGTCGCGAGCAGTTGTTCGTCACCGCGCACGTTGGTGCGAGAGATATTCATGCCGGCGAAGGACGAAGTGGCGCTGTCCTCTCCGATCGCCGAGGAGCGCACGGCCACCAGCACCTGGTCGCCGAGTGCGTGATAAGCGTTGAGGACGGCGGCGCGGACACCGTTGTCGAGCATTGTTTCATGGATCAGGTCGCGCATCCGATCGCACAGTTGGCTCACCAGGGTGGTGTCGTCGGCCGCATAAAGCGCCTGGTCGTGTAGCCGATCCAACTGCGGGCCGTTGGGGCCGTGGGAGACCACCTGCTCATAGCAGGCACGCAGGATCACGAATCCCGGCGGGACCGGAAGCTTCGCCGCCACCAGTTCGCCCAAGTTCGCGCCTTTGCCACCGGCCCGGTCCGCGTCCGCGAGCCGCAATTCCTCGAATCCCGCCACGTAGTCGCCCATAACTCGGCTCCCGTTCTTTTCCAGTTCAAGCGTCCGGTTCTCAGCGTCGTTCGATTGCGGCGCCGGCCGCTACGGCCGAAATACCCGCGCTCATCCGTCATTGGTCCCTGCCGCGAAAATGAAAAGTTGCATCGCCCCTGCACACATTTCTGGTCGACGGCTCTCGATACCATTACGCAAGGCTTCAAGCCCCTGCCTTCGTGCCCGGTCGATGGCGAAGAAATTCCTTCACACCGAGCGTTCGCCGAACGCAGGCCGTGCACATGTTGCGGGAAAGAAGTCTCGAATATTTCGGTCTCGACTGATTTCGCGCTGCCTCGCCCCTTCGGATGACCCGTTGTGCGCGTCGGCCGACGGCATCACCGGAGGGCAGAGCTCGGGAGGCCGAGGTCGGAACAGGGTGCCGCGGACACGTAGCGGCTGGTAACCGGTCGGTCCGAGCTGGGCGGGCGTGCGCGATCCGCTACACCACCGTCACCGGACCCGGCCGGATCTCCCGCCGCGAGATCCGCCCGATTTTCGGCCGATGCTCCGGCGACTCCGTTCAGCGTGGGCTGGTGACGGTGAAGATGTCCGCGATCGGTCGTCGGGGCGTTGGTGGGATGGTGTCCGCGTCGTCGGGCGCGGTTCCGATCCGGATCAGCACTTGGGGGTCGGCCGGGCGGGGGACCAGGCCGGCGAGCAGTTTGCGGGTTGTGGGCAGTTCGGTGATGTGGGTCAGTGCGCAGGTCGCCAGCCCTGCGGCGGTGCACTCGAGGAGTACGGCCGACAATGCCTCACCGGTGTGCAGCCACTGCGTCACCGAGTTCCCCTGAGTGCCGAGTACCACCAGCCGTGCGCGATCCTCCAGTCGTGCGCGGCGCATCGAATGCCGGGCCGGGGGGAATGCGCGTCCGACGCCGACCCTGGCGTTCTCGGCATCGGACACCAGCGCGGAGGCCGGCACGCCCTCGGGATTGTCCGAATGGCCTGTCCACCACTCCAATTCGGTCTGATACAGCAAGTCGTGGCGGCGCAGAGCCCCGGCCTGCTCGGATGCGGCGGCCAGCCGAGGACGGACGCTGTCGTCCAGGACGCTGAGTTCCACCTCGTGCGGGGAGGTGAGCATCCGCAGGCGGGGGAGGAGGTCGGCGAGGCCGTCGGGTTCGCTCATCGGCAGCCGGTCGGTGCGTCGCCGCTCGATGGCGAGTGCCCGGGTATGGATGCCATCGGGGGGGTCGATCCAGGGCCGGAATTCGATCACCGCGAGATGGTCGGGTCGCTGCCGGTCGGGCACACGCACCGTGTCGGTGTGCCAGCCCTGGTCGGCGAAGGCGGTGCGCGCGTGGTGCGGCATCGCCCCGCAGCTGATCACCAGCTGGCGGCCGTGCGGGTCGGTGGAGGACAGCAGCCGGTCGGCGTCGGTGTACAGGTGCAGGCGGGCGCCGTCGAACACCCAGCGCCACGGCTGGGTGTTGTGCACCGAAGGCGCACGGGCGGCGAGCCGCAGCGCAGCCAGAATGGTAGGACGATCGGGAACCGGTACGGCCGGGGCGTCGTTGGCGCTCATACTTCGAGTGTTCTCGGTGCGCCCTGCCGGGGATACGGGACTTGCGCCCGCTGCTGGAGGCCCTTGGTCACCTCGAATGACCGGTGTTCGGGTCCGTGCCGCTCCGCTCGCCGCTTTATGCCCAGCAGCATTTTCCGCTCCATCAGTAGACTGCCCGGCTCCATCACGCGCGCGTACAGCAAGCGAGTGAGCCGCGATGCACCGGTCAGAGCGATGCGGTTGCGGCTGACCAGCCGGGTCGTGCCACCCATCGGGTAGAGACCGAACGCCCATACCCAGCGGCCGTCCTCTGCAGCGAAAACCAGGGCACGTCCGGTATCCAGAACGGCAACGCGCATGCGGGGCCCCGACGCGCCGAGAGCGAAAGAGTCACCGACGGCCAGGTTTTGGAACTGTGGAAGAATCTGCTGCGCGCTGTGCATATCGAGTCCGAGGATGTTCTCGATCCAGTCGTAGGAGTACGCGCCGCCTCTGCCAGGGCCGATCTGCACCAGCCAAGGCCAGATCGCGTCGGCATCCGTACAGATCGTGATCGCCCGAGTCGTGACTATGTCTGCATCGACCAGCAAATCGTCACCGGGCATTACACGCGCGATCTCTTCCCCCGCGGCTCCCCAAGTCGAGCACCTGGTGTGCGACCGGCCTGTGCTCGCTCCGCCGAGCGCTGACCTGAGGGCGGCAAGTGCCCTGTTCACGACATGCCATTTCGCTCGTAGACCAGGCGAGTACCCCAGAGCGTGACGCCCCACCACAACATTCGAAGCGCGAGGGCCAGGTAGACGATGAGGGCGAAATACACCAGCCCGGAACCGTAGTCGCGCGCCCAACCGGACACCACGCTCAGCCGCGCGAGTGCTCCGATCAGCATTACCGAGGCGATCACCATCGCCGGAACCGCGAGCGGTAGAAGCTCTGCGGACTGTTGCTGACTGTGTCGGCCTCGGAAGGCCGGATAAGTCGACATAGTTCACTGCCTGTTCGAGTGGTTTGGCCGGGAGTCACGGGATCGCTCCCGCGCGGACGGGTCGAATGATCTGTGTGCGGGCCGGATCACCGCGTCCGGTCGGATTCGGGCATGTCGAGGATCTCGCTGAGCGGGCGGCGCGGCGTCGCCGGACCGTTCCGCTGTGCTTCGGGCGCGATACCGACGCGGATCAAGACTTGCGGCAGACCGGAGTGTCCGGTCAGCTCGCGGACCACGGCGCGACTGCGCGACACTTCGGTCAGATGGGTCAACGGGCAGGTCGCGAATCCGGCGAGGGTGCATTCCAGCAACACCGTGGACAGCACCTCACCACAGCGCAGCAACTCCGCGGGTGTATCGCGGTCGGTGGAGAGCACCAGGATTTTCGAATGGTCCTCGGTGACCTCGCCGCGCCGACCGCCGGTGGTGGAGGGGAACTTGCGGCTCACGCCTACCCGCTGACGCTCCTCCTGGGCGACCAGCGCTTCGCTCGGCACACCCGCGTCGGCGATCGCATGTCCGGTCCACCACTGCAATTCGGCGTGGTATCCGGCGTCGTAGCGGCGCAACGCGGCGCTCATCTCCGAGGCACGGGCCAAGGTCGGGCGGCTGTCGTCGCCGAGTACGTCGAGTGTGGCGTCGGAGGGGTCGAAGGTCGACCGTAGGACCTCTTCGAAGTCGGGCCATCC
>NZ_BAFS01000412.1 GCF_000308415.1 Nocardia asiatica NBRC 100129 | reverse complement strand
CCCGCCAGGGGTCGTCATCCATCGCTACGACGACCTGCTCGCCGCGCAGCCCGACGAGTACGACTGGCCCGAACTCGACGAACGCGCGGCCGCTGCGTCCTGCTACACCTCCGGCACGACCGGTGATCCCAAGGGCGTCATGTACTCGCACCGCTCGATCTGGCTGCATTCACTGCAGGTGTGCGCGACGTACGGAATGGCGTTGTCCCCGCACGACAACGCGCTCACGATCGTCCCGATGTTCCATGCGATGGCCTGGGGTATTCCGTACGCGGCGCTCATGGCCGGCGCGTCGCTCGTACTGCCGGACCGCTACCTTCACGCCCCGGACCTCGTGCGGCTGCTCGCCCAGGAACGGCCAACCTTCGCCGCCGCCGTCCCGACCATCTGGATCGGCGTCCTCGATCAGCTCGACCGCCACCCGCAGGACGTCACGCACCTGCGTAACGTCGTCGTCGGCGGCTCTGCCGTGCCACCCGCACTCATGGACGCATTCGCCGAGAGGCACGGCGTCGACATCATCCAGGCGTGGGGGATGACCGAGACATCCCCACTGGGCAGCCTCGCGTGGGCACCGCCGACCGCCGAAGGCGACGACGCCTGGCGCTACCGCTACACACAAGGCCGACTGCTGCCCGGCGTGCAGGCCCGGCTGGTGAACGACCGCGGCGAGGTGCAGCCCTGGGACGGACGCTCGCTCGGCGAACTCGAGGTACGCGGGCCGTGGGTCACCGGGCGCTACTTCGTACCGGAGGGCACAGACGCGGCCGACCCCGAGAAGTTCCGCGATGGCTGGCTGCGCACCGGCGACATCGGCTCGATCACCCAGGACGGCTACCTGAGCTTGACCGACCGATCCAAGGATGTGATCAAGTCAGGCGGGGAGTGGATCTCCTCCGTACAGCTGGAGAATGCCGTCATGGCCCACCCCGCGGTGTCCGAAGCCGCAGTGATCGGCGTGCCTGACCAGGTGTGGGACGAGCGGCCGCTGGTCGCCGTCGTCCTCAGCGACGGCGCCCAGGTGACCCCCCGCGATCTGCGCGCGCACCTGACCTCGTCATTCGCCAAGTGGCAACTGCCCGAGCACTGGACATTCATCGACGAGGTACCGAAGACGAGCGTCGGCAAGTTCGACAAGAAGCAGCTGCGAGCCGCCTTCCACGACGGCACTCTGGAGGTCACTACCCTCACCTGAGGTGGCACCTGGAAGTGGGCCTTTTGCGTTCCTGCCCTGATCTAGAAACGAGTGCCTATTCGCATGGGGGAAGTCGTGTCCGGACACTGATCGGCAATCGGGAAGCTGTTGTCGGCATCCAGCCTGCTCGGGTGGTGGGGCAGACCGAGGCTTCGACCAGGTGGTCGAGGGCTCCGTGAACGGGCGGGGGCGGTGTTGGTGTGGATCTGCAACGAGCGGGCGGTGCGTTGGCGATTGAGGTTGTTGCTGATATAGCTCCGCAAGGTTTGGAACAGCTCGGGATGATCGTCGAGGGAGTCCAGCAGCGACCCGAGAGCTTCACGACCCGGACCCGGCCGGGTCAGCTGGTATTCCAGCGCCATATCGGCGAAACGGTACAGACCAGGGGCGTATTGCAGCCGACGCACCGTGTCGAGCAGTTCGTGAGCGCGGTCGGCTGCGCCGGGCACCAACGCAGCCGACGCTGTGACAGCGACCGCTGTCACCGGTACGCGCGCGGCCGCCGACAACTGGGCGAGCAGTTCGTCGAGGCGCTCATCGCTCAGCGTCGCAGTCGGGATCAGGATCGTCCCGCCGTCCACACTGAGCAGCGCGAGTGCGTGCTCGCCGCAGCGGGTAGCGAGTTCGGCCTGCAGGCGGCGCAGTTTACGGCGGGCGACGACCTTGCCGTCGAGCATCGGATGCTGCTCGTCCGGGTGTTTCGGAACTTCTACCGCCAGAACCGAATACTCCTCGGCGATGCCCACTCCGTCTGCGCGGACCATTGCGGCGGTGGTGTATCCCCCCAGCAGCGCGGAGGTCAACGTGTGGACGGCGGTGTGGTGCTCGCTCACCGCCGCCTTGGACTCACGGACGTAAGCGCGGGCGACAGTGGCGCTCATGATGTCGAGCGTCTCCACAACCAGTTTCATGCCGTCCACCAGATTGGCGTAGTCCTTCACCGCCCCGTTCGAGAAGACGAGATCCATACCCAGCTTCAATCCTTCATGGATGGCATGCAGGATCGTGTCGATCGGCACGCCCTCCCGAGCCCACTCGGTTGCCGCATCGGCCAGCCGACCGGTCTTCGCCGGAATATCCTGCCCGTCCAGCATGCTGACCGACAGCTCGAGGCAGACCCGGGCGACATCGTCACCGGGCAACATGGCGGTCGACACATTGTCGATGGAGTACCTGGCCAGCTGCCGAGACACCCCCTGCACGCCCCGTGTGGGTAACGCCATGGGTTCGCCCGAGACGGTCGATCCATTCCGAAGTGCCCCGTTGGTTGTCATCGTCGACTCCCTTCCGCCCAGTTGCTGCGGCTCTACTGGCCGATGGTGCGCTCGGCCGCCGCGCGGCAGAACTCCCACGCCGCACGCATTCGACCTGCGGTCCATGATCGGTCGGTCCAACGATAAGAGGCTCCCGAACTCACCTTCCACTCTTCTTTGCCCCACCTCACGACGCCGGGCGCATCACGGCGTCAACCTGCGGCGGAAGGCCATTCGTCACAGCGTTCGAATAAAATCTGGATGGTTGCGCGCCACGATTGCTCACTTTTTGCGGTAGCTTTCGAACATCGAGCACGCAGTGAACATCGGCTAGTACTGCAACGGCAGTCAGGTGAGTGGGTGTCCTCGTCGTCGGTAGTGGGATAGGCGGGCTTGGTGTTGTCGTCGTCGGCGCCAGTTCGACCAGGCCCACACGTGGCGGGCGCAGCGAGCGCTGCCCAGGGCCAGGGCCAGGGCCAGGGCCAGGGCGATGGTCAGGCGTCGGATCTCCGGTAGCGTGAGGCCGATCATGCCTTCTTCGCTGGCGGTGGTTCCCCTTTTGCGGCAACGGCTTTCGCCCCGGCGAGCCAGGCCAGGGCGAGCATGGACAGGGTGATGTGGGCATACCAGGCCCGCCAGCTGCGGACCTGGTAGTGGTCCAGGCCCGCCTCGTTCTTGGCCTGCTGGAAACATTCCTCGATCCGCCACCGCGACCCCGCGATCCACGCCAGATCAGCGATCGTGGACCGGCGTGGCCCGTAGCAGACGTAGTAGGCGATCTCGCCGGGGTCGGTGATGCTGCGACGGGCCAGTAGCCAGTGCCCGCGGCCGGGTTCCCAGCCGATACGGATCGGGACCCGCGCCCAGTCGTAGTCGCGGGGTCCGTGCGCACCGGCACCGGCGGAGATCCGCTGCCATGCTCGTGCCGGGAGCGCGGCGACCAGCTCGTCAGCGCGGGCCTCGGTGAACATGCCCGTGACCAGGGTGTCGTTGCGGCGAGTGGCCAGGACGTGGGCGATGTCGTGTTGTTCGAGCCATACCCGCAGGTATTTGACCTGACCATAGGCTTCATCCGCGGTGAACCACCCGAACGGCACCTTTGCCGACACCGCCCGTTCCAGCATGGCCATCACCAGCCGCGGCTTGGTCGCGAACTCGACCTCGTCGGGGATCCCGGCGGCCCGGCAGCGGTCGCGGTCGGTGGTCCAGGACTCCGGTAGATATAGCTCCCGATCGACCAGGGCGTGGCCGTGGCGGGAGGCATACGCCAGGAACACCCCTATCTGGCAGTTCTCCGTGCGTCCGGCCGTGCCGGAGTACTGGCGCTGCACTCCCGCCGACCGCAGGCCGTTCTTCAGGAACCCTGTGTCATCAGCGATCAGCACCGCATCCTTCTCACCGAGCCGCTCGGCCACGTAACCACGCACGTCGTCGCGGACGCCGTCGATGTCCCAGTCCGCCCACCGCAGCAATCGCTGCATCCCGTCCGGGCTCACCTCACCAGCTTGCTCGGCCAGCGTCCACCCGTTCTTGCGCTCCAGACTTGCGACCAGCCCGGTCACGTACTCCCGCGCCCGGTCCCGCGGCTCCGACCGCGTGAAACGGCCACCGATCCTCGCGTGCAGCGAATCCAGCTCCGTTGCAACAACATCCACAACCACGCCAGCAAGCTACCGGACTGACTGCCGTTGCAGTATTAGGACGGCCAGGCGGCTGGCGCCAGCCGTTGACCCGAGTGCTGGTTCGACGGCGAAGTCCCGGCTGCTTCACTGCGGGTGCGTAGTCGCCTTCGAGCGGAACCGGTTGGGCTGTCGGCACGTCTTATATGTTCGAAGGCACTGCGTGGATGTGGCTGGAGGAGCGCGATATGTCCTTGATGCTTCGGACCGATCGAAGTATGCGTGAGGTCGTGCGAGTGCCACCGACCGTGTTGCGGACCGAGCAGCCGACGGGAATGCCCGAACGATGCGCTGATGCAGAAGTATTGCCGGAGACACGGTGAGCGAGGTGCCCTTGTTCGTGTCGATCGAGGCGGCGGAAAGTACTTGTGGCGTGTTGCGGTCGGAGATCGCGGCGTTCTACGCGGGTTTCGGACAACCCGAGGTGTTGCGGACAGCGTTCTTGGATGCGGTGTTGGTGGTGGGTATGAGCGCTGACGGCCGGTTGGTCGTCAGCGAGTTCGGTGGTGTTGATTGGGTGTGCGCGTTCACCAGTGTCGAGGAGTTCGCCCGGTACATGACCGCCCGCGGTGTCCCCCAGGATCGTGACTACCGGTACCACACGCTGCTGGGTAGACGGATCGTGGAGGAGTTCACGCCACGGTGTACGCGGCCGACGGGCGTGGTCATCGACGTCGCGGGAGCGGCGCCGATGGCGTTCCCACCGGTCGTCGTGTCCGTGGAGGAAGGCGGCGGTTAGTGGGTGAGAACCTCGATGTTGATCCGCAGGTGCTGGTGAAGGCAGCGGAGGGGATCAACGGGATCATCGGCGAGCTGTCGGATTTGGGGGTGAAGGAGACCGGCGCGAGCGGACGCGGCTTCTCGTTGGTGGCACTGTCGCCGATACAGGCCGGTCGCCAGAACGTACAGCAGGCAACGGAACGGTTCGCCGAACGCTGGTCGTGGGGCGTGCGGCATCTCGTGCAGGCGGGTAACGAGATCGCCAAAATCCTGGGCTTGGCCGCGGGCCGCTATCACATGATGGACCAGGCGGCGTCGGACACGATGAAGCAGATGTGGACGCATCTGGTCGGCAACCCGCATCTGTCGGGTGATGAGATCAAAACCCGGTCCTGGCAAGACACTCTGGCCGACAACGCAATCAACCAGACCCGCAACCCCGACTACAGCGCTGCCTCGCTCGATGAGGCGATGACCAAGATCAGCACGAATGTTCAGGTGGTGGCGGCGGTCGGGCCGCAGGCACTGGCGAATCTGGGCGGATACGGCACCGGCGCGCAGGCCGGTTGGAATACCGGTGCCGCTCAGCAGGCCGCGGCCATCACGCAACCAGGGGAAGGCTCGTAAGTGGGGATCGGGTTCGACAAGTTCCTCAACAGTGTCGGCAGCGCGGTCGAGGGCGTGGCTGTCGCATGCGGCGAATCGACTGCAGCCCGGACTGGGCAGGTCGTGGGCAGCGGGTGTCGGTCGCAGCGGGGGCGTGTGGGTGCCGAGTTCGGTGGCGCGGTTCACCGCCTGGCCACGGTCGCTACCGTACTGGCCACACTCACCGGTGAACCTCACCCCCTCGCACGCTAGTGGCCACGCCTGCCATCCGGTACTCCCGGTAGGTGGAAAGGCACTCTAGGGCCGGGGCTGAGCCGGTTCATCAACTGTAAATTTTAACTCCGGCATCATCGGACAGGGGCCGGACAACACTCCAGCACCGCCCTCCTGCGGCATGCTCCCCGGGGGCGTCGCACCCTCCGGCAGAAGAGCAGCGGCGACCTTGGCAGCCCGATCCGCCGCTGATCTCCGACGCGGCGCTGTCGGTGCCTACCGCAGTGCTGATACTGCCCGAAGGGTTTCCGCGTGGACGTCGAGGAGAACAACGCCCAAGACTTGCTGGGGCTTCTCTAGATCAGACCGCGCCGACCCGATGCTGGCCGGATTCGCCGCCGCGCTGGCCGACCGAGACGGCCTCCGCGGCCCCCTCGGAAGACTCATCTCGAGCGGGTCGGGCAATTGCTGGGCTGGCTCGTGGACAACTGCGGCCACGACGTCGCTCCTGCGCTCCTGGACCGGCCGAGGCCGCGCCGTCAACGCCTACCTGACCGCGGCGATCGAAGAACGCGGAGTCGTCGAGCGCACCGTGAATCTCACCGTTACCTCGCTCACCATCTATCCGTGGCCCGGCCTGGGCCCCGGCCGAGCCGCGGGTGAACCCTCATGGGTACGAGACCGGATTGGTTTTCAGACCAGCGCCGGTCGGCGTGGTGTTTGCTGAGCGTAGTAGGCGCTCTCGTATTCGGCGGGGGTCAGGTAGTCCAGTCGGGCGTTGTTGTACCAGTCGACCCATTCCATGAGCGAGTACTCGACCTCGGCGAGGGTTTTGAACGGCCCTTGCCGGTTGACGACCTCGGTCTTGAACAGCCCGATGATCGACTGGGCCAACGCGTTGTCATACGCATCCCGACCGATCCGATGGATGCCAAGAGCCCGTGCAGAGCAAGAGATTCGGTAGACTTCACCGAGCTGTATTCAGCAGGTTCAATCGGTGGAAGCAACATCCGAGGTCAGGAGGGTGTTGTGGGAAGGCCGTCGATTTGGGTGCGGGAGGTCGCGGGTCGTGCTCCGATGCGGTCGCCAGGGCATCCCGGGCACCAACGAGCGGTGGCGCGGCCGGACTGGGGCGATGTGGAGTTGACGTGGACTTCGGCGCAGATGGTCTTGGTGCTGTCCGCAGCTGGCGGCAACGCCGAACCATTCGCCGGTGCATGGGGGATGCGCCCTCATCCCCCTTCGGCCTCATCGCGGCCGCCCACCGCGGCCATGACTACAACGTTCCGGGAGCCCACCCCAGCCCGTGAAGGATCCGATGACCACTTGTCACGGAACTTCCACGCTCTCAACCGCATTCGCTCGACGTACCGTCGCTGCGTCACCCTTCGGACGCTATCCTGTAGCTAGAGCCTGAAGAAGCAGAAGGTAATGAACTCCCCGAGCGCAACGAAACTTGAGGATATTTTGCGATGAAGCGAGCCCTGGGATGACAGAGTTGCACCTCTATGTGAGCGGGGCTGACGACACTGTTCATGAATTGAACTCCCTGTACCGACATCTCGTGGAAGACGACGAGCTGCTAAAGGTGAGAAAGGCTGTCGTCCATGCCCCGCCCCGTGGCGACGACATGGGTTCGGAAGAAGTTATCAGGCTGGTCCTGGAACCAAGCGTGACTGCGGCATTGTCGGCATGCGTAACTGCCTGGATCACTCGGAAATCGCGTCTGAGGATCACAGTGAAAGGTCCCGGTGGGAGTGCCGAAATAGAGGTCGATGGCCACGTCAAGCCTGCAACAATCGACACTGTTGCGCGGGCGATCGAGATAGCAGTGGGGTCCGAAAAAGGTGAGACTTCCGAATAGTCAACAGTCTCGAGCTGTACTTGTCGGAACGGCAGCGTATGATCCCAATTCAGGATTTCCGCCACTACCTGCTGTTGAAAACAACCTAACAGAACTCGAAACGTTTCTCAGAACCCAGACGGGCCTGCAAAACATCGTGAGGAAGTTAAACCCGGAAGCTCCGGTAGCGTTCGGCGATGCATTGTCAAGCGCCGTAGAGGAAGCGGAAGATTTATTGCTCTTTTACTATGCCGGTCACGGCATGACGGTCAACGATGAGCTCGTCTTGACCTACTCGGCATCCCACGCCGACAAAGCGAAGTATACAACAGTACCTTATTCGGCAATACGTGACGACATTGCGCGATCGTCCGCGAATATCAAGCTGGTAGTCCTGGACTGCTGTTACAGCGGTAAGGCACATGGGAACGGCTATCTCGGAAATTTGCCAGAAGGGCACCTTGAGGAGCAGACGGTCATCGAGGGTGCCTACGTTCTCACCGCGACCGGTACGACACGCAACTTTGCATCGGCCTCCGGCAGCGGTGGATGCACCGCATTCACTGGTGCGCTGCTTGAGGTATTGCGCGCCGGCACCCGGCCGCAAGATCAATTCATCTCGATGGCCACACTCTTTCCCCTATTGCAGGCAAAGCTACGTGGAGCGAATCATCCGATCCCGCGCTCAAGCGGCCGCAACACTGCCTCCGGTCTGGCACTGGCGCGCAATCCAATGTGGCTCGAATCACGACACAAACGTTTCTTCAGAGACAAAGACATCGAACTTCCGGCCGAAGATTTCACGGCCGTTGGCGTAGGATACATCAGCGGCGACGCGAGTCCCGGTCCGCTTCTCTCGGATCGTATGCGCCTGGTCGCAGCTTTCGACGACGAGTACGTGTTCATTGATCCTGATCCAACCGCACTTATCGCAGCTAGAGAGCGTCAGCGCATCTTCGGGACTCCCAACGGTTCATGGCAAGCCTATGGCAGGAATCTAATAAGCCGAGGTGGTGGAGTTTGGTCACGAACGTCAGCGCTGATTCCGATCAGCCCACAGGCCAATGTAGCACTCGACTTACAATCGGAAATAGAGGAAATTAGACCTGATGACCTCATAGAAGCCATTTTATGCGCCCCAGTCGATGTGCTGCTGAACGGTGGCACTCGACTGCTCCTGAAGGCATCCGATGAATTCGAAAACGATACAGATCGCTTGTCCGACGAAAGTCCCCGAATCAATGTTTTGTCGGTTCGCGCTGCTGTTATCTGCGAGTCCGGAAATCGCATCACTACACCCCGTGGTCAAATCGAATTCTGCGCGGCCGGAGGCCGGTTCGAACGGTTCGAGCCGGAGCATCCCGAGGCAACCACTGCCGCTCTCGATTACGAATGGAATATCAGATTCATTCTGACACAACTGAGCGAAAACTCTGTCAGATATAATGAGTCAGGAAATGAAGAGCTCATATTGCGTGCTTCGGCTGACTATAGATTGAACTCCGCGATAAAGCGGAGTCGGGCATTGCGCACGGCCGAATACGAGCAATCAGACGGCGCTAAAGTTTATGCTCGTATGGCGGATGACTGGCGATACTCGGGCAAGGCACCTTGGCCTACGGAGGAGTTCCCCTCGATCGTCGAAATCCGCCGCCGAGCCCAGCGTGGACGCGGTCTGACCGTGTGGGAATTAGCACAATTAGCAGCATGTGAAGAGATCAGGACATGTATCGAAATATCGAATTCCGTTGATCCACCGACCCGGCTATGGGTACACCTTCTGCCTGAATACTTCCCGACGGAAATCGCTCGCGGTGATCTCAAGGCCAGGGTGAGCCTCCAGAAACATCCCCATCTCAAGCACATAGGCGCCCAGCTGATTTCCTGCGACATGATCCACCTCGGTGGGATCGGGTTCGTCAAGAGGATCGCCGAACATACTTCAGCCACGACCGCCGATATCGCGCAAGCATTCGAAGTTGCAACTGAACTGATGGACCTTCGGCGCATCAGTTCGGAGATATGGAGATGCACATTGCCTGAACACGCCAAGGTACGGCTTGCGCTGCGAGTCCGGGCCTGCCTCGACGGAACGACGCGCTGGTTTCTCCGTAATCGCCCCCAGCCGATCGGTCTTGGGGATGATATCAACCTTTATTCCAGGCATATGAAGCGCTTGAAACGAACCATTTTGAGTTCCTGTAAGGAACAGGTGTCAGGCTCTGATCCAGCCTCACACGGGCTTCCGCGGAAGCTTGCGGACGATATCGCCATATGCGATCACTGGCCGGACCTGCCGAATATGATCGACCTACATTTGATGACCGAACGTGAACACAGCGAGATTGTGCAAGCGTACGTTCTTCTGTGCGACAGGCTGCCTATTGATTATGTTCGCGCTGCTCTCGTGTCAGGGTTTAATGGCGATCGGTGGTGGGATGCGGCGATAGTTGCGCTTCACGAACAAGCGTCATCGACGTTGCAGCGACTAGCTCTAGCGATCCTTGAAGACGACGACGGCCCGTCGAACGGGTTCGCTCGCATCGTTGCCCGATGGGAGAGCCTAGGCTTACGACGTCCCGATCTAGAACCGGGAACAGAGTTCGCATGGTCACAGGCTCGATCATTCGACCTGGCCAGGCTATCGGTTTTTGTGCATCATCTTGCTGCCGCGGTCCCAGCACCCTTATAGCGCCTCCTGTACTTGCCGGCGTCGGGCCACCACCAAGTGTGGATTCCACATGGTCCGACGGTGGAGGCGGACCCGCTGTGGGCGCTATCAACGGTCTTCGATTCGTCGTGTCGTGGTTTCGTCATCGCCTGCATCCATGGCAACTCGATGCCGACATCGCAGGCTGATCCACGACCCAATCTGTCGGCGCTGCCAAAATCCGCCCAGCCGCGGATGCGGTATCGGCTCGGCTGCCGGGTGAGCGGCGTAGAATCCGGCGGTCAGAACGTCGATGACCTCGCCGGGTATCGCGCGGGGTGGGGTGCTGGGAGGGAATCTCGTGTTGGAGACGGTGCCGGCGATCGTGGCCGAGGCGGTAGCGGTGGGCGCGGTGGCGGGGTTGAGCGATACCGCAAAGCAGGCGGTGACTGATGCCTATGCGAAGTTGAAGGCTCTGGTGTCAGGTCGTGTCGGGCTATCGGGTGTGGAATCGGTGGAGCAGCAACCCGATTCGGTTGCTCGACGTACGGTCCTGGTCGAGGATCTCCATCGTGCTGGCGCTGAGAATGATCAGGAATTGCTGGTGGCGGCGCAGGCGTTGCTTGCCGCCGTGCGCGCGCACGAGGCGGCGGCTGGGGCTGCGGTGGGTGTGGATTTGGAGCGGGTATCCGCGGCGGCGTTGCGGATACGGGAGGTGCGGTCGACCGGGACGGGGGTGCGGGTCGTGGGGGGCTCGTTTGTAGGCGATATCGAGATCGGTTCGGTGAACGCGGGCAAGTCTGAGCCGCAGGACCCTTCCTCGGCGCGCCGGTAGCCCCCACGCCGCCCGCGTCGCACCACCAGTTGCCAGGGGGGATCAGTCTCGCCGGGGTGGTCGCCCAGACCGTTGCGATCGGTGCTACCCCGGCGCCCGTGCATGTCGGCGGTGACCAACCGATCCAGGTGGTCACGACGCAACCGCCGCCGCCGCGGGAGCCCGTCACATCGAGTCTTCCCGCCCTTCCGCGTGATTTCTTGGGTCGTGACCGGGAATTGCGGCAGATCCTGAACGCCGCCAGCGGGGGGCGGGTAGTAGCGATCCATGCGATCAACGGGATGGCCGGTATCGGCAAAACCACCCTCGCTGTCCACGCGGCCCACCAACTGGCACCGAGGTTTCCCGATGGGCAGTACTTCGTCCAGTTGCACGCCCATACTCCTGGACAACCGGCAGCAGATCCGGCGGAGGTACTGGCCAGGTTGTTGATCGCAATCGGTACCGACCCGCGCCACCTACCCGATACGGTGGCCGAGCGTCGCGACCTGTGGCGTCATCTGCTTGCTGGTCGGAAGATGCTGCTGGTGCTCGACGACGCAGCCGACCGGGAACAGATCGAGCCATTACTGCCGAGCGGATCAGGATGCCTAACTCTGGTCACCAGTCGGCACCGGCTCACTCTGCCGGATACCAACCCCTTGGCGCTAGAGGTTCTCGACCCACCCGCGGCGGTGGATCTGGTCTTCACCGTTACCGGCCGCGACGCCACCGACGAGACCGAACGTCACGCTGCGGCTCGCATTGCCGACGTATGCGGGTGTCTGCCGCTGGCGATCGTACTGCTCGCCGGACAACTTGCGCACCACAGGACGTGGGCGGCAGCCGACCTCGACGACTACGCCGGTGAGGTTGAAGCTGCGGCGGATCGGCTGGCCGCGCTGGACGACGACGCCCCAGCCGTGCGCGCCGCGTTCGACCTGTCGTATCGTGCCCTTCCACCGCAGCGACAGCAGGTGTTCCGGCGTCTGGGGCTGCACCCCGGCCGTGAGCTGGACGCCTATGCAGTGGCGGCGCTGGTCGACGTGGATGTTGCAACCGCTCGGCGTGAACTGCTGGCTCTCTACCACGACCATCTGCTCAACGAAACCAGCCGAGGCCGGTATTGGCTGCACGATCTGCTGCGCTCCTACGCCAACAGCCTAACCACCACCGACTCGGAGGCCGACACTACCGGCGCGGAGCACCGGCTGCTGGACTACTACCAGCACACCGCCGCCCACGCGGACCGGTGGCCGGCGTGGTCCACCCGCACCGGTACCGACCACGCGATCGTATCTGCTGCAACGCGGGATGCCCTGGTGCCGGAATTCGGCGACCAACTGCAGGCGCTCACCTGGCTGCGCACCGAGAGAGACAACCTGTTGGCCTGCCTGGACCATACCGCCAGTCGTGACCTCGCACGAATGGTTGCGCTAACCGGATCAGTGGCGAGGTTGCTGGAGTTCGACGGGGAATGGCCCCTGGCTGCGAGACTGCAACGGCGCGCCGCTGACACCACACGCGGCCTCGGTGACCGTCTCGGAGAAGCCGACGCGCTCAACGCCCTCGGCCGCCTGCGCCGACTCGCCGGGGACTACAAGCAGGCTACCGACCTTCACCAGCAGGCGCTCACCCTCTACCGCGACCTCTGCCACCGCTCGGGCGAAGCCGACGCCCTGAAAAACCTTGGGCGCTTGCGGTTCCTGGCCGACGACTACGAGCAGGCTGGCGACCTGCTCCAGACAGCTTTCGAGATCTACCGCGACCTCGGAGACCGTCTCGGGGAAGCCGACGCCCTCAACGCCCTCGGCCGCGTA
>NZ_BAFS01000413.1 GCF_000308415.1 Nocardia asiatica NBRC 100129 | reverse complement strand
AGGAGTTTCGCCTCTACCGCGTCGGCGGCACCGGCCACGGGCCCCACCACGATCTGGCGGTCGCGGTCACCGTCCACCAGCTCGCCGTCGACCCGCCCTGGCGCGGGCTGCTCGACCACGTCCTGTTTCTCGCCGAACTCGGCCTCGACGGCCGCCTGCGCGCCGCTGGCCCGCCGGACACCATCGCCACCGTTGTCGCGGCGGCAGCGCGCACCGAATTCCGCTACGTCGTGACCGCGACACCGGAGAACACCGACGATCTCGACCAGGTCGAGGGCATCACCGTCGTCACCCTCACCGATCTGCGGGCAGTCCTGACCTGGCTCGAATCCCTCTCGGTCGAGCAGCCCGGATCCGCTGCGGCCTGCCCGGCATCGCCAGGAATGCGCATCGCCCACAACCTCGGTCCCGCCCGGGTCCGGCAACTGCGTGCAGTCCTCAACCGCGGCGAGGTCGAGGAGGAGCACGCCCTGTACCTCGGCGACGACAACCGCTGACCCCGGTGGCATCGCGCACGAGCGACGGCATCGACTCGTTGCTCGCCGACCTCGTCGACGCCGCCGAACAACGGCTGAGCGACGTCATCCCAGACACTCCTGACCACCCCGCGCCCGCGGGCGCCCACTTGCGAGGAGATCGCATGGGTTCGACCGGGTTCCGGGTGCCGGTCGATACCGACACCCACCGCTTCGTACTGGACAACCTGCGCCAGAACCTGCCCACCGGGCACCTGCTGGTCGCGCACTGCCGCGCCGCGCTGGGCACCGGCCGCCGCCACGGCGGCTGGTCCTATGCCCTCTACGCCGCGATCGCCGACATCACCACACCGGTGACGGTGTCTGCGCACGTGCTGCTCTACCAGCGCCACCACCGCGGCGGTGTCTCCGAGATCGTCGTCAAGCACCTGCACGAGACCGAAGGCCCCGGCGATCACCACGGCGTCACCCGCCGCGTGCTCGACGCGCTCACCCCCACCGACCATCCCGACGCCTGCCAGTGGCGGGCCGACGCGCTGCGCCACCACCGCGCCCTCGCCACCGCCCGCCGGACGGTCGGCGCGGTCATACGCCTGGACCGCGCCTACACCTACGGCCACGGCATCGGCGCCGTGCAGCAGGTCCTGGTGTGCTCCCCGACCCTCTGGCGGCGCGCCCGGATCACCGACACCGGCGTGGAGATCGACAGCCGCGAACTGCGTGCGGCCCCTGGGTGGGCCCTGCGTGAATTCGAGATCCTGCACGCACCGGCGAGTCCGCGCCACCCACCGCGCGGACCTGAACTTCGGCCCGCCTCCTGAGCGCATTCCGGTCAGGGCCGGCTCCGTTTCCTCGTCCATTCCCCTTTTCGCCGGACCCGGCTCGGGTGCGGCGTCTTTCCTGTGTTCGGAGGTTGATCTCTCATGGGCAGACTCACTCGTGCCGAGGCCACCGCGCATCGCGAAGCGCTCGGGTTGGCCGGTCTACGCCGCGACCTGGACGAGGAGGAAAAACGCTTCGTCCTGGCCCACTATCAGGAGTCGGCCAGCCAGGCCCGCCCCGTCGAGGGCACGTTCTTCACTCCGACGGATCTGGCCGACTGCATGTCCCTGGACGTGGTCGGCAATCGGGTGATCGACCTGTGCGCCGGGATCGGCGCGCTCGCCTTCGCCTGCCGCAACCCCCTCGAGCAGGCTCGTGGGCTGCCCGCGCGCGAAATCGTATGCGTGGAATCGGATCCCGAGTTCGTGGCGGTCGGGATGAAGCTGGTTCCGGAGGCCACCTGGGTCTGCGCCGATGTGTTCGAGGTGGGGCGGCAGCGGTGGCGATTGTTCGACACCGCGATCGCCAACCCGCCCTTCGGCCCCCGCCCCCGTACCGGCAACGCCCCCGGCTACCGCGGACCCCGCTTCGAATACCACGTCATCGCACTCGCCTCGCACCTGGCCCGCCACGGCGTTTTTCTGGTGCCGCAGACCTCGGCGCCTTTCCACTACAGCGGAAGCCAGGAGATGCTCCAAGGGCAAGGCGACGCCGAATACAAGCGTTTCTCCTCCGGCACCGGCATCGTCCTCGAGCCCGGATGCAGTGTCGACACCGCCTTCCACGACCCGTACTGGCATCAGCCCGCACCGCGCACCGAGATCGTCACCACCGAGTTCGGTGACACCGCCCTCGCGCGCCACCGACGCGCCCGCAGCCGAGCACGCGCCGGTGCCGTGGTGGCGCCGTGGGACCGGGCCACCCGCGCCAGCTGAAAAACCGCCAGCCCCTCGTACCCGCCGATTGGACAGGAGCCCGGATTCGTCATGCCCACACCAGGTTTCAGCCTCAGCACCGACACGAACTCCACCGATTACGGGGCCTCCTACACGCTGTTCCGCACCGACGAGGCACCCCTGACCGGGACGGTGTTCACCGACATGGGCGAACACACCGTCCTGGTCGACGGCATCCCCGAACGCCGGTCGATGGTGATCGTGCGGTTCTTCGGCCTGCGCGCCCACGGCGAGCCCCTGGGCAACCCGCGGGTACTGGCCCGGTTCGTCCCCCGAGAGCCCGGCCGCGGGGCCGCGGCCGCGGTGTGCCTGGGCGAGCCCGGACGCCTGCACCTCGAACTGGGCCATCCACTCACCACCGCCGATGCGGACCTGCGGGAACTGGTGTCCGACACCGTCATCGCGATCACCGCCGAGTTCCTCACCGACGACCGTGCCGCCCGCCATCGCCACTTCTGCGCCGATGCGCGCCGCCAAGACGCCGCCACCGCACTCGGGACCATCGACGTGCTCCAGCAGCGCGGCTACCGGCGTCTGGCCGCCGCCCGCGCCGAGGCCGACGCGGCCTGGGCGCTCGTGCAGACCCTGCGCCAGCAGAACTGACCCGCGCCGATCCGTACTGCTGATCGCAGCCACCCGAGGAGTTTCAATGATGCTCGACACCGACCTGACCCTCACACCTGCAGTGCTGGCGGACCTGCGTGCGGTCCTGGCCTATGCGGAGATCGGGGAGGAACGCGACTACGACGAGTGCGACCCGCAGGACCGGGCGTATCACATTCTGCACCCGATCCGGCGCCTGTCCGCATGGCTCGCGGGTGCTGCGGCTGCGAAGACATCCTTCGTCTACATCCAGCAGGGCGGCGCGAGCAGAGAGTTCTACCTGCATGCCTTCGACACCGAGGCCGACGCCGAGGCGGGCCGGCAGGACAAGGATTCCTTCGGCACCACCGCGATCGTGCGGATTCCCGGCCTCACCTCCGAACAGCTCGACGCCGTCGACGAACTCATCCAACAGATCGACAACCTCGTCTTCGACGTAGCGGCCGAGGCCGACCCGCTCACCCCTGACACCTGAACCGCACTCACCAGCCCGAGGCGCACGCAGGTCACCGCGCTCGAGCGACCTCACGCGCCCGACGCCTTCGCCTATGGCGAGGCGCTCGAATCGGCCCGTGCTGTCTGTGATCCCTGCAACTGCCCTTGCGCCCCTTCCTGCACGTGACACCCGCCGCACCCGGTGGGTGTCGCGTCGTATACGCCTGTCCCAGAGAGGAATACACCGTCATGTCGATCGCCTCGTGTGTGCGTCACGCCGAGTTGGGAGACCTCGTCGGTCTGCTCAACGATCAGCAGGCCGCCAAACTCGACGTCCTGGCCCCCGCGTCGGCGCTGCGCGCCTGCGACGGGCTGTTGCAGCTGTCGGGGGTGGAGCCGGTCCTCGACGACCGCGGCGTCACCCCTGTCGATGGCCTGTATCGGCCGACCGGTGCCGCGGATTCGCATCTGGGGTCGAAGCTGAAGATCCCCGCCGGATACCTCAAGTCGCTGCGGGAGATCCAGCGCACCGACCTCTACGACGCCAACGTCAACGGCCTGCTGCACGGCCCGACCGATCCGCGCCTGCCCGGCGGGCCGGACGAGCGCTCGTTCCTGCTGCGCCTGTTCACCTCCTCCACGCCCGGTGAGCCGGGGGTGTTGCGGGCGGTGCTGTCGGACCGCTACGGGATCATCGACAACCTCGACGTGCTCACCGCGGTGCTCGACGGTATCCGCCTGGCCGACACCGACGTCACGGTGCGCTCGTGTGATCTGTCGGAGTCCTCGATGCACTGCAAGGTGTATTCGCCGAAGATCCGCACGCTCGCGCCGACGTTCCTGGAGAACTATCGGACCCCGTTCGCCAACCCCGACCTCGAGGCCGAGCGCCGTCGTGTGGCCGGGCAGATCGAGACCGGGCGGCGTCTGGCAGCCCGCGAGGGCCGCGGCTACCGGCCCGGTTCGGAGCCGGTGGTGTTCGCCGGGTTGCGGTTCTCCAACTCCGAGATCGGCCACCACGCGGTCACGTTGAAGCCGGAGCTGGTGGTGCAGATCTGCGGCAACGGGCTCACGCTGCCGTTGTTCGCGTTCACCAAACGCCACGTCGGGGACCGCCTCGAAATCGGCGGCACCCGCTCCTGGTCGCGGGACACCCAGCGTAAACGGCTCGCGGTTATCACCGCCGAGACCCGCGACAAGGTCTCGGAGTGGATGTCGCCGGAGTTCCTGACCGCCCGGGTCGAAGAACTCGAGCGCCACGCCGGGACCCCGGTGACCCAGCCCGACCGCACCCTCGAGGTCGTGTCGAAGAAGCTCGGGTTCACCGAGGACGAGCGCTCGGGGATTTTGTCGCACTTCATCGCCGGGGGACAGCTCACCGCCGCCGGGATCGCCAACGCGGTCACCAGCTACTCCCAGACCATCCCCGACCCCGACCGCGCCGACGACCTCGACGACCTCGCCCTCACCGCGATGACCCTCGTCTGACCCGCACCCGAGGACCACTCTCCCGCTCGATATCCCTGTCCCTGCTTTTCCGAAGGAGTTACGCCCGTGGCCGAAACCGTTGTTCTGACCCGTACCGAATTCGACACCGCCGAGCACTTCGGCGCCGCCGGCGCGGTGACCGCGCTGGGCCCCGACACCGTGGACCGCTGGCGCGAGCAGTACCCGGACTGGAAAGCCAAGCACTGGGGCTACACCGACCCCGAATCCCCGCACGGCGCCCGGTACCTGCGCCCTATCAACGTCGCCCCCCGCCCCAAGAAGTAGCACCCCTGTCCCGACCGCCCGCACGCGGTCGGAAGCAACATCCGCAGGCCCGGGACCGCTGGCCGTTGCGGTGTCCCCCGATCTCGCCACCGGCCACGCGGTCACCGACATCGCGCGGCGACCGCGACCTCGTGTTGCTTCGCGCCGACAGAACCCCCTCCGAACCCTGGAAGGACATCTGCCCATGACGAAGAAGAAGCGAGAGCTGCGACTGCCCGCGGGTTTCGACGCTGTCGAGGACATCCTCGGCCTCGACGCCGAAGGCTGTGTCGTCATCAGATTCGCCACTCACCACACGGCGGTGCTGACACCGTGCTGTCACGCCAGCGGCAAGGGCAGCGCCGATTCGATCTCCGGGGTCGTGTGCCGCGCCTGCTACCGCGACGTGCACCACAAACACGGCGGCATCGATGCCGAGATCGCCATCGCCCGCGACGACCTCGACATCGTCATCGATGGCGACCCCCCGAACCTCACCAGGCCCGCGGGCGCTTAGCCCCCGCTTTCGCCCCATCCATCGAAGTCCCGTCCCATGAGGCAGGGACCAGCCAGTCCAAAGCTGGCCGGTCCCTGCCTCTTTCACGATAGGAGCCCATCTCGATGCCCACCGACACCGACACGCCCACCACCGACACCGACATCGCCGAGCATGCCCCCGCTGTCGACCCGGCACCCGGTCCCGCCCCCACCGACACCGAACACCGCGGCTCGGACCCCGGCGAAGCCGACACCGACGAGGCACCCGGGTCCCTCGACCGGTTGTGCACCGGCCCGACCGTGAATCCCGCCCTGCTCGAGATCGACAAGAACGTGCGCGAGACCTTCCAGCTCGAGGACCACCCGGAAGTCACCGAGTCGATCCGCGAACACGGTGTCCGGGACCCGATCCTGGTGATCCGGATGCCCGACGGCCGTCTGGTGGTGCGCGACGGGCAGGTCCGAACCCTGACCGCGCTGGCCTACGAACTGCCCGAGGTGCCGGTCTACATCCGCGATTTCGACCCGAGCGTGGACACCAACGAGGCCGAGATCGAGCGCATCACCGAACAGATCACCCTCAACGACCGCCGCATCCCGCTCACCAACAGCGACCGCGCCGCCGGGATCGCGGCGATGCTCGACCTCGGCGCCTCGGTCACCCGCGTCGCGAAGGCGTTGCAGACCAAACGCGACGAGGTCAAACTCGTCGGCAAGGTCGGTACCTCGCCCACCGCGCGCACTCTGATCGACGACGACCAGTACGACCTGACCCACGCCGCGGTCATCGCCGAATACGAGAACGTCGGCGACCTCGACGCCGTCCGGCGGCTGCTCAACGTCCGCAGCGGGGTGTTCGACTACGAGGCCAACCGGATCGCCGCCGATCGCGCCGAACGCCGCGCCTACCTCGCCGACGCCCTCCCGTATGCCCAGGCCGGGCTCGGGATCCTCACCGACTACCCCGACCTCGATGACGCCGAGATGGGACTGTTGTGCGCGGGCGAACTCATCGACGCGGACGGCAACGCCGTCGAATTCGAGCACATCCGAGCCCACCCCGAAGCGTGGCTGGCGTGGTTCGAGATCGCCGAGGAACAGGTGTGGGTCGAAATCGAGTCCGGCCATATCGTCGACCCCGACACCGTGGACTGGGATACCCGCGATCAGCCCGACGCCGAGCCCGCCGAGGGGTTGCGCCACGCGCGCGAAGTCGAGCAGCGCGACCAGCTGCTGTGCGAGTACTTCCTGCCCCGCGACCTGTTGGATGCGACAGGGTTGCGCGAACGCGTCGACACCGAGCCCGACAACGCAGACGACACCGACACCGACACCGCTGCCGGTGAGGTCGGTGAGGGCGAGCACCTCGGCGAGCGCGGTACCCGTTTCGGTCAGGTCGATCAGGAGCAGGTCGCCGCGGATCGGCGCGCCGCCGCCGAAGCGGCAGCCGAAGCCGCGGCGCAGGCGGCCGAGATCGAGCGGGCCGCGCGGCGGCGGGTCCGCGAACTCAACAAGCTCGGTCTGGCCGCCAAGGCGACCCGTATCGAGTTCGTCACCCGGCTGCTGGCCCGCAAGACCCCGCCTACCCAAGCCGCGTTGTTCATGACCCGGTCCCTGCTGGCCGATCCGGGACTGACCGGCGAGTACCACGCCTTCGACTCCGCGCTCAAGCTGCTGGGCATCGAGGGCTACCGGTCCCGCCTCGACATGCTCGCCACCCTCGACACCACCAAACCCGCCCGCGCCCAGGTCATCGCGCTCGCGCTGGTGCTGGGTGGCTACGAGCACCGCGCCGACAAGGACCTGTGGCGCTACACCGAATCCGCCGTACGCCGCTACCTGAGCTTCCTGCGCGAACTCGGCTACCCGCTGGTCCCGGTCGAACTCGCCGCCCTCGGCGAGATCAAGGCCGTCGACATCGACATCGACAACCCCACCGCCACCGGCGAACCCGGCGACACCAGGGCCGATGGCGTCGTTGATCTCAACGCGGACGAGGAGACCGAGGCCAACGAGCAGGACCTGCCCGACGCGGCCTGACCGTCTCGGCATCCCCGCGGTCCCGGTGCGCCCGGAAGAGTTTCGGGCGCACCGGGGCCGCGTCCCGGCCTTCTCCGGCCTTCTCCGAAGGAGTCAGTTGTGCGCACCCCCGACGAACCCGCCATCGACGCCCTGGCCCGCACCGACGACAACGGCTATCGCGCCCGCAGCCTGTGCCTGGTCGACGCCCAGCCCGCCGACATCACCGTCACCGTCGAGGCCGACGGCGGCTTCCGCGCCACCGTGCGCGTGTTCGACCAGATGAGCTTGTCCTGGCATCTACTGCTGCGCGCCGACCATCTCGACTACCCGCGCCTGCCCGCCGACCCCGACCCGCCTGCCACCCTCGAGGCGGTCTGTGCACGCGTGCGCGAGTTGCACGCCACCGCAGTGTGGATCGCCCGCACCGCCCGCCACGTGGGACCGCGGTGGTGACCGCCACGTCGGCGCAGGCCGACGTCGTGGACCTGCGGGCATCCGCTCTCGACATCGCGGCGCGCGGGTGGCCGGTGTTCCCGATCCGGCCCGGCGCAAAGAAGCCGCCGGTGTTCAAACGCTGGCCCGACCACGCCTCCACCGACCCTGCCCGCATCAACCGGTGGTGGGATCAGGACCCGGCCCGCAACGTGGCGATCGCGACCGGCCCGGCCGGGTTGTGCGTGATCGACCTCGACCCCCGCCATATGAGCCCGCCCGCCACCGGATTCGCCGACGCCGTGGCCCGGCTCGACGCACGCTCGAGCGCGCCGGTGCCGGTGACGTGGACGGTGGCGACCCCACACGGCTGGCACCTCTACTACCGGGCCCCGCAGACGCCGCGGTTGCCGTGCAGCATCGGCCGTCTCGGGGACGGGATCGACACCCGCGGGCACGGCGGCTACGTCATCGCGCCCGGATCACGGACCCGCCACGGCGACTACATCGTCGCCACCGACCACCCCGTCGCCGAACTGCCTGCCGAGCTCGTCGTTCTGCTCACCCCGCCACCACCCGCGCCCACGATTCGGTCCTGCGCGGGTGCGACGCACCCGGACGCCTACCTCGCGGCCATCCTCGCCGGGGAAGCCCACCGCGTCGCCAGCGCACGAGTCCATCTGCGCAACCACACCCTGTTCCGGTCCGCGCTCGTGCTGGGACGGCTAGTGGCCGCCGACGAGATCAGCGAACACCACGCCCGCACCGTGCTCGCGGACGCCGCCGCGGTGCACGTCGGGGTCGAGGGCTTCACCAGCAGCGAGGCGGATCGCACTATCGCCAACGGGCTGCGCTACTCCCGCTCCCGCCCACGCTACCTGCGCCGATGACCCATCGACCGCAGCTGGAAGGAGAGACATCATGCCGGATCCGAACGTGGAAGTCGTGGTGGTCCGTGACCCGTCCGCCCAGACCTGGGTGTCGGTGTATGTCGACGGCGTCGTCGCCGACTGCCGATCGGTGGTGATCGATGCCGGTCACGGCTGGGAATGGGACGACTGGCGCGATTTCCGCGACGCCACCCTGGCCGAAGCCAGCAGTCCGGCCTGCCGCGCCGAGTTGATCGACGCCTTCGACGACCCGCCCGGCGGTGAATACGTGCTCGGCCGAGACCGCAGGCACTGGCTCGACGGGGTCGAGGCCGAGGACCGGCTCGCTTCGCGCTATCGGCTCACCGGACCACGCGCGGTCGCGGTCACCGTGCCCCCCGACACCGATATCGACGCCTTCGCGCTGACGTATCTGCGCGAGCACCTGCCCGAGGGGCAGCGGTTGCTCCGCAGCGATCGCACCCCGGCCGCCGACACGGTCGCGGCCTGGGCCACGACCAGCTGGGACACGGTGTTGACCGCCGCGATCGCCGACACCACCGGCGAGGTCACCGCGCATCAGCTGCTCTACCGCCTCGCCCGCAGCGGCGGGTCCGGCGACCGGGTCCGGGTCGAACTGGCCCACCGCCACGAGATCGAGGGCAGTGACTATTACCGCGGGCTGGACCCGGCACTGCTCACCGCGCTCACCCCCGCCACCCGCAGCCGCGCGCGCATCTGGCGATGCCTGGTCCAGCGATCCGCCGCGGCACCGCCCACCGATACCGGCACCACCAGGAAGGACACCTCACCGCGATGACCTGCGCCAAACTGTGGTTTCCCCGCGCCGACGTACTCGACCTCGCCGAGCACGCCATGGCCGCCGCCGAACACTCGCTTCCGCCCTTCGACAACACCGGCGTGGGGTCGCCGTCGCTGATCTGGGTCAAAGACGACGGCATCTATCTGGCCAGCAACAAATAGGCGGAATTGCATCCAACGCAACAATTGGTTACATGCGAGACCGTGATATTACCTGGTCAGGGCGGTGATCGGTGGAGCGAGTCGGTGATGTCCGGACTCTCCCAACTGCGCCTGGACACGCGGCACATCAATGTTGCATCGATTACAACGCTCATGTGACCTCGCAGCCACCTGGTTCGGCGCAGTTGGTACTGGCGGGAAACGTGGTCCATCTGGACCCGGCTCCGGCGGTTTTGGAGGCGATGCTGGAAGGCTGGCGCCGCCAGCAATCGGCTCGATACCTGAAGGATTCGACGATCGGGCCCCGTTTGCGCCTGATCCGGCGGATGGTCGCGTTCACCGGCTTGTATCCGTGGCAGTGGACTCCGGCCGAGGGCGAGGCGTTCATCGATCAGCTGCGGTGCGGCGATGCGCCGCGCGCGGTGTCGACGGCGCGGGGTTACGAAGTAATGATCAGCCTGTTCCTGGAATTCCTGCTCGATGCCCGCTACGGCTGGATTCGGGTGTGTGAGGAGCGGTTCGGTGAGGTGCCTGCGCAGGTGTTCCACGAGGGCAACTCGATCCTGCACCGGGTCGACTACGAGGGAGATCCGCGGCGTCGCCCGCTGAGCTACGACGAGATCCAGGCCCTGTTCGACGCGGCCGATGCCAGGCCGGGCCGGATCGTCGAGCGCGGCGTGAAAGGCGCGCTCGGTGCGGCCCGCGACGCCGCGGTGCTGAAAACGGTCTACGCCTACGGCCTACGCCGCACCGAGACATCGAAACTGGACCTGGTCGACTTGCGCCGAAATCCAAAAGCGCCACAGTTCAACGGATTCGGATCGGTCATGGTCCGCTACGGCAAGTCGTCGAAAGGGTCGCCGCCCAAGCGGCGCACTGTGCTGCTGGTGCCGGAAATGGACTGGATTGTCGAGGTTCTCGACTACTGGCTGACCGATCTGCGGCCCCGGTTCTCGCCGGGCCGGCATCCGGCACTCTGGATTACAGAACGCGTCGGCCGGCTGTCGCCGCGCTCGATCAACGAGGCGTTCGTCGCGGCCAAGCGCGCCGCGGGCCTCGACGAGCACCTCGATGTCCACTGTTTACGGCACTCTTCGGTGACGCATTGGACCGAATTCGGTTATCCCCCAAGGTTTGTCCAGGAACAAGTCGGTCATTCGCATGCGGCCACGACTGCGATCTACACCGGCGTGTCCGACGAGTTCCGCAACCGGCTGTTGCTCGCTTCACTCAAAGGGCGTCTCGGCGCCGAATGGGATGTGATGGCATGAACAAGAAGATGGGTTACCGCTGGCGGCTGCGGGATCTGATGGCCGATCAGCAGATGTTCCAGACCTCGAATCTGGTCCCGTTGCTGGCCGAACGGGGCATCGTGTTGTCGCGTGAGCAGGTCTATCGGCTGGTCACCAGCCCGCCGCAACGGCTGAGCATGGACGTCCTGGTCGCGCTCTGCGACATCCTCGACTGCACCCCCAACGACCTCATCGAGCCCGAGGTCCTCAATCAGCAAATCCGCAAAACCGCTGGCGCACAAGCGGAACCGACTCCAATCACGGTCCGCCGCACGGTGATACGCAAGCCAGGCAAGCAGTGACCCGCCCACGACACCGCCCGGGAGCCCTGGCCGCCGCGCGGGAGCGACTGATCGGCGTTCTCCGGCAGACGATCGGCCCCGACCTGATCGCGGAGTCCGCGCAAACCATGCTCGAGCAAGCCAAAGCCTGGAGTTCGGTCAGCGCACACGCGTTGGATCGTCATATCGCCGAGCATCCGGACGCGTTCCTGGCTCCCTCGCCGCACTGCCCGATGTCGTTGCTGCGGCTGCTGAAAGCGATCGGGGCCGCAGGATTCGGCGACAGGGTCGTGCTGCTGGGCTGCGCCCGTTGCGGACGGACCGACCGAATCCTGGACAACCTCACCCCCGAGGGACGATGTTGCCGACGCTGCGTTGTCCGGTTGCGTCCTTGCGCGCGTTGCCATTCCGATGGTGAACTCGTCGCTCGCCGTTCCGAGGGGATGATCTGCCGCCGCTGCTACACCAAAGACCCGGAGTTCATCACCGAATGCGCGGGCTGCGGCCGCATCCGGGTGCCGGCAAAACGGCTCGACAACGGCGACGCACTCTGCCAGACATGCATTCCCAAACGAACACAGCCGTGTTCGCACTGCGGCCGCGCCCGGCCCGTTCACGCCTACAGCTCGAAGGGACCGAGCTGCCGCGCCTGCCACACCACACCACCGAGGCTCTGCGGCATCTGCGGACAGATCCGTCCGATCGCCGCCCGCGCCGACGGCAACGGCCGCCCCGACATCTGCCGCGGCTGTTACCGCAACATGGGCGATTGCGTCGTCTGCGGTCAGCACCGCCACGGCGGGAAAGTCGGCGGCGGCAAATTCCAGTGCAGTTCTTGCAGTCCCAGACCGATCCGCGCCTGCACGCTCTGCGGAGTGATCGAACGCACGAACACGACATGGCCATTAGGACCGGTCTGTCACCGCTGTTACTACCAGCGACGCGCAAACCCTGCAGCCTGCAGCGCCTGCGGACACACGAGAGTGCTGGTCGGACCCGGCGAAACCTGCGCGGCCTGCGCGGGATTCGACATGAATCTCACCTGCCGGACCTGCGGGCAGGAAGGCCGCAACATCGCCGACGGCCGCTGCGACCGTTGCGTCGCGACCGACCGAATTCGCGACCTGCTCTCCGACAAGGACGGAACGCTGGTTCCTGCTCTCGAGCCGCTCGCCGAAGCCCTCACCTCGGCGAATCCAGGATCAGTGCTCTGCTGGCTCCACCGCAGCGCTTCCTCACGACTGCTGGCGGGCCTCGTCGTCGACCGGATCGCAATCTCCCACGCAGCACTCGATGAACTGCCCCAAGACCCCAGCACTCGACGAGTCCGCGACCTGCTGGTCACCACCGGAATCCTGCAGCCCCGCAACGAGAATCTGGCCCAGCTGCAACTCTGGGTCGAACGCACCACCTCGGCCCTACCGCGCCACCACCAGCCCGTCAT
The DNA here is from genome assembly GCF_000308415.1 of Nocardia asiatica NBRC 100129. Classification (GTDB taxonomy): domain Bacteria; phylum Actinomycetota; class Actinomycetes; order Mycobacteriales; family Mycobacteriaceae; genus Nocardia; species Nocardia asiatica. Next base: position 398 of record NZ_BAFS01000413.1, on the reverse strand, counting down.
CCGAGCTTTTGTCGAATGGCATGTCATGCGCCGCGCCCGCCAGCGAGCCGATCGCAGACCCTTCCGCGAGACCGCGGCCGCGCAGGCCCGCCACCGCATTCGCACCGCTGGCCTGTTCCTGCAATGGCTCGACACAACCGACACTCCGCTGGGCGGGCTCACGCAGCACCACATCGACACCTGGCTCGACGCTAACCCCGGCAAACGCGCTGTCATCGCCGTGTTTCTCGACTGGCTCCGACGACGCCGCCTCATCGGCGACATGGACATCCCACGACGAAAGGACAGTCTGCCCAAGCAATTCCACGATCAGGACGAGCACGAGAGTCAGCTGCGCCGATGTCTCATCGATGACTCCATTCCTTTGCCGGTCCGGGCCGCTGGCGCGTTGATCAGGC
>NZ_BAFS01000414.1 GCF_000308415.1 Nocardia asiatica NBRC 100129 | reverse complement strand
GGTGACCTCGCGGACGCGCCGGCCGGCGCGGACGGGGTCGGCGAGGTCGCCACGGACCACGACGATCAGAACGTCGGCGCCAGCGGCGATCGGAGTGGCGGGCGAGGCCGGATCGGCGAGACCGCAGTCGGCGATGACCACCAGATCTGCCAGCCTTGGGACTGCGGCGGCGGGCATGCTCACCGGGGCCGTCAGCGTCGCTGCCATGGCATCGGCACTTGGAGGTGCGGCGAGGAACGGCACACCCGAACCCAGCGTCTGGACGTGCTCCCACAACTGTGTCGAAACCGGAGAATCTCCTGGTGACTGGGTGGTGGCAGCGGCAAGGCTGGCCAGTCCGCGGTGCGGGTCGGCGTCGGCGAGTCGCGCGAGTCGTCCCCCGGCAGGATCCGCCTCCACCACGACAGCGGGTTTCGTGCCCGGCCATGCGTTGGCGAGGGCGACCGCGGTAGTAGTCACTCCGGTGTGAGGATTCAGTCCGGTGAGTGCGATCAGCACGGTCACCGCCCCCTTTGGTTGTTGGTCGCCGATCCAATCGTCACGTTGGGTCGACGATGGGGTACAGGGATGGGGCCCGGCTACTCGGACACGATCGCGGTGATCACCGAGTGCCGGTCGAGTTGTGTGGTGGAGATCCGTTGCCGCCACACCCGTGGTGCCGCACCGGGCGGGGTGTCGGTGATCTCGACCGCGTACAAGCCGGGGTTCAACCGGCGGATCCGGGCACAGTAGGTGGTGCCCAGCGGCGCCGAGTCGATGCCGGCCTGGATGGTGGCGGCATCCGATATCGCGGCGTCGGCCGCGACGACTTCGCGAGCGAGTACGCCGTCGCGGGCGTGGTAGTAGGCGGCCTCGAACGCAGCAATTGCCGCTGCGCCGGTGGCCGGCCGTAGGGGGCGAGGCCCGGCTACGGCTTCGGTGGCCTCGATGGTTTCGGGACCACAAGCGGCGGTGCTCCCGGTGACGGTGAGTGCGTGTTCGAGGCCACCGGGAGAAAGCGAAAGCGCGACGGTGAGAGACATCGGCACGTCAACACCGTGGTCTACGCCGTCGATGCCGGAGATGAGCATGGTTGCCACCACCACGGTGGCAGCGACCACAGCGAGCATCACCACGCCGCCCAGGACGGCTCGCGCCCTACCCGGCCCGCCGGTGCGGTACTCGGAAGTCAGCCAGCGTCGATCTTCCGCGGTATCGGGTGCACCGGCGGAGGCCAGCCATTCGGCTATTTCGGTCGGCGGCGGCCCGTCGAGCACGATCTGCCGGTCATCGTTCGACTCGTCCTGGGGGTCGATTCTTCTCATCACCGATGCACCCCGCTTGGTCAGCCGAGCGCCGGCGGCCATTGCGCCAGCACGTCGTTGAGCACCTGCGCGGCCTGGGACTCGACCGTCTCGACCACGTCGGCGACAGGTTCGCTGACCACCACCGCCGTCACCTCTTCGACGATCGGCTGGGGTACCGCGGCCTCGACCTCCGCGACCACCACCGGGAGCGGCACAGGCTCAGTGCCGACACCTAGCGCAGCATCCACATCAGGGTCCGCCAGCCCAGCCTGATCCAAGACCTCGGCGGCCTCGGCGACCACGATGTCGTTCCAGTCGCGTTCCCGTTGCGCGACCTCGGATGACATCCCCTCTGGCCGCGGCACACTCACCCCACCGAAATGCAGCGAATCCTCGCCCACCACCGACGCCTGCACCTCGGCGTAACCGTCGCTGGTGCCCGGCTGCGGGTATACCTCGACCACTGGCTGCGCGGGTTCCACAGCCACCTGCGGCTCGATCGCCACCTGCGGCTCATAGCCCATTTCGGGCCGGGACACCGACGGGGGCTCCGACCACACGTGGGGTTCAGGAACTATCCGGGGCTCGGGAACGGCCTCCGGCTCGGGCAGGACCTGGGGTGCCGGTGAGATCGGGGCCGGCATCTGAGCGGGCGCCGGGGTATCGGTCTTCTCATCGGGAGTCGACCGGTCCGGCCCGACAGGAATGGTCCTGGTCCGCGGTTCCGGAACCACGGGGCCTACGACGCCCGCTTGTCCTGGCCGGGGGTCCGAGATCACTCCCGGCTGACCCACTGGACCCGCATGCGCAACCGGTGCTGCGAACACCGCCGCCGCCAACGGGACAAGCGCGGCCATCGCTAGACGATGCCCTGCACAGGCTCCGAATCCAGGTAGCCACCGATGCCTCCGAGACGAGTGCACCACCGGTCCGGTCGCCCCGATGACCCCACCGACCGCAGGACCGCGCAACGAGGTCCACAACGCCCCTGGATGCAAGGCGCAGGCGTGTACCACACGAACATCGACGCCTTGCCCGTCGAGGTAGTCGACAATGACCTCAGCACGGCCGATCACCGGGTCGGCCAACCGCGACGGCGCGACGACAACCACCACCGCAGCGTCGACCCCGTCCGGTCGGCACGCTGGAATGTCCTGGTCGAGCCGGAACACCGCCTCGCAACTCACCACTCGCCTGCCGCGCATCCAGATCACCCAGATCCCCACGGAGGAGCTACGGCCCCCTCCGGCAGCACGCGCTGCCGCCACCACCGCCGCGCCGGACACCGCAGCATCCGAACGGCTGTTCATCGATGTAGTCATGACTTACCTCGCTCTCTGCGTCGGTCACGACCCCGGGGCGGCCCCTCCTCCCACCAAGTCGTGAGATACACCACCCAAACTATGCACGTATCTCGAACTTTTCAAGAATAAAACAGTAACTTTTCTCTGGATGCCGAGGGATTTGGCTCCTGATGGCGACTTTTCCGAACTTTACGGGTACAGTTCTGCTCATGGGAGCCCACGACGAGTTCTTCGCCCGGATGGTGCGCGAGCGGCGTCAGCAGCTGGGCAATCTGACGATGCCGGAGGTGCACCAGCGCGGCGGACCAGCGGTCCCTGCCCAGCAGCGGGCCGACCGTTGCGAGCTGTCGGCCAATGTGCGGCCGAGTACCTTCGCCAAGTTCGACACCGGCCTCGGATGGCAGGAGGGCTCAGCGCGGGCCGCCTACTACGACCGTCGGCCACCGGTGCCGGTCGAGTCCGACACTCCCGCGTTCGAGCCAGGCGCATCCAGCATCAGCCTCAGCCTCGAACAGCTCCTGCCACTACTGGATGCCCAACGGTTTCTCCGAACCGCCCCCATCGCCGAGCTGCCGAACGCGATCGGCAAGCTCGATGATGCCATCAGCGGCATTGTCGGCCCGTTCGTCACGAGCGTCCTCGAAGCCAACCGTGGCACCCAAGTCCATCCGCTCGTCGAGATCGCCTTCGGCGAATCTCTCGCCGCGCCGGTTTCCCCAGATGACCCCGACGCCACGGAAAAGCTGTACCGGCGCTGGCTCATCGGACGGGCGGAAGATCTCGACGATGCCCTGCAGCAAGCATTCGAACAGCGCTTCCAGAAACGCAACCAGGACGCTGCGACCACATCTCGCGCGGTCGCTCCGAACTGAACGCCGGGCCTCACCCTGATAGGCCCGAAATGGCTGCGGTTCTGGCGAAATCCACAACACCCTGGGCACCGGGGTAGGCGTGTGCAAAGCTGTGTCCCGGGACTGACAACGAGCAGACAATACGGGGTGGTGATGGGCGGTTCCCACAATGACACCGGGTCGCCGGTGTCCGGCGATGCAGTCCGCAGGGCGGCGGCACCGTACTGCCTGCCGTTTCTGGCCATCTACGACATCTGGGTGATCCGGCTGAGCAACCGATTCGGGTGGCGGTGCCCCGCGGACACCATGCTCGCCCCATATCACCGCCACGCCGGCCGCCGCCACCTCGAAGTCGGACCCGGTTCAGGCTGGTATCCAGCCCACACCCGATTCCCCGACGACGCCGAGATCACGCTGACGGATCTGAACCGAACCTCCCTCGCCTACGCCGCCCGTCGACTGCGCAAGGCAGGACACACCGTGCACGAAACCGTCGCCAGTGTTCTCGAGCCAGTGCCCGCCCCGGCCGGAGCGGGTTACGACTCGATCGGCATCAACTTCGTTTTACACTGTGTCCCTGGCGATTTCACCGCGAAGGGTATTGCGTTCAGCCACCTTGCCCGGGTGCTCGCGGATGACGGCACGCTGTTCGGCTCCACCATCCTCGGAGACCACACACCGCACACCGGGTTCGGCCGGCTTCTCACCACCACCTACCGGCGCGTCGGCGCCTTCAACAACCGCCACGACACCCGGGCGGACCTCGCCGCAGCACTCGACGCGGCCTTCGGCGAGTATCACCTGACCGACATCGGAGACGTCACCCTGTTCACCGCCTCACAACCGCGTCGATAACCGCTCAGCGGTCGATCCGGAGCTGCCATCCTGGTGGACGGGCTCGGCTACCACGAGGTGCAGCGCGAGCACGAGCGGGGAGGAGCTCGAGATGGACGTGGCGTGGGATGTGCGGCGGCAGGTGATCGTCGAGGCCGCTGAACTCGCCTACCACCAGGGGCCGGACTTGGGCCCGTTCGAGTGTCTTGGTTGCTTCCAGCCGGCAGCAATCTGTCCACGGTGCGGCGCAGAGCTCGGCTCTGCCTTTATCGAACAGCTCGCAGCACCGCAGGTCGCCAGAGTGCGCCTCGAACTGGAACAGGATTTCGCTGCCCGAGAGAAAGCCATGGAGAACGACGTCCTGACACGGGTCCGCGCCGGGATGCGAAACGAGGTCAATCGGCTGCGGAACCAAGCGCAGCGAAGTAGCGAAACCGCGGCAACGGAGAAGCAGCGGGCTCAGGCCGCGACGGTCGCTCTGGCCGAGGCTCAGGAACAACTCGAGCAGATGCAGGCCGAGCAGTCGCGGATGCGAGATCAGATCGCTCGCAGTGAACGCAAACGGGCGCAGCAGGAGGCCGAACGGAAGTATCGTCCGGTGATTCTGGAGTACCAGAACCGGGAGAAGCGGGCGCTGGACCAGCTTGCTCTGGCTGAGAGCAAGATTTCGCCGGGGCCACCACCACAGCCGACGGGAGTCGCCTACCAGCACGCATTCGCTGAGGAACTGCAGCGCCGCTACCCCGAAGATGAGATTTCGGTGATTCGGAACGGTCAGAAGGGCGGTGATGTCCTCCAGATCGTGCGTGTCGACGGCCGAAGCTGGGGATCTATTTTGTGGGAGTGCAAGAGAACCAAGCACTTCAGCTCGGCGTGGATTCCTAAGCTTGTCCGTGATGTTGATCGTGATCACGCCGGTCTCGGAGTGCTCGTGAGCGCGTCGATGCCGGCCACGGTGGATGGTGTGGCAATCCGCGACGGCATCCTCCTGTGTGCCGCCGACCTGGCAACGTACATGTCCATTCCGTTGCGGCAGGCGGTGATCGACAACAAACGTCACGCGATTGCGGGCAAGGCCCGTCGTGGGCGTGCCGACCGGTTGCTCGAATACGTCGACCGGGGCGGGTTCTTCGCCCACCTGCAGCGGATCGTCCAAGACGCGCGCGAAACCCTGGCGACCGGGGCCAAGCTGCGAAATCAAGTACACGCTGCTCTCGCCAAGCTGGACCAGCACCAGCAGGACGTGCTCGACCGAATGTTCACCATGTTCGGCGAGCTCGACGCAGCCGGCGTCGCCGTCCCACCCGCTCTGCACTCAGAACATGTGACCGACCATCGGTCGGCCTCTCCCAACGGTGCACGAAAGGAGGGCCCGTCGACCCGACACCCGACATCGACGGCCTCCCGGACTCGAAACTGAATCCGGCGATATCTACTTGCTGAGACAGGTGGCCTGGACGGCGGGCACGCTTGATCGCAGGGTCGGCCGGTTAATGCGTCGTCAGATCCGTGCGGCGGTCGACTCGTACCCGCAGTCCGGCTGGTTTGAGGGTGATCTGCTCTGCGACGTCGAGGGTGTAGTCACCGTCGATGTGGATCTCGTACTGGTGGAGGACGTGGGCGAGAGTGAGCAGGACTTCGTGATTGGCGAATTGGCGGCCGATGCAGGCGCGGTGCCCGACCCCGAACGGCCTGTATACGCGACGGCGGTCCAGCTCACGCTGCCGCTGAGGGGCCCATCGGTCCGGGTCGAAACGTTCTGCGTCCGGACCCCAGGTTTCCGGGTCGCGGTGCGCATACCAGGTGAGCACGAATACCCAATCGCCTTGCTGGAAGCGGTATTTGCCGTCACCGATCGTGACCTCATGGCGCGCCTCGCGGAAATAACCGGGCGCGACCGGCCACAACCGCAACGTTTCATCGACCACCCGCCGCAGATACCGCAGCTTCGCGACGTCCTCGTAGCTGGTTATCGGCCGGTCGCGCCCCGGGAAATGGTCGTCGACCTCGGCGCGCGCTCGTGCCGCGACCTCGGGATTCTTCGCCAGCTCGTAGAGCGCGAAGGCCAGTGCGCCCGCGCTGGTCTCGTGGCCAGCGACCAGGAACGTCAGGATCTGGTTGCGGATATTGGTGGCATCGAGATGCTCGCCGGTGTCAGGGTCGGTGGTGGTGAGCATGCGGTCGAGCAAATCGTCGTGCTGGCCGACGGTGCCACTGGTCCGGCGTGCGGCGATCACGTCGTCGACGGTTCGGTGCATAAAGGCGATGTCGCGGCGATGCTGCCCGGCGGCGCGCCGTCCCAGGGTGTTCTGCAACAGCGGGGGGAGGTTGGCGTTGCGGTTGATGTAAGTCAGGCCGCGCAGCATGGCTTCGACGAAGGGGTGCGCTTGGCCGGGGGTGTAGGAGAACGAATCGAACGAGTAGCCGAACCCGGTGCGGGCGATGATTTCCAGGGTGAGCCGGTTCATTTCCTCCGCGATGTCGGCGATGTGGTGCGTGTCGCCCCAGGTGTCGAGCAATTCACCGATGGTGGCGGCCATCGTCTGGTGGTAGGAACGCATTGCTGTTTGGGTGAAGGCTGGCGCGAGGATGTTGTGTGCTGCCGACCAGGCCGGTTCGTCGTTGCGGGCGGTGAACAGTCCGTCCCGGGCGACTCGGCGCAGCTTGCGCAGGGGCACTCCGAGGTGCTTGGTCCAGTGGTGTTCGTCGTTGATTTCCGCGATGAGGTCGGCGCCGGAGACCACGATCATCGGCCAATTGGTGATGCGCCGCTCGAAGATCGGCCCCAGCCTTCGGGCATCCCGCCGCGATGTCTGGGTGGGTTTGGCCACGTTCATGGTGAACAGGTCACCGACGACAGGCAGCCTCCACCTCGGATGCGGCAATACTGCCGCCTCGTCCCTGCCGGTCCGGGGCGGACTCATCGCCATCACATCGTGCTCCTACTGGTCGAAGGTGTCGCGCACCGAGTGCTCAAGGGCGTTTCGATCGAGGCGATATGTCGGGCTGTCGGCCACACACCGGCCAGGTCCAGCAGTTCGTTCAGGTCGGTGGTCAAGTCTCGCGGACCGAGCCGAACCGGTTGGAGCCCGGGGCTGGGCTCGTCCTGCGGTGCTCGCCCGGCGTTCTTCTGGTCGATCGCCGCGAGAATTGCCACTGCATAGGACAGCATGCCCTCACGGTCAGGGCCGGCCGGGTATCTGGCTGTGGTGTAAGGCTTGAGGTGCAGGAGAGCGTCGCGGATCTCGACGATCATCCGGTGAAGCCGCAGCGCCGGTTCCACCCCGCCGCCATCTCCTGGTGGGGCGAGCACGATCTCGGGGACACTGGCGGTCAGGTCGCGCCACACGGGCTGCAGGCGGCGGCAATAGCGGCTGGTCCGGTCGTGTCCGGTTCTTATGAGGATTGTGCTCACCAACGGCACTGCTACTGCAGCAGACGCGACAACATTGGCCAAGAAAAAGGTCCAGCCTTTGCTGCTCATATCCGGGTCCGCAGACGGTTGGTTCTGCACGACGGCGAACCCGGTCTGGAATGGAATTGCGAGCGAACTGAGCCCGAGTCCGGCGGCGAGAACAAGTACACCCAGGTACAGCACACGCTCGCGCAGGAACGCGTCGCTGCGCAACTCGCGGAAGCTGATGCGGGCGATTACCCATGCGGTGATTCCGAGCGGCAGATAGAACGCCACCCACGCGATCACCGCCGGCCAGCCCAATGCCTCGTCGATCAGCTGATCGGCACGGCGCGCGGGGGTGCCGGCGATCAGGATCACCGCGGACGCCGAGAGGGCGACGAGGTCATAAACGCGCTGTCGACGCCAGGTATCTGCAGGGTCCGCTCCGTCCCACAATTTCGCAATGCCATAGATATAGGAGACCGATACCAGGATTGCCCCGAACGAAGCTTGGCGGCACAGCTGCACCATCTCGGCATCACCGACGAACCACACGAGGCGCGCGGCCAGGTCTTCGGCCCACGCTTCCCGCATCAGTAGTCCCGCAATCGCTGCCAGCAGAGCCCGGTTGATCAGCCGATCGACGACCTTGTCGCCCAGCAGCCACCACCGTCCGGCGGTGATCGCGGTGACAGCGAACAGCACGGGCCAGGCCAGTAGGCCGGGAATCGGCGAGGTCATCGGTGCCGCCCGAGGAAGAAGGTGGATCGGAACGGCGAGGGTCGTCGCCGCGGCAAGGTCGCCTCGACCATCACCAACCCGGCGAATGATTCGGCAGCCTGTTCGCGGGCGGTCCCATAGTCCCGGCGCCAGAGAACGCTGCGGATCGACGCCGGATCCAGTAAGGGCATCAATGTCTGCAACGGCAGTACATCACCGTCGGGCTCCGGAGTGGACGAGCCATGTCCCAGGAGCATGTGCCCGATCTCGTGGGCGATGATGTGTCCAGCGTGCCATTCGGTTTCGGCCCCGACCATGATGATGTCGTCGTACTCCCGAGCGATCCACAACCCGCTACCGGTCCCGCACCCGGCTCCCGACAACGCATTCGCGTCGATGGGGCACACCGTGATCGGCCGTTGCCGATACTCCGCGACCCGCTTCACGTACTCGTTCGGATCCCACGGCCATGGCACCGGCACGATCCGTGCGGTCTCCTGGACATGTACTGCCGTGTCGTTCATTGCTATTCATCCCTCCCGGTGGCGTCGCGTGTGCGGCGATCTCCTTCGCATTCGGCGTTGTGTCGGTAAAGCACGGCCCGGTCCCTCTGGTCAGGCTGCGCTGTGGTCTGGAGGCGCGAGCCTGGACAGCTCGCGAGTCAAAGCGGTGATATCGATGTCGTTGCCGCGCAACGCCATATGCCTGACGCCGGCATCGCGTGCCGCCGATAGCAACCGCAACTGGCGGTCGACGGGGCGAGCCTCGTCAGAGGTACCGGTGAGATACACCGGCAGGACGTGGAAGTGCTGGGCAATGGCCTGCAGCACCGTGGGGTCGACTCCACCGCTCGTGCTGCCGGTCCGCAGCGCGATGATTTCCTCGGCAAGTATGGTCTCGCCGACGATGGCGCTGACACTGCGAGCGACATCTGCCGGGTCTTGCTCGGGTTCCGTGCGAGGGTGGAACGTGCTGAACAGCCGGTTCACCCTCGTCGGCAACTCGATGATCTCGTCGGCCATTGTGGCTGACTGCCGTTGATCAATGGGCGAGCTTTTCATCGGTACCCTCCCTGGTTGCCTGGATGAGACCACGCTCGGTCCGCAGGACTCGAGCGCTCATCCGGCGTCCGTCAGAGACTGGTACCGGGAATCAGAACTTCGCCATCATAACAAACGCCTATCCGAGGTGGTAGGTGTTCACATTCCGTCAGCTCGGGAGCGGGTCCGGCTGTTCTGGATCGTCAAGCCCGGGATGCCCTGCATCTGTGGGGGCCACCGGGTCGGGTTCGTCGGAGTGCCCTGTCACCCGCAGTTGCAGCACGGCAAGCGCGGGACCCGCGTCAGAGGTTCCGACTATGGCACCGGAGCCGTCAACGACAACCCATCCACCCCCGCGGCGCCTCAACCGCACATCGTGCACTTCAGCGGATTCGGCTTTGCCGGTGAACACGTCGGCGGCGGCGGCGAAGATGCGTTTCACGTCGTCAGGGTGTGGGGTGTCGCGTTGGTCGACCTGCCCTTTCCACTGGACGTCGGGTAGCGGATCGGTGATCCAGCGGATCAACCGCATCTTGGCGATGTCGACCAGCACCATATGGACCTGCGATATGCGCGGTATCGCGGCCAGTGCCGCTGCCTCCAAGCTCATCCCGGCCATCGGAGTCGAGGTTTCGAACAGCAGTCCACGCCACTTCGCTGGAGGCTGTGGGGGCGTGCCAGCGGCCATGACGACATGACCCGGCCTGTTGTTCTTGCCGACTGTTACGGTGACCGCACCGCTCCAGCTGTCACCCGGTTGTGACGACAGCAGCGCCCTGATCAGTGAAAGCCCGTCTGCTGGTTCGACGAAGCGGAAGATTTCTGGTGCCGTGAGTTGCGAGCGCGGCGTCCCGCCGGTCAGCGCCGCCGGAAATTCCGCGAGCCGCAGGTGGGAGTCCCAGGTGAACGCGAAGGCCGACACCGGCCGCTGCTGTGGTTGGGTCCCATCGGGACCCAACCACACATGCGCGCCGTGGAGCGCATTGTCCGGCCCGATCACCGGCACGAGACGGGCGCTGACCGTGTGACCGTTGCGCAGGACGCGATGCGTGGCCGCCGCTTCGGGATGCGACCGCATGTCGGCGATCAGCGCTTCCAGCCATTGTGCAGCCTCGTGCCCTGGGGCTTTGCCGATTCCCAGCTGGTCGGTGACGGCTCGCTCGAAGGAGGTTCGATCTCGGGCTTCGTGATCGCGCGCAACGACGGTGAGCCGACCCGGCTCCAAGGTTTCGATGAGCGTCCATCCGCTTTTCGGCATCGCGTCGATCTCCGAGGTCGCTGATCCTTCCTGGTTGAATCTTTCAACGATCTTAGAACAGCGCGCCGCAACGGTGCTCGAACCGCAGGTCACGCGGTGGATACGGAAAGTTCCGCGAGGGCATAGGTGAGCCACGACGGCCGCAACAGATACTGCTCGCGCGGCTTGACCGGTTTCAGTACCGGGTACTTCTCCAAGACCGCGCGGGCGACATGGACGGCTTGCATCTCCGCCAAGGCGGCACCGATACAGAAATGTCGACCGTGTCCGAATACCAGGTCGTGACGTTCCCGCCGGGCGGGGTCGAGATGAGCCGACCGCAGGGACAAGATCACGGTGTGTCCTCGGGGGATTCGGATTCCGTTGACATCGATGTCGGTCAGCGGGAACCGGCGCAGCGCATAGTTCACCGGCGCCACGGCACCCATCACCTTGCGCACCAGCCGGGCGAACTCCGGCGGTGACCCCAGTAACTCGCGCGCCTCCTCGCAGCGGTACCGGACCAGTTCATCCAGCACCGCAGACGTCAGCGAGGTGACGTTCTCGAATCCGCCGATGATCACGGCAAACGCCAAACTGATCAACTCGTCCTCACTGAGACGGTCCTGCCCGTCGCGGGCTGAGAGCCAGCGCGAGAGCAGATCATCGCCAGGATCGCGCCTCTTGTCGTCGATCACCCCGGCCACCAGCATCAACATCGTCCCCATCGCACCCTGCACCGCCGCGCCGTGCGTCGATGTGTCGATCAAGAACAGAGGCCGGGCCGCTGCACGGAAGGCATCGAGCTTGTCGGCGGGCAACCCGAGCAAGGTGCCGATCACCTGCGGCGGCAACGGCTCGCACAGCCCGCCCATCAAGTCGATATCGCCAGTCGCCGGCAATGCGTCGACCAACTCCGTCACGGCAGCCCGCACCACCTGTTCCTGTGAGGCGTGATGTGCGGGCGCGAACGCCTCGGCCGCCAGTTTCCGTACACGTCGATGCTGCTCCCCATCGATATTGAGCAGGTTCGCCTCCAATGCCGCGGGCAGGTTCTGGCCTCGGAAGCCGGTGGTGGAGTCGGCCTTGGCCGCCGACATCCGGGGATCGGCCAGTAGTGTGGTCACCGCGTCCCATCCGGTGACCACCCACACCGGTGACCCGTCCGGTAGCTCGGCCTCGTGCACACCGGGTTCACTGGTTCTGAGATCCTCGTGAAGTTCGTCGACCGCATGAATTCCCGCCGTGAACGGGCACCGCCCCATCTTCATACCCATCAGTGTGCCAACCCATCAGGAGTCCGCCGTGCCGATCACCACCCGTGCCGCCACCACCGCGGACATCACCGACTGCGCCCAGGTACTCGCCGACGCCTTCCGCGACGACCCGCTCATGAGCGCGATCTGGCCCAACCCGCAGCAGCGCCACCGCGCCCTGCCCAGGTACTTCACCGCCTCCCTGCGCCACTTCCACCTCCCCGGCGGAGGAGTTCGCGTCGCCACCGACCCCGACGGAGTCATCCGCTCAGTCGCCGTCTGGGACCCACCCGCCCGATGGGACCAACCCGTCAGCACCACCCTGCGTGCCGCACCCGACCTTCTGCCCGCCCTCACCAGCCGCACATTCGCTGCGATCACCGTCCGGCGCACCCTCGATCGACACCACCCCCACCAGCCCGAACATTGGTACCTAGCCAACATCGGAACCTCACCCGCACACCAAGGGCACGGCTACGCGACACGCCTGATCACCGATCGCCTGACATCGGCTCCCGCCACCCCTGCCTACCTCGTATGCACCCGGGAAGACAACACCCCCTACTACCAGCGACTGGGGTTCGCGACCACTGAAAGCTTCCATCTACCAGTAGGTGCCAGGCCCACCATGTGGGCCATGACCATCAACATGTGAAGCCGCCAGCCCCGGAATCGGGGCGAGAAGACAACTAGCCAGCCGGAGAAGCCGATTGCCCGATGCGAGGCGCCGGGCTGATATCGAGCGCCTCGAGCCTGGCCACGCCTACGGTTGCCGCTCAAGGCCGCAACCATCACACAGCCCTGCGGACCCGCGCCGAGGTGTGCTTCGATCGCCGCGACGCAGGGCCTCCGGGCATGCCACTACGTCGAATCCGGCCGTTCCACCGGCCGTCGGTGGAGTGGTTTACGGGGGTTGGTGTGTCCAATCCGGGGCCGAAAACGAGGAGTTACCCGTAGAGGCCGCCTCGGCACCGCCTTGGTGCCGGTGGACAGATCTGGACACTGGAGGACCACCGTGAACCGACCCGACCCCCATATCGGAGTGAACCTGCCATCGGGGCACGACCCGATCGACTCGTCGACCGAAGCCGCTGTCGAGCCCGTGCCTGCGGAAACCGATGAGCCACGCCCGGATAAGCATCCGGCCGGTCGGGTCGAACATCGGGATAGCCAGGCGAAGCCACGGGCGCAGCGCGTTTCTGTACGTGACACCCGCCGAGACCCGCCCGATACCCGCAAGCTTGCCCGCCTGCTGTCCAGCCTCTTGACCACGGCAGAAGAGTCACGCAATGAAGACGCGGCACAACCTCCGAAGAATTCATCAATCCTGGATGAAACTACAGAATTCAACTCCAACAAAAAGGCCGCCTGAAATCCCCCGATTCACAAATTTGATAGATCTCGAATTAACGACCACAGAATTAAGGACCACAAGGAATA
>NZ_BAFS01000415.1 GCF_000308415.1 Nocardia asiatica NBRC 100129 | reverse complement strand
AAATACAATGAGCGCGAAGGCAATTCATGCCATATCCATCTGAGCCTGCGCGGCGATACGGGGGAGCCGGTCTTCGCGGGTGACGGAGCGGACGGCATGTCGGCGCTCATGCGGCACTTCATCGCGGGCCAATTGGACTGCCTGCGCGAGTTCACCTACCTGCTGGCGCCGAATATCAACTCCTACAAGCGATTCGTCGCGGGCAGCTTCGCGCCGACCGCGATCGCGTGGGGCTGGGACAACCGCACCTGCGCCGTTCGCGTGGTCGGCGAGGACCATTCGCTGCGTTTCGAGAACCGGGTGCCCGGCGGCGACGTGAACCCCTACCTCGCCGTGGCCGCGCTGATCGCGGCGGGACTGCACGGCATCGATCGGCGACTGCCGCTGGAGCCGGAATTCCACGGCAACGCCTACCACTCCGAGCGTCCTCGGGTGCCGCATACGCTGCGCGAAGCGGCCGAGCTGTTCGAAGCCAGCGCGGTGGCCCGCGCGGCCTTCGGTGATGATGTGGTGCAGCACTACCGCAACGCGGCGCGGGTCGAGTTGGACGCCTACGACGCCGCGGTCACCGACTGGGAGCGTATCCGTGGTTTCGAACGACTCTGAGGACACGGGAGCCCGTCCCGTGATCGGCCTGCCCACCTATGTGGAGCAGACCCGCTTCAACGCCTGGGATCTGCCCAGCGCGGTCCTGCCGCACTCCTACGTCGACATGGTGGCGGCCGCGGGCGGCATCCCGGTGTTGCTGCCGCCCGCGGGCGTCGCGCGGCCCGAGCTGGTGCGGCGGCTCGACGGACTGGTGCTGACCGGCGGCGCGGACGTCGATCCCGCGCGTTACGGCGGCCCTGCCACCGGGCCGGGCTACACCAGGCCCGACCGCGACGAATCGGAATTCGGACTGTTCGAGCTCGCCAGGGCCGAGGGTCTGCCGATCCTCGCGGTGTGCCGGGGACTGCAGCTGGCGAACGTGGCGCTGGGCGGCACGTTGATCCCGCATCTGCCCGACGTCGTCGGACACGAGGAGCACTCCGGCGTCGAAGGCGGGTTCACCGCCACCCGGGTGCTGACGATCGCAGGCAGCCGGGTCGCGCGCCTGGCCGGTCCGGAAGTGAAGGTGCACTGCCACCATCACCAGGCCGTCGACCGGCTCGCCGAGGTGCTGACCGCCACCGCGTACGCCGCCGACGGCACGATCGAGGCCGCGGAGTCCGTCGACGGTTCGTTCCTGGTCGGTGTGCAGTGGCATCCGGAGGCCGACGCCACCGATCGCAGGCTGATCCGGGCACTGGTCGAGGCGGCGGACACCTACCGAAGGGAGCGGAACTCGTGACGACAGCGCAGGTGGTCAACCCGGCGACCGAACAGGTGGTCACGACCGTCGAACTCGCCGGGGAAGCGGAGACCGACGCGGCCGTCGCCCGCGCGCAGCGCGCGGGCACCGCGTGGCGCGAGGTGGCGCCGGGTGATCGGGCCCGGTTGTTGCGCCGGTTCGCCGAAGCGGTCGACGCGGATCTGGAGCACCTGGCCCGGCTCGAGGTGTCCAACGCGGGACATACCATCGGCAACGCGCGCTGGGAGGCGGGCAACGTCCGCGACGTCCTGCACTACGCGGCAGGCATGCCCGAACGGCTGCTGGGCCACCAGATCCCGGTCGCGGGCGGGGTCGACATCACGTTCCACGAACCGCTCGGCGTGGTGGGGGTGATCGTGCCGTGGAATTTCCCGATGCCGATCGCGGCGTGGGGCTTCGCACCCGCGCTGGCCGCGGGCAACACGGTGGTGCTCAAACCCGCCGAACTCACACCGCTGACCGCTCTGCGGCTCGGTGAGCTCGCGCTCGCGGCGGGCTTGCCCGAGGACGTGTTCCAGGTGCTGCCCGGCAAGGGGTCGGTGGTGGGGCAGCGCTTCGTCACCCATCCCGCGGTGCGCAAAGTGGTGTTCACCGGTTCCACCGAGGTGGGCACGCAGATCATGGCGGGTTGCGCGCGGCAGGTGAAGCGGGTGACGCTGGAGCTGGGCGGCAAGAGCGCAAACATCGTGTTCGCCGACGCCGACCTGGAGCAGGCGGCGGCCACCGCGCCCTACGGCGTCTTCGACAACGCGGGGCAGGATTGCTGTGCGCGCTCCCGAATCCTGGTGCAGCGCAGTGTGTTCGATCGCTTCCTCGAACTGCTGGAGCCCGCGGTGCAGGGGGTGCGCGTCGGTGACCCGTCCGACGAAGCCACCGAGAT
Source organism: Nocardia asiatica NBRC 100129 (assembly GCF_000308415.1). Classification (GTDB taxonomy): domain Bacteria; phylum Actinomycetota; class Actinomycetes; order Mycobacteriales; family Mycobacteriaceae; genus Nocardia; species Nocardia asiatica. The sequence goes on along the minus strand of NZ_BAFS01000415.1, from coordinate 11,201 downwards.
GGGTCCGCTCATCTCGGCCGCGCACCGCGAGCGCGTCGCGCAGTTCGTGCAGCCCTCGACCGACGTGGCGTTCACCGGCAGCGCGCCGGACGGACCGGGATTCTGGTACCCGCCTACGGTGGTGCTGCCCGGCGCTCCCAGCGACCGGGTCCTCACCGAGGAGGTGTTCGGCCCCGTGGTCGCGGTGCTGCCGTTCGACGACGAGGCCGACGCGCTGCGCATCGCCAACGACACGAATTACGGTCTGTCCGGCTCGATCTGGACCAGAGACGTCGGCCGGGCGCTGCGCGTGGCCCGCGGGGTGGAGGCGGGCAACCTGTCGGTGAACTCGCATTCCTCCGTGCGGTACTGGACGCCGTTCGGCGGTTTCAAGCAATCCGGCCTCGGACGGGAACTCGGGCCGGACGCCGCGCTGGCCTTCACCGAGACCAAGAACGTCTTCCTCGCCACGCAGTGACACCACCACTTCCGACAGGAGATACGTTGCAGCGCTTACAGGATCGGGTCGCCGTCGTCACGGGCGGCGGGAGCGGTATCGGGCTGGCCACGGTCCGACGGTTCGCGGCGGAGGGGGCCAAGGTGGTGGTCGCCGACATCGACGCCGGGACCGGCGCGGCGGCCGCCGAGGAGGTCGGCGGACGCTACGTGCAGGTGGACGTCACCGACGAAGCCCAGGTCGAGGCGCTGTTCCAGACCGCGGTCGACACCTGGGGAGGGCTGGACATCGCGTTCAACAACGCGGGCATCTCCCCGCCGGAGGACGATTCGATCCTCACCACCGGCATCGACGCCTGGCGGCGCGTGCAGGAGGTCAATCTGACCTCGGTGTACCTGTGCAGCAAGTACGCGATCGGGCACATGCTCGAGCGCGGCAAGGGCTCGGTGATCAACACCGCCTCGTTCGTCGCGGTGCTGGGCGCGGCGACCTCGCAGATCTCCTACACCGCCTCCAAGGGCGGCGTGCTGGCGATGAGCCGGGAACTCGGAGTGCAATTCGCCCGCGACGGCATTCGGGTGAACGCGTTGTGCCCCGGCCCCGTGAACACGCCGCTGCTGCGGGAATTGTTCGCCAAGGACCCGGAACGCGCCGCGCGGCGCCTGGTGCACGTGCCGCTCGGCCGGTTCGCCGAACCGGAGGAGATCGCCGCCGCCGTGGCCTTCCTCGCCAGCGACGATTCCTCGTTCATCACCGCGTCGCAGTTCCTGGTCGACGGTGGCATCGCCGGCGCGTACGTGACCCCGCTGTAGGCGTTCCGCGCTCGGTCGACGCGCAGCGAGATTCGTGACGACCATGTACCACCGCCTGGGCGGTTCGCGGCCGGACTCCTTTGTGCGAGGCCACTGACTCCAGAGAGTGTGATGGGCTTCACAATCGAAGGTGGAGTGGCAGGTAAGAGCGCCCGGTGCCGCGCGTGTTCGGCTCCGTGACTGTTTGCCGTCCGTGAGTTGTGGGTATCGGTTTGTTTCGTGCCACACCTCCCGTTGTCGGGATCGGAGGTGGATCGAATCGAGGTCCGTGGGCGGGCTGGAGAGGACGTGCGCGTGACCGACCGGACATCGGAGAGTTTCCCCCTGCGGCGTTCCGTGGCGGCCTCCGCCATGGGCAACGCGACCGAATGGTTCGACTACGGCGTCTACGCCACCACGGCGACCTACCTCACCAGCGCCTTCTTCCCGGGGGAACTCGGCACGCTCGGCACCATGCTCGGCTTCGCCATCTCTTTCGTGCTGCGCCCGCTCGGCGGCATGGTGTGGGGACCGCTCGGTGACCGCGTCGGCCGTAAAGCCGTGCTGGCCACCACGATTCTGCTCATGGCGGCCGCGACCGGCGCCATCGGCCTACTGCCCACCCACGCCTCGGTCGGCGTGCTGGCCCCGATAATGCTCATCCTGTTGCGTGTGGTGCAGGGCTTCTCGACCGGCGGTGAATACGGCGGGGCCGCGACCTATCTGGCCGAATGCGCGACCGACCGCAAACGCGGTTTCCTCGGCAGCTTCCTGGAGTTCGGCACCCTCGCCGGCTTCGTCGGCGGTTCGGCCACGGTGCTGGCCTGCCAGCTCGCGCTCGGTTCGGACGCCATGTACGCCTGGGGCTGGCGCATTCCTTTCCTGATCGCCATCCCGCTCGGCCTGACCGGCTGGTACCTGCGGGCCAGGCTGGCGGAGAGCCCGGTGTTCACCGAAGTCGCCGAGCGCAAGCGTCCGCCCGGCGGCCTGCGCGAGGTACTGACCACCTATCGGCGCGAGACCCTCACGCTGGCCGGACTGGTGGTCGCGCTCAACGTGGTCAATTACACGCTGCTGACCTACCAGCCGACTTATCTGCAGCACACCATCGGCATGGGCGAGTCGGCCACCAGCGCGATGATGCTGCTCGGTCAGCTGGTGATGATGCTGGTGCTGCCGTTCTTCGGCAGACTGTCCGACAGCGTCGGCCGCCGCCCGATGTGGTTGTTCTCGCTGCTGGGTCTCGCGCTGCTCGCGGTGCCGATGTACTGGCTCATGGGACAGGGCATGGCGTGGGCCATCTTCGGCTTCGTCGTGCTCGGTCTGCTGTACGTGCCGCAGCTGGCGACCATCAGCTCCACCTTCCCCGCGATCTTCCCGACCCATGTCCGCTACGCGGGCTTCGCGCTCGCGTACAACGTCTCCACCGCGGCCTTCGGCGGCACCGCCCCGCTGATCAACGAGGCGGTCATCGAGGCCACCGGCTGGTCGCTGTTCCCCGCCCTCTACATGGTCGGCGCGTCCCTGATCGGCCTGGTCGCCTGGACCTACCTGCGCGAAACCGCCGGAACCTCGCTGCGCGGCACCGAAGTCCCCGACGCGGGCGACCCCACTCCGGACCCGGACCTGCCCGCCCAGCCCGTCTTCTGAACCAGTCGGGGTCAGTCGGTGGCGGACCAGACGGTCACCGAGGCCGTGTAGGCGTCGACGGCCTTGTCGAGGGAGACCCCGGCGATGAAGGCGGTGCGGCCCGCCGCGGTCTTGACACAGTAGGCGCTGTCCTTGGTGACCGGTAGAGTTTCGGCGCCCCGGGTGGCGATAAGGTCGGAGCACTGCCGGCGGGTCGGTTCGGCGGCGGTCGTCCACAGCGCGATCGTGGGCTTCGTGGTGAAGAAGCCGCCGCCGAGTCCGTAGAGGGTGGCTTCGGAGAACCCGCCCGAGGACTTGCGGTCGTAGCTGACCCACGCGCTGGCGCCGCCATTGTCGGGCAGTACCCGGGGTGGCGCGGAGTCGAGGTCGAGGTAGGTCAGGTTGATCGTGCCGGACCAGCGGACGTCGTCCGGCGAAGCGGTCGCCGACGTCGTCGCGCTCGCGGATGCGGTGGAGGTGGGCACGTTACGCGCGGTGCCTGTCGCGGGGGCCCGCTGAGTCGTGGTCGAACCCTTCTCGGCGTCGTCGTTGTCGGTGAAGGCATCGTAGGTCTTCTCCACTGCCAGTACCGTCAATCCGACGATGAGCGGGACGAGCAGTGTGGTGCGTATCGCGGTGCTGTTCCGACGGATCCAGCTCTCCCGCCGAGGGGCGTCTTCCTGCCGGGGCTGGTTCGGCTCCTGCGCCTCCCCGCTGGAATCGTTGTCCCCCATGACGAAAGCCGCCTCCTTTGGCTGACCGATGTCGAACGCCTGACACCTGTTCGTTCAGGCGAATGGACAGTACCGCTGATCATGCTTATGCGCGGATAATCAATTGTCAATGGCGACAACGCTTTCGAGCACACACATACGGACGTGGCAGTGTGCGGTTCATTCCTCCTCCTCGTCGTCCTCCGGCCAGCTGTCCTCGATGATCAGGCGTCCGTCCTCGAGCGCGGTCGCGTACTGTTCGGCGACCAGGGCGGCCGGGTAGGTGGGCCAGTAGGAGATCGCGCCGGTGGGCTTGTCGATGACGCAGACCGAACCGCCGACGACCACCCGCGGGCTGTCCGGGTCGGTGTGCGCGGCGTGGGCGAAAGCGGCGACGGCGACGAAGCAGGCATCGAATTCCGTGACCTGGTATGTGATTCCACGGTCGGTGTAATCGTCGTTGGCGAGATGGTGGCCGACGATCCGGTGTGCCTCGGTCAGGTCCACCGGTGTGGTCGCCTCGGTCGGGTAGGCGTGGATGTCCATGTGTCGTCGCAGCCGGGAAGTGGCCGCCCGCTCCTTCCGGGTCTCTGGATAGCACGGCAGCGGCTCGGTGCGAGCCGGTTTCCGGTCAGTCGAACCGGATGGTGGACAACATCTTGCGGGCGAGAGCCTCCGGATCGGGTTCCTCGGCCAGTGACGAATTATGCAGTGCCCCTTCGCGCCACAGCGAGGCGAAGCCGTGCACCAGCGACCAGGCGGCGAGTTGTGTCGCCTGCTGATGGTCGCGGCTGTGGCCCGATTGGATGACCGAGACGCCGGAGCGCAGCGCCGACCCGGACCGTTCCCGGGCGGCCCGCAGTGCCGCGTCCTCCGCGTGTAGCAGGGTGTGGCGGAACATCACGTCGAAGTGTCCGGGATGCTCGCGCGCGAAGCGAATGTAGGCCACCGCGACTTCGCGGAAGTCCGCCCCGGCCCGCGCGAGGTGTTCGGCCAGCAGTTCGAAGCCCTCGGTGGCCAACGCGGTGAGCAAACCCGCTCGGTCGCCGAAGTGATGGGCGGGCGCGGCGTGCGAGACGCCCGCGTGCCGCGCCAGGTTGCGCAGCGAGAGAGCGTCCACGCCCTCGGCGGCGATCCGCTCGGCCGCCGCGGCGAGCAGGGCCGCGCGGAGGTCTCCGTGATGGTAGCTGTCCTTCGCCATCCCTCGATGGTGGCCGATTATCTAGACATTGACAAGTTCATGAGCGGGTCTTAATCTTTCCACCGTCAAGATTCGCTCTCGTTCCCCAGGAGACTCCGATGGCACCGCTGCTCGTCCTCGCCGCCGTCACCGCGATCGCCCGCCTCGTCGGCTGGCTGATCGGCGACGGCTGGCTCGATTCGTGGGCACACGCGGCCGCACTCGGTCTGGCCGCGATGCTCGTCCTCACGTCGAGCGCGCACTTCCTCCAGCCGCGCCGCGACGCGCTGATCGCCATGGTGCCGCCGCGGTTGCCGAACGCCCCCGCCCTGGTGACGCTGACCGGAGTGCTCGAAGTGGCAGGGGCGGTCGGCCTGCTCATCCCGGCGACCGCCGCACTGGCCGCGGCCGGTCTGATCGCGTTGCTGGTGGCGCTGTTCCCCGCGAACGTCCGCGCCGCCCGAGCCGATCTGGGCATCAAGACCATGCCCCTGCCGCTGCGGGCGCTGGTTCAGGTCCTCTTCATCGCCGCCTGCGTGGTCGTCATCGTCGGCTGAATACCACGAAGGCCCGCTCACGCACCGGAACACGGTGCGTGAGCGGGCCTTCGCGCTCCTGTTCAGCTGGAGCGCAGCGCCTTGGCGATAGTGCGGCGCAGGAACGGCCGCGCCAGATCCTCGGGCAGATTCGCCCAGGCGAGGAAGAACCGCGTCAGCGGATCGAGCGCGATGTGGTGACGGCCGCGTTCCAACCCGCGCACCGCCGCCTCGGCGACCCGCTCGGGGGTCATCGGCTCGATCGACCCGGTGATCGCCTTGGTCTCCACCGGCTTTCGCTGGTTCTCCATGGCCAGGCCCGGCGTATCGGTATCGGCGGGGTAGATCACCGTGACGTCCACGCCCTTGGACTCGACTTCGTAGCGCAGGCACAACGCCAGCTGCCGGACGCTCGCCTTGGTCGGCCCGTAGGCGGTGTAACCGGTGATACCGAGGAACGCCGCCGTCGAACTGACCAGCAGGATCTTCCCGCCGCCCCGCTGCACCATCCCGGGCAGCACGCGCCGCACCGCGTGGACCGCGCCGAGGTAGTTCGCCGACATCTGGGTTTCGAACTCACCGGCGTCCACCTCGAGGAACCGGCCGGGCAGGGCCAGGCCCGCGCAACAGGCGATGACCTCGCACGGCCCGTTGCGCTGCTCGAGTTCGGTGATGGCCGAGGCGAGTCGGTCCTGGTCGGTCACGTCCGCGGCGGCCCAGTCGGCACCGAGCTGTTTCGCGGTGTCGCCCAGCGGTTGCTCGCGGCGCGCGATGATCGAGACCGTCGCGCCGCGTCGCGCGAAGGCCCCCGCCACCGCGGCGCCGATCCCTTCCGATCCGCCGGTGACGATGACGTGCTTGCCGACCCAATCGCTGACCCGTGCCATCGCGGTGATCCTAGGCCCGGCTCGCGGTGACGATCTCGGCGATCCGGTTCCGCCACAGCAGATAGGTGCCGGAGGTGCCGTCGTCGGGCAGGTCGTCGAGCGAGGACTCGATCAGCGCGTCGGTCTTCGCCACGCTGGTCCCGCAGAAGACCTGCGCCGCCGCCTCGCTGTGCTCGTTGACGCTGTTGGTCTGCTGCCGGATGCGCGCCACCATGGCCGAGCCGAGGGACAGCTGCGGCCGGAACTCACCGGCCACGTCCCAGAGTTTCTCCATCGCAGCGGTTTCCACGCCGCCGGCGAAGGTGACGGCGATGCCGACGCCGCTCCACAGGTCGGCGTGCCGCTGCGGGGCGAACTCGCTGATCAAGCGCACCACGCCGGCCGGGCTGCCGCCGCCGATGAACCACAGCGCGCGGCCCGTGCCCTGATCGACGATGCGTTTGAGGTTGTCGCGGTCGCCGAGCCAGCCGGGGTAGCGGGTCTCGACGTGCTTGTCCCGCACGTAACGCCGCATCTGGAAGAACGCCTTGTAGAAGCCGTAGCCGTCGATGGCCAGCCACCGGAACAGCGGGTGCTGCGGGAACAGTTTGCGCCACCGGAACTTCGGGATCTTCGCCATGGCGAGGCCGACGCCGACGTACATGGTCAGCGCGTATTCGCTGGCGGGTCCGTCGATCAGCGCGGCGGCGCGACGGCCGGGCGAGAGCGAGTCGAGCGCGGTGAGGCCGACCGCGGCGCCTTCGTAGGCGAACCCGCGGTACTTCGGCGGCACCTGGAGCAGCGCGGCGATCAGCTCGTCGTTGTCCGAGCTGCGGACCGCGGAGTCGATACCGCCGACCAAGTGCATGGTCACCTGCTCGAGTTCGAGCGCGGTGTGCTGGTCCGGCTGCTCGAATTCGCTGAGCACTTTGCGGACACTGGCCTGGCTGGGAACGAAAACGGCCGCGCGCAGCGGACCCAACGGGGAGGGCATGGGGTCTCCATTCGTCGGAGGAGTATCGGGGGGCCGGTGGTGACCACGGTGGCACCGGTGGCGAAAGCGCCGAGCCCGCTGTGCGGCTCGGCGCTTCCGGTTCATGATCGAGCGGTCTCCTTCGCCGGCTCCGGCTCGCCTGTGATGTCGGCTTCCAGGTCGTCGGCCACCACGGGCTGCTCCGGCGCGCTCGGCGTAGCGCCGCGTTCACGCCACCACTCGGCGAGTCCGCGTACCCACCAGTAGACGCCGCGAGCGCCACAGACGATGACCAGCGCGATGAACAACCCGTAGGAGATGTGCAGCGCGGTGACCACGCCGTACATGATGCCCACCGAGGCGCCGAACATGATCTGCTGCTTCTTGCCCGACGGCGTGGTGCCCGGGTCGGTGACCATGTAGTTGGTGAACAGCACGAACGCCAGACCGGTCATCATGCTCAGGCCGGCCAGCGCCGAGACGTTCGGCTCGATCAGACCGCGCACGATGGCCTGCAGCGCGAACGCGCCCACCCACGCCATGATCAGCGGCATCTTCAGCGTCAGCTTGGCGTTCAGCATCGTGCCGGTCATCAACAGGCCGAGCACGATGAGCGCGTCCGCCGGTCCGGTGATGTACTCGGTGAAGTGGTACGGCGGCGCCACCGCGATCATCGGGAACACCAGGAAGCACACCACGACGCCGAAGTTCGACGGGTTCATGAAGTGGCGCATCTTGCCGTTGATCTTGGCCCGCAGCACCCACTTCGTGCCGACCGCGACCACGATGCCGAAGATCACCGGCCACAGCTTGTCGTGCGCGAAGGTCAGGAAGTTGAACGCCAGGCCGGTGATGTGCGCGGGCAGCAGGAACTCGAACAGCCCGCGCGGCCCACGGCCCCGGAAGGCGGGCGGGCGCTTGTACGCCCAGGCCGCCAGGACTTCCAGCCCGATCTCGGTGGAATACGCGGTGGCCAGGGCGATGAACGGCCAGAGGAACGGCTGCTCGAAGCCGAGCAGCGGGAAACCGATCAGGTTGAAGATCGTGATCGAGATGGCGAAATTGCGCAGCGCGAGGTAGCGCGTATCTTTTGTCGGCGCGGGCGTTTCCACCCACTCCTTGGCGAACTCGGTGCCCGACCGCTGCACAGCGGAGATACGTTCCGCCGCGGTGGGGCTCGCTCCGTTGCCGTTACCCGCCGCGGCGGTGTTCCGCGCGCCTGCGCCGTCCCCGCCGCCCTGGGCGGTGCCGCCGTTGCTCGCAGCCATCGCGGTCTCGTGGTGCCCGTTCGACGCGGCTGTCGCCTCGCCCGGATCCTGCTTGTCGTTGTCGCTCATCGCTGCTTGACCTCCTGGGCGTCCGAGGCGAGGTTCACGGTGTGCCAGCCCGGCGCGAGCTGGAGGGTTTGTTCGTGCGCGGTGCCGTTGGTCTCTCGCCAGCGCAGCAGCACGCTCAGCGGGGCAGCCGGATCGAGGTCACCGAGGCCGATGTGCACCTCGGTGGCGCGCTTGCCGGTGTGCCCGCTGCCGCCGTCGAGGTGGCTGGTGAGCAACCGGCCGTCCGGCGTGCGCACCTCGACCCGGGCGTCCACCGCCGGAACGCCCTGGGTCGGCAGACCGGCGATGGTCGTCTTGGGCGCGGCGCCGTCCCAGGCCGGCTTGAACAGCTTCAGGCCGAGGAATCGGCCGTTGTCCGCTTTGTTGTTGTGGTAGAAGGTCGGGTCACCCCACTGGCGGGCGACGGCGAAGCTCAGCGCGCCGTTGCCGGAGGTGTCGCCGACGGCGATGCCCCGGGAAGGAACGGGGGTGTCCATGCCGAGGGCGTGGGTGAGGTTGGCGAATTTGCCGTCTTCACCGCGGCTGAAGAAGCCGACCGGATCGCTGCCCGCCAGATCGGCGTCCGCGCCGATGATCGGCCAGGACCACGGGTACTTGGTCAGGTCGTCGTTCATGGTGCCGAGTTCCTGGATCTGCGGCCACCGGTTGGTGTCGCCCTTGATCATGCCGGTGGCCTGGATCACTTCGTTGCGGCCGTCGTTGTCGAAGTCGTCGATCTTCGCGTCCCAGCCCCAGGTCTCCCAGGCCAGTCCGACGTCGGTCGCGCGGTTCTTGAACGGCGCCACACCGTCGGCCAGCTGACGCGCGGCGTCGGCGGTGTCCTTGGCGGTGTTGTAGAACGCGAAGTGGCCCTCCATCAGCGCGAAGCGCACGGCGATGTTGCTGACGAACAGGTCCGGCATGCCGTCGCCGTTCAGATCGCCGAAGTCAGCCGCCATGCCCTTGTCCGAATCATGGCCCAGCACATAGGACTTCGGCTCGGTGATGCCGCGCTCGCCCTCGGCGAAACCGAAGCGGATCTGGCCCGGAGTCGACCGGTTGACGAACAGGCGGTCGCGTCCGAAGTCGTTGGCCACGTACAGTTCCGGCAGCTGATCGCCGTTCAGGTCGGACGCGGCGGCGGCCAGCGCCCATCCGGTGTCCATGCCGATCGGGAACGGGTTGGCCACCTCGCGGTACTCGGCGGTGGGTTCGTCGCCCGACTTGGCCGAGGCCAGGGTGAAGATCCGGTCCTTGCCGCCGTTGCGCGCGTTGGACAGCGAGTCGGTCATCCACAGCGCCAGCTGGCCCTCCTCGGAGAGCACGTCCATGTCGTTGAAGTACTGGCCGAGGTAGATGTCCGGCTTGCCGTCGCCGTCGAAATCGGAGACCGACACCGCCGCGGTGATCCAGCGCTGGCCCTCGTAATGCCCGTCCGGCGTGTTCGGCGCGGGGACGATGTCGACCGGGCGGAAAGCCTTGGCCTCGAGCCGGGTCGCGTTGGCCCGCTGCAAGTACAGGATCGGTGTGCGGCCGTAGTACGACACCAGCGCGTCCATCCGGCCGTCACCGTTGAAGTCGCCGGGAACGCAGCCCGACGGCACGGTGGAGGAGTCGGCGGGCAGCGGCGCGGGATCGAGCACGAACGGCTCGTACCGGCCGGTGTTGCTGTCCGGCGTCGGCGTGAGGAAAGCCGTGTCGGAGCGCGGGTCGACCACGCACAGGTCGTCGGCCAGCCGGTTGCCGTCGAAGTCGTTCATCGCGATGGCCGCGCCGACCGAGGAGATCCAGGCCGACAGGTGCTTGTACGGTTCGCGCAGCTCGCGGATCTTGCGGTCGGTCGGCAGTCCCTTGGGCAGCGCGATCGGCATCGGGGTGAAGTCGAACTTGCTCGCGATCGGCCCGCCGGCCTCGTCGTAGGTGGGCAGCAGCGTCGACCGAGCCGGAATGAACAGCGAGCCCATCAGCAGCAGAGCCACGCCGGGCACCACCGCTTTTCGGAGGAGGGATCGGTTGATGGGAATTTTCACGAGTGCTGCTCCTCATGGGCGAGAGTGAATTGCTGTCCCGCGGTGTCCGCGAGTCCGTCGAGCACCTCGCGCAGCGTGGCCAGGGCCTGGTCCATGTGCTGCTCGGTGTGCCTGCAGTTGATGAAGAACCGCAGCCTGGCCTCCCCGGCCGGGACGACCGGGTGGGTGATGGCGTTCACGCTGAAACCGCGTTGCAGCATGGCCAGGGCGGCCAGCACGGCGGGTTCGTCGGCGCCGGTCATGACGGGGATGATCGGCGAACGCTCCGAGGTGCCGATGTCGAAGCCGTATTCCCGGGCGCGGCGGTGGAAGTACTCGCTGTTGTGCCGCAACCGCGCCACGCGCTCGGGGTCCTCGCGCAGCACCTCGAGCCCCGCCAGCGCCGCGCCGATGGCCGATGGCGCCGGCGCGGCGGTGTACATGCTCAAGCCGCCCGCGACGTACTTGAACCCGTCGATCAGCTCCGGGTTGCCCGCGAGATAGCCGCCGACGCTGCCGAGCGCCTTGGACAGGGTGCCCATCCAGACGTCCACGGCGTCGCCGGGCAGGTCGAACAGTTCCCGCACGCCGTGCCCGGTGGCGCCGAGCGTGCCGAACGAGTGCGCCTCATCGATCATGATCGAGCAGTCGTAGCGCCGGGCCACCTCGATGATCTCGGGCAGCCGGACCACGTCGCCGTCCATGCTGTAGAGACCCTCGATGATCACCATGGCCCGGTCGAAACTGCGCCG
>NZ_BAFS01000416.1 GCF_000308415.1 Nocardia asiatica NBRC 100129 | reverse complement strand
GGCAGATTGCCCTCGAACAGGACATCTCCGTTGCGCCCCGGCGAGTCGTCGGGATCGCCGAGGAAGTCGGGCCGCACATCGACCGGACCGCCCGGATCGGGACGCCAGGAACCATCCGAACGCCGCGCCTGATCCGGCGCGCTCGGTTCGTCCGCCGCACGCCCCGGCGTAGACGGCGGATCGGACGGCGGCCCGCTCGGGCGCACCCCGCCCGCGGTGTCGGGCCCGTCCTCCCCGGGCTGGTCCCGCAGCCCCTGAGCGGCCTCGGCGGCCGCCCACTCCGCGTCCATCCGACGCATCCGCTCGACCGTGGCCTCGAGATTCCCGAGCATCCCCTCCAACTGCGCATCGCGCGTCCCCGGCTCCGAATCCCGCTGTGTGCGGGACTCGTCCGGCGACTCGGGCGCAAGATCGGCCGCTTCCCAATCCGCATCCCTCTGACGCATCCGCGCGACCGTGGCCTCGAGATTGCCGAGCATCTCCTCCAACACGGCGTCCCGCGCCACCGGCTCCGTCTGCGACTCCGGCCGACCGCCCGACTCGTCCGATCGCGCACCGGACTCATCCGGCGAACTCGGCACACCGTCAGCGGCCGCCCACTCCGCGTCCATCCGGCGTATCCGCTCGACGGTCGCCTCCAGATTCGCGAGCATCCCCTCCAGCACCGGATCCGCCTCCGGAACACCACGCGAACCAGAACCTTCCGGCTCGGCCTCCGGCACCGGTTCCAGCGCAGCCCGCGCCTCCGCGTCCATTCGACGCATCCGCTCGACCGTCGCCTCCAGATTCGCCAGCATCCCCTCCAGCACGGCATCCCGCGCCACCGGCTCGGTGTTCGCATCCGGCCGCACGGGGGAGTCATCCGGCGAACTCTGCGCACCGTCGGCGGCCGCCCACTCCGCGTCCATCCGACGCATCCGCGCGACCGTCGCCTCGAGCTCCGCGAGCATCCCCTCCAGCACCGGATCCCGCACCGGCTCCGCCTCCGGTACACGACGGGAAACAGGCCTTTCCGGCTCCTGCGGTCCCGGCTCCGTCTCCGGATGACGCTGGGCGATCGAGGCTTCCGGTGACAGCGTGCCGTCGCCCAGATGGGCGGGCAGCGGCGGCGCGTATGGGATGCCGGCGCGCCAATCCGACAGTGGCGGGCGCCGATCGTCCCAGTGCGGCCCCTCGAGCCGGGCCACGGCCTCGTAGATCTCGTGCCAGGTGACGTTGTAGTCGCTCTCCTCGCGGAACCTGCGCGCCAGCTCCGACCACGCGTGCGCGTCGGTGATGAGCCGGAAGTCCTCGGGCAAGGGATCGCCGTCGGCGAGCCGGGCCCACGCCTCGGCGACATGGGCCAGCCGATCCAATTGCCGCCACTCCAGCTGGCCGATGTCCGGATCGAGCATCAGCAGCTCGTCCTCCATCAGCAGCTTCTTGATCTGCCGCAGGTCGTCCGCGTCGAGATCCGGCGTCCGCGTGTGCATGTGGTCGTGCAGCGCGGCACGCAGGTCATCGGCGTCCGCGCCGTCGACCATCATGTCGGCGACGTCGCCGAGGACGCGCCGCCGCTGCTCCGTATCGAGCGCGCCACCGAACTGCCGCGCCAGCACCGCGTCCGCCACATCGATGGCGTCCCGGAGCCGGGCCAGCTGCGCGTCCAGGTCGCGGGTCGGGTCGAGCGCGGCGTGCGGCAGCACGCGGCGCCGGAGCACATCGATGACCTCCTGCGCGGCCGCGTCGCGCTCGAGCCGGTGCTGCTCGCGCACCCGCTCGGCGATCCGGTTCACGTCATCGGCGTCGGCCAGGAAACGCTGGTACTGCTCGTCCGTCCAGCGCTGGACGCGCGCCCAGTCCGCGCGCCGCTGCCGCGCCCGGTCGCGCAACTGCTCCGGGGTGCCCCGGTCGTCGGTGACGTCGTCCGGCTCGACCGGACGAACGAACGGCTGATGCTCGGACTTCGGCGCGCGGAACCAGGGATGACCTTTGAAACCCGGGCGAATTCGGCCCGGGTTGTCCCGATCGGCGAACCAGGTGAAGCCCGACAGCTTCGCCGTCTCGATGATCGCCCGCATCACCTGCGAGATCGCGTCCGCGAACGGCATCTCGTAGGTGGGGACGTTGCCCGGGTTGACCGGTGACGCGCCACCCACGATGTGCGGCAGCAGATCCTGGTTCACCGGCTCCGGCGGCGGCGGGCTGTTCGGATCACGCATGCCGGGGTCAGGCGACGGCGGGTCGGCGAGCCAGTCGTGCACCGCCGCCTGGATCTGGTCCACGGCCCAGCTGCTGACACCTTCCGGCAGGTCACGATCCTTGAAGTCGTGCTCGGCCACACCGCGGCGGTTCTGCCGCCAGTCCGGCCGCGACGGATCCACCTGCTGCCACTCGCCGTTCGCGGCCCGCCACATCGTCATGTCCAGGCCGCGCGGCGGCACCGACCGGTCCCGCGCCCCGAAACTGCCGCCCACCCGCCGCAGCCGCGGCCCGGACAGCTCAGCGATCGTCCAGTCGCCCACGCGGTTGGAGGTGACCCGGCGGTACTCCACCGTGACGTCCGGCCGCGTCATCGCGCGCACCACGGCTTCGGAGTTGTGCAGGGCATGCTGCAGCGCCAGGTCGTGATCGCTCATGCCTCGGCCGGCCGTGGGCGCCAACGGTTCGCGCGGACCGTAGACGATGATCCTGGGCGACTCGCCGTCGACCACGCCCACCCAGTCGGTCGCCATCCGGCCACCGGCGGCCTCGATGTCCCGGCGGCCGGCGCCCGCGAGTTGCGCCATGCGATCCTGGATCCGGCCGATCCGGTTGTGCGCCTCCTCGACCTCCCGGGCCACCTGCTCGAGCATGCCGACCTCGCCGGATCGCTCGGGATGCTCGGATCCGAGCCGGTCGATCGTCTCCGCCAAACGATCCGGACCCAGGGCGGCCTCGTCGACCACGCCCTGCTCGTCCACCAAGCCGAGCCGCTGAGCCAGATCGTCCCGCATGGCGCGCCGCGGTTTGATCCGCAGCAACTCGCGGGCGCGCTCGGCGGCCGCTCGATGCTGCTCGGCGAGGGTTTCCGCGAGCAGCGGCCGGTCCGCGACGGCGCCGTCGCGGACCAGTGCGCGCAGTCGACTGTCGAGCACCGCGATGCGCTCACGCAACTGGATGACGTGCTGGGCGGCCTCCTCCAGCTTGTTCAGATCCCGCAACCGCCGCGCGCGGTCGGCGGCCGAGCGCGGTTCGCTGACCTGCCTGCCCGCGTCCTCACCCAGCGGGGCGACGTCGACGGTCCGGCGGGCGGCTGCCTCGTCCAGCCGCCGCATCGTGTCGGCCAGCGCCGCGCGGGTGCCGAGGGCTCGTTCCGGATCGGGGACGTCCATCAGCCTGGTTATCCGGTCGTCGCGCTTGGCCTGCCAGAACTCCATCTCGCGGGTGAGCCGGTGGCGTTCGGCCAGCATGCGGTCGTACTCGCGGTTCGCCCACTCCGTGGCAGCGGCGACATCGTCCGGTTGCCGCGCGCCGTCCGCGTTCGACGGCTCGTCACCGTTCGCCCGGTCGGCGCCGGCCTGCTCGGGCGGCGGCCACACCGGTACCTGGTGCGGCTCGTTCGCCGACTCGTCGTCGCGGTCGTTCGCGCCGTCGTCCGGCGTACGGGCGGGCGGATCGGCGGGCGGCTTCTTCGAACCGCCGTCGGCAGCCGAGGTCTGCGGGGGTTTCGCCGACTCGTCGTTCGAATCGTCGCGGCTCGATGGCGCGATCTTCCGGTCACCCGGTTCCGGACCACCGTCCGGCTCGGGACTGGCGCGCGGCGGACCAGCGCGTCCATCGCCCGGCAGATCGCCGTGGTCGGGCTCGAGCGACAGCGGCGCTTCACCGTTGTTCGGCGGCTCGGCGGCCAACCTGGTCAGCAGGTCGTGCAGTGCACGGGCGGGGGCGCTCGCGGGGGCGGCGTCGTCGCCACGGAGCACGTGCTCGGCGAACGCCTCGGGAAGCGCCTCCTCCGGTCGCAGGTTGCCATCGCGGTCGAAGCTGTGCCCGCTGAGCTGGTGCAGCCAGTCCTCGAAACCCAGTTCGGGAGAGCGTTGTTCGTCGTTCCGGTAGCGCTCGTACAGGTATTCCTCGGCGCGATGGCGCGCGCTCTGCTGACTCGCGTAGTCCAGCGCGTGCCCGTACTCGTGCGCCACGACGGCCCGCACCGGGCGGCGCAGCACCTCCTCGGAGAAGCGGCCGTTGTCGACACCGAGCCGCATCCGGTCACGGAAGGTCTGCGCGCCGGTCGCATGGTCGTAGCTGAGGACGATCGACTCGGTGAACATGCGGCCGGACGCGTCCAGCCGCGGCTGAGCCATGCCGATCACCTTGGGTGGCAACCCACCGATCCCGACGCTGCGCAGATCGACGGTGGGGAACCGGTCGAACAGATCGACCATCGCCCTGGCGTATTCGCGCACCACCTCGGGGTTGAGGCCGGGCAGGTCGAACCCGAACACCTCGAAGTCGGGATTGCGCATCTCCGCGCGCAGGTGCTCTTGTAGCCGCGCGCCGACCTCTTCCGGACTCATCCGCGACCAGTCGTCCCGGCCCGGCACGCCGAGCAGTTCCGCGTCCCGAACGGCCGCCGCCTCGCCGTCACCATCCTGCGGAGGAAGGGCCGATTCGCCGGGCTCGCGTGCCGATTCGTCCGCGTCGAGCGCCAACTCGTCTGCTTCCAAGACGATTTCGCCCGCGCGAAGCGCCGATTCGTCCGCGTCCAGGGCTGATTCGTCCGCCCGAAGCGCCGATTCGTCGGCTTCTGGAGCCGAATCATCCGCGTCGAGCGCCGATCTGTCGGTGTCGCGTATCGATTCGTCGGCGTCGCTCAGCGATTCGCTGGCGTCGCGTGTCGAGGCGGCCTCCTCGCCGGTAAGGGCGTCGGCCTCAGGTCCCGGGTCCGCGGCCGCACGACCCGGCGCAGTCTCACCCCCCGGAGCAGTGGGCGCACGCTCCGGCGCGACCTCACTTCCCGGGTCAGCAGCCGCACGCCCCGGCGCAGTCTCCTCACCCGGAGCGGCGGGCGGCGTCCGACTCGGCGTCCGCACCAGCGCGGGCGATTCGATGCCGCCGATGACATCGATCCGCACGAGCACCCCATCGCGTTCGAGCTTGAACTCGCTCGCGGTGACGTCCCCGTCCTTGGATACATGCACCAGGTGGTATTCGACCTGCAAAGTGCCGTCCCGATGCGCCGCGAGCAGTTGTTCGCGTGCCCGCCGCAGCGCCCGTCCCGCGGCGCTGTCCGGGTCGACGGCGCGCGCTCGCATCTGCTCGGGCGTCTCGGTGAGAATCCGCCGCAGGTTCTTATCGATCGCGGCCGTGCGACGCAGATACTCCGGCGAACCCTGCTGCGCCTCGGCCACTTTCGAGCCACCGAGCTGCGAGCCGACACCCTTGGCCTCGATCACCACCAGCTTCGGCGGCTCGCCGTCCGCACCGGGTACCAGCACCGCGATGTCGACGGTGTCGGCGCCGTCGATCGCGCCCTCGAACGGCGCCAGCAGCACCGCGCCCGGCCGCTGGTCCGCGTCGAGCCCGAACGCCCTTCCGCCGAGTTCGCCGAGCGTCTTCGAGGCGTTCACCAGCAACGGACCCAGCCGGTTGAACTCCTTCGCGTTGCTGTGCATCTCCGCGAGGCGTTCCAGTTTGGCCAACTTCTCCGCATCGCTCAGCGACGACTCCAGGATCGCGGTCTCCAGCTTCTGCACCCGCGGTTTGAGCTTCTCCTCGGCGAGATCGCTGATCTTGTCGATCCCGAATTCCGCCATATGCCGTTTGACGGCGGCATTGGCCTTGTCGCGCTGGGCCTGCAACGTCGCCCGTTCGGCGACCGTCTTGGTGATCCGGTCGGCGATCACCCGATCGACCACCGTGTACGGCTGCTCGGGCCCAGGGTCGGCCAAGAATCGGTAGGGCCGCTTCGTCAGATGGTCCTGGAGGAATTCGTTGTTCAGCTCGTCGCGCAACCGGAAGGTGTCGTCGCGGTAGGTGCCCGGGTCGTCGTCGCGGTGGTGCCACGTGCCCTCCGGATCACGGTAGGAGTCGGGGCGGTCACCCAGCCGGTGCAGTAGTCCGTCGGGGTCGCGATACATGCCGACCGGAACGTCGTCACCTGCTCCGCCCTCCAACTGGTGCTCGACCTCGTCGGATTCACCGAGGAAGTCCGGCGACTCATCGAGCGTCCGGTCGTCCGCGGGCCGCGCCGCGCCCTCGCCCTCCGAACCGTCGCGGTCCTGCGGCGCCACCCTCCGGTCGCCCGCCTCCGGCACGTCGTCGGTGTCGCGCGGCCGCGTCGCCGGATCCAATGGCCGCCGCGACCCGTCCTGAACACTCGGATCGCGGTCGCCCGGCGGAATCCGCGCCGGGTCCGGCGGTTGGGAGTCGTCGCGCGTCCGCACCGGATCCGGCGCCGGGTCCGACGGCGAACGCGGCGGTGGCGCAACATCGTCCGCGGGCCGTCCACCCGCGACCCGCCACCAGGTGTCGGCGTTCTTTCGGTGCTCGCGAGCCTGCCATTCCGCTTGCGAGGCCCGCAGCCGCAGCGACCGTTTCGTCACTCCTTCGGGCAGGTCCGAATCATCGATGCGGTCGGCGAGGTCGCGCAGGCGACGCGCCTGCTCGGCTTCCCTGCGGGAGTGCAGGTCGGCCATCTCGGCCCGCATCCGCGCCCGGAACCGCTTCGGCGTCTCGTCACCGCGCCGACCGGCGATCTCGCCGTCGCGGGTGTAGATCGGGCGGTCGTCGGTCGGCCGCACCCGCGGGTCGGATCCGCTGTGCGGCACCACGTTGCCCTGACCGTCGAACAGGATCGCCGACACCGCGCGCAGGTCCGCGGGTACGTCCGGCGGAAATCCCCTGCGGATCTCGGCACCCGGATCGGACACCTCGATGCGGAATTCGGCGGTGTCCGGGTTCATCCGCACGGTCAGCGTGTAGGCGTGGGCGCCGACTCCGTGTTCGTCCACCGGGCCGGCGTACTCGTCCACCACGAGAGCGCGCGGTCCGCGGCCTTCGGCGACGTCGCGCGGATCCATCCCCGCCGCCATGCGCAGCAATCCGTCGGCGACGCCCTGATGACGGGACTCGTCCGGTCCACCGTCCGGGTAATCCCACAGGCGGCCGCCCGCGGCCTGCTGGATGTCGCGCAGCGACATGCCGCGCGCACCGACCGGTTCGGCCGGCGGCCGGATGGTGTCGCTCCCGGTGGCCTGCTGGATCTCCTCGAGCGAGAGCCGGGCGCATTCCCCACGGTTTCGCGGTTCCTGTTGTGCGTCATCGGGTTCCGCGTCGTTGCGCGAGTTCTGGTCGGTATCCCTGCGGTTCGAGGCAGCGGAGTCGGGACCTGGTCGGCGCGCCTGCCCGGACTCACCGGAGTCCCCCGCGAGCGGCAGCAGAACCGGTTCGTCGCGTCGGCCGTCGCCGGATTCCGGTGTGTCGGGCGACCGCGATGCCTCACCCTCGGAACGGTCCGCGCCAGCCGGGCGAATCTCACCGGTCAGCCGGGTCTCACCGGTCGGCCGAGCTTCACCGGTCGGCCGAGTCTCACCTGTGGGCCGCGCCTCACCAGTCGGCCGAGCTTCACCAGTCGGCCGAATCTCACTCGTCGGCCGGGCCTCACCAGTCGGCCGGGCCTCACCCGTCTGCCGCATCTCACCGGTCGGCCGACTATCACCGATCTGCCGGGTCTCTCCGGTTTCGCGCCTGGATGAAGCACGCGGCGCTTCCGAGTCGGCCTTGCCCGCCTGTACGGCGGGCTTGTCCCCGGTCGCGGCGGCGCGATCGGCGACACCGGCCCGTGCCCTGTCGACGGGCGTCTTGCGAGCCGCGTCGCCGTCCGGCGTGGCAGTTTGGGGGCGCGAATCCGCGGACGACGCGGTCCGCGCGTCGCTCGAGGCGGGCGTAGCGGCCGACGTGGACGTCGCACCCGGCGCCACCCCGCTGGACGGTGGCGCACTCGTGGTGGTCGGCCCGGCGGGCGGTGTCGCCGCCGGGCCGGTCAGCGGGGCGCCCGCGACCGGAGTCGCTCCGGTCGGCGGCGCGTCCGACGCCGACCGGGTCTCCGGGTTCTGCACGCCGTCGACGGTGCCGCGCTGGGTGCCCGCCGAATCGCCCGCTACCGCGCTGTCCTGCTGTCCCGCAGAGATGTTCGGTTCCTCCGACCGGTCGGAGCGGCTCTGCTGGTCGTTCCTTCCTTCGTCGGCGAGTCCCGCGCCGGTGTCGGAGGTGGAGCGCTCACCGGAAGCGGGCTGCTCAGCGGACGACGCACGCTCACCGGACGAAGACTGCTCCCCCGACGTCGAGCGCTCCCCCGACGAGGACTGCTCACCGGAAGCGGACTGTTCTCCGGACGGAGCACGCTCACCAGCCGCCTGCGCCGAGTCGGTCTGCACGCCCTGGTTCCCGTCCGACCGCGCGCCATCGCTCGAAACCTGTTCACCGTCAACAGAACTAGTGTCATCAGCGACGCCGGAGCGCGACGTGTCCGAACTAGCGGGACTGGTCGACGTATTCGTATCGTTCCCGGCCGAGGCGGGCATTCCCGCGCGAGGAGCCCCCGCACCGTTCGACGCCCCCGCGGGGTTCTGCGTCCCAGCGCCGGGAGCAACCCCGCTGCCGTCGCCCACACCGGGCGTGCCCGCACCATCGGGCCGGAAGCCCACCCGCGGCCCGCCCACGTCGGCGAAGAGGTTGTCCAGGCGAGTGCCCAGATCGGGACGGCTCATCGTGGTCGGCATGATCTTGTTCCACATTTGCGCGGAACCGACCTTGGCGACGCTGGTCATCGCGCCGTTGGAGGCGCCCGCGGTGAACATGCGCCAGTCCACCGGCGTGTTCCCCAGGTTCTGCAGCGCCTTGTCCAGCCCGTCGGTGGCCACGTCGAAGCCGAACTGCGTCGCGGTCGCGGCCACGAAACCCGCACCCGCCCCGGCCAATCCCGCCGTCGTGCCGGTGATCGCGCCGTGCAGGAACGGATTGAAATCCGGACCGAACCTCCGGGTCAGCGCATCGCCGACCCGCTCACCGAGCGGCCCGGCCGCGGCGCCTCCCGCCGCGGAGCTGACGGCGGTCACGATGACCTGTTCGACGTTGATGTTCTGGCGGTGCCCCTGATCCACCTGATAGGCCTGCACGCCCAGTTCCTGCATGGTGCCGAGGATCGTGTCGATCGCCATGTGCCGGAGCACGAAGTTCACGAACCGGTTCGCGACGATCCGCCCGACCCGCTGGATCACCGCCTGCACCAACCGCTGTCCGATGATGCGGACCGCGATCCGGGTGGCCGCGATCGCCGCCGCGTCCACCGCGGGCTTGAACGGACCGGAGAAGAACGACGCCGCCAGCTCGGCCGCCAGCAACGCCAGCGAAGACCAGTACATCAGCTTGCCGTACTCGATCTCGGTGCCGACGTCGTAGGCGCCGTCGCCGACCTCTTTGAAATAGTCGGCCAGCTTCGACAGCGTCTGGTCCTCTTGCGGGTTGCCGCCGCTGAACGTCAGGAAGCTGTCGAAAGCCTTGACCATCTCCGCGTAGCCGTCGCCCGAGGGATAGGCGGTCATCGAGGCGCTCTTGGCCGCCTCGATATCGGGGATCACCGCGCGCAACTCGGACGCGGCGGTGCGCCAGTCCCCGCCGAGGCCCCACATCTGGTCCTCGTTGCCCTCGGGCCACTCCATGCCGACGATCGGCTCGAGGTACTTCAGCGCGGCAGGCAGTTCGATGGCCATGGGCAGCTACCCCGCTCGCCCGGTTCGGCTACCGAGGTCACCAGCTGGAATCGGTGACCGATCCACCACGATCGCGTTCTACGGTCTCGGTGTCGGTGAAGCGCATGCCGCTGCCGTCGGAGAATTCCCTGCGTTCCCGGGCGTTCGGCGGCGCGGTGGGCGCGGGCACCGGTTCGGGTGCGCGCAGGTCGGGCATGCCTTCGACCAGGTCCGACAGCTTCGGCATCCGCGCTCGATGAGTGTCCAGGGGCGCCATCAGATCCCGGGTCTTACGCGCCACGTCGGCGCTGGCCTGCTGCGCGGCTTCGGTGATGGCCTTGGCGATCTCGGCATAGCTCAGGTCTTCGATGTTCGACCCGAACTGGGTATCGATGACCGTGTTGTCGGCGTTCACGACCACCGTGACCCGCTTACCGCGCACCGTCGCGCGACCGGTGAGTTCGGCGCGCTCCTGCTGCAACCGCGCGATGATCCGCATCTGTTCCTGGACGCCGTCGAGGATATCGGCCAGGTCCGCCTTGGCTTGCTCGTTCGTCATGGTCGGTGCCCCGGCCTCAGCGGATACCGTCGCGGTTGCCGTGCTCCATGTCGTGCAGCAGGTCGGCGGTCTCGGTCTGCCCTTCGCTGAAGTTCCCGAAGGTGCCCGCCACGTTGCGTCCGCCCTGGATCAGGTTGTCCCGAGTGGTGGTGTAACCGCCCTGGCCGTCGGGGCCGTTGGCGAAATTGCGGCCGATGGTGTCGTTGCCCCAGCAGTTTCCGCGCGCGGCGATCGACGTGCTCAACCTGTCGATGATGCCGTTTACCCTGTCCTCGACATGCCCCGTCTTCTGGGCCGCCTTGCGGAACAGATGCTCATCGAATTCGACATTGTCCGCCATCGCGTCCGCTCCTCCACCCTCGAGTCCTTCCCAGCCACGGTAACACCGGATGACTAATCACCGGTGACGCCAACGTGAACGGCAAATTCCTCGAGGTGTGCGGACTGACGCCGTCCCAGGTGAGGCACGGTCGCCATCACCGAATCGCCTTGTTGCCCCCGGTTTTCGGGGCAATACGCTGGTTCACAACTCCAGCATGACGGTGACCGGACCGTCGTTCACCGAGTCGATCCGCATGTGCGCGCCGAACCGGCCGGTGGCGACGGTTGCGCCGAGTTCGCGCAACGCGTCCGCGAAGACCTCGACAAGGGGTTCGGCGATCGCGCCGGGAGCGGCCGCGGACCAAGACGGGCGCCGGCCCTTCCGTGTGTCCGCGTACAAGGTGAATTGACTGACCACGAGGATCGGCGCGTTCAGATCCGCGGCCGAGCGCTCGCTGTCCAGAATGCGTAACCGCCACACCTTGTCGGCCAGTGCCCGCGCGATTGCCGCGGTGTCGGAGTGGGTCACGCCGACCAGCGCGACCAGGCCGTGCGGGACTCCGCGGGCCGCCGGATCGATCCGGCCGACGACCTGATCGTCGACGGTGACCTGCGCCGAACTCACGCGCTGCAAAAGGGCTCGCACAACCGTTGATCATGCCTTCCGGTCGAGCACGGGCGGCCGGTCGGGTGGCCGCCCGCCGCACCGCCCGGTCAGCCTGGACGGATACAGGTGCGCGCGGGCGGCAACCATGACAAACTCGGTGCGCAGAAGGTTGCGTTGCGCGGTTGCCGCGCGGTGGCGGAGGATCATGCTGGAAACGAGGAGCGCGATGGATCTGGACGCGATGGAGCGTCAGATCGCGGCGGATCGGTATGCGGCGCTCGACCGTACGGTCGAAGCCGAACTGCGCTTGGCCACCTCGCTCGGCGAACTCGCCAAGGGGCTGATCGCCACCAAGACCAACGGCTCGACGCGTGACCGCACCAGGGAGGCGCTGGCGCCCGCCGAGGAGGCGGTGGCGATCCGCTTGCGCCTGCTGTCCAGGGGCCAGGTGCTGACCGCCCGCTTGGCGGGGGAGTTGAACGACGCGCTGCGCTCGTTCGAGCAGGCCGCGCGGCACAGCGGCCGCCGTGAACTAGCCACCACCACGATCCGCCGCGCCTGCGACGTCTACCGCCAGGTCGCGCGGGACCATCCCGAGGTCGCGGGGCCGTGCGCCGACGGTCTTTCCAAGTGCGGCGTGTGGCTGGGCAGGCTGGACCAGGACGCCGCCGTCGCCGCGACCGAGTCGGCGGCCCGCATCCGCGCCGGGCTGGCGGCGGCCAATCCGGAGCTGTCCGGGAAATACCTGGCCAGCCTGAGCACGCTGCTGCGCACGCTCATGATCGGCCGCTCGCGCAAACAGGCCATCGCCATGTACCGGGAGCGGTACGCCGCGTTCACCTCGACCACCATGTCGATCCGATTGCGCGCGTGCGGCATCCAGGACCTCGACCTCACTCCTAAGTCGCATCGCGCGTTGGTCGAACTGGGCTGCCGCACGCTGGAACAGGCGGGACGGCTCACCCAGCAGCAGGTGATGTTCAAATCCTCCGGCGACCTGTCGACCGTCGAGGAGATCAACTGGAAGCTGGCCCTCGTCGGCCTGCGACCGCTCGCGCCCGGCACCGAGCAGGACCAGCCCGCGACGCCTGTACAGATCGGCTCCACCTTCGGAGCGCTGAGCGTTTACTTGCCTGCGCGCGACGCCATCGCCCAGGTGCGCGCCGCGATCATCGCGGCCTACGCCGTCGACGACGCCTACCCGCTCGACCGCGAGAGCTACCTCGGCAGCAACGAGTCGAAGTTGAAGAAGCGCGAGCCCGAACTGAACACCTCCGCCACCCTCGGCGACGATATCGTGCTGATCGATCAGCCTTTCGGCGGCTGGGTGACGGTCATGAGCCTGAACTGGGAGCTCACGCCGGTGGCGAAGCACCCGCTCGCGCTGCGCCTGTCCCAGGACTGGCCGGTCGCGGCCATCACGGTGACCGAGAACGTGGCCTACGAGCTGTGCTGGTACGAGCACGGCGCGGCCACCCAGTATGCCGCGCTCGGCCGCCCGGCCGGGCAGGCTCCGCTCGACAAGCCCCTGGCGCCACTGGACTTCGAGACCTTGGCGCTGTACAACCCGGACCGGGCGACCGAGACCAAACTGCGCGCGGCCTTCGGCAACACGAAGGTGTTCGCCAACCTGACCTATCTGCCGGACTGCGGCCTGCGCCAGATCAGTGTCGACACGCCGTTGTCCGAGCACGGCGACCGCGTCCTGTTCTTCCGTACGACGCCCTGAGGCTCGGCCGGGACGCCCTTGCCGCAGACCCGATTTGCGGCAAGGTAGCACGCATCGCCGCGGCGGTGGTGAACAAAATGCCCCCTGTTCCCGCCTCCGCATTCGCATAGGTCATTTGACCAGGAAATACGTCTGCCGAAGTGAACGCAGAGCGGTCCAGCGAACCGCGCTCGTTACCGCACCCACCGGTAACCAGCGGGCGAACGAATTTTTCGAGAACTAATTGCACGGAATGTTTGATCCGTTCCATGGAGTGCTCTACTGAGACAACGCCCGCACGGTGTACTGGATCACAGCACTGATGACGCAGCACCGGCCGGGCGGCTTGGAAAAAGTCGAACGAAGCTACCCGAGGGCCCCATGGACCAACTGGCGTTGGCGGACACCCCGACCGCCCGATGCGCCTACTATCGACACACTTGCGACCTGCCTGCCGGAGTTCATCCGGAACTCGGCCGAATAGTCGTCCGCGCCGGATTCGTCGGCGCGATCACGATGCCCGCCGCGTTGGGCCAGAAGGTTCGCGAAGATCTGACCGAGCGCCGAATCGCGTTGGGTCCGATAGTCTCCCACGTCCGCTCCAAACGGTGGACCTTTCTGACCCGCCCCGATTTACCCGACGACGTCCGGCTGTTCGCCGAGCTGTTCCGCCTGAACGTCTCGATCGTGCCCAGCGGCGGCGAGATCGCCTTGCCGTCGCCTGCCGACGCCGACGCGGGTTACCGGAACTGGATCGTGGCTCCGCAGAACGGTTTCCGCCCGTCCGGCTCGTCCATCGTCGATACCGTCCGCTCTTGCACGAGAACGGGTAGGCGATGACCACCGGGGCCGCCCTGCCCGCG
>NZ_BAFS01000417.1 GCF_000308415.1 Nocardia asiatica NBRC 100129 | reverse complement strand
AGCCAAGCCCTGGCCGCCGTCACCGCATGACCCGCCGCACCATTCCCCTTCCGGCCGCAGGAGGCACCCCATCACCGCCCACGACATGCAGGCCGCAGCGAAGGAAGACCACGACTCCGTTCTGGCCCTGGCCTGCGAGCTGATCGCCATCCCCAGCCGCGGCGGCATCGACTCCGGCGAACCCATCCTCGACCACACCGTCGCCTGGCTGACCCGCCACGCTCTGCCCGTCCGCGTCGTGCGCGACACAACCGGCGCACCCGTAGCAGTTGCCAGCGACATCCGCGGCGCCCGCCCCGGCCCGCGCTGGGTCCTCGACGCCTGCCTCGACACCGCCGGCTTCGGCGACGAACAGGCCTGGACCCACCCGCCCACCACACCCACCGTGCGTGACAAGTTGCTCTGGGGTCGAGGCGCCGCCGACAGCAAAACCGCCGTGTCGAAGCCATCAGCAAGGGTGGCATCTTCTCGCCGGGAGGTGGCTTGATGGAAATGCAAGAACTGTTGAAGTGCGGTCGCGCGGATGCCGAGTCGGTTACCGAATTGGCGTCCGCGTTGATTCGGCAACCCTCGCGCGGCGGGATCGATGAGTACGGGCCGGTCCTGGCCGTCGCGGAGACGTGGCTCAAGGATCACGATCTGCCATGTCGGCGGCTGTACGGGCCGGATCAGGATGTAGTCGGTTTAGCATGCGAGGTGGTAGGGGGTATTTCGGGCTCTACGTGGGTGCTGGATGCCTGCCTGGACACCGCACCGTTCGGCGACGAGAGCGCTTGGTCGTTTCCGCCGACTGCCGGCGATGTAGCAGATGGATGGTTGCGTGGCCGAGGTTCGGCCGATTCCAAAAGCGGCGCGGCCCTTTTCTGTCACATCGCTGCTGCAGTGGCCCCACATGCCGACCGCCTGACGGGGACGCTGGCCGTGCTGCTCGATGTCGACGAGCACACCGGCGAATTCGGGGGTGCCCGAGCATTTCTCTCCGATCACGGGGTAGCGCCGATCGGTGGGGTTTTGATCGGATACCCAGGGGTCGATGAAGTTGTTGTAGGCGGCAGAGGCGTGCTCCGGGCCCGCGTGCATGTATTCGGTGTGGCCGAACACTCCGGTGCTTCCAGACCTTCCCAGGTCAACGCCGTGAGCCGGGCAGCGTCCCTGATCAGAGCCCTGGATGCTGTGGAACTTCCTGCGGTCGAGGCGAGTACTTTTCCTCTGCCACCGAAGCTGACTGTGACCGGCGTACACGGAGGTGAAGGCTTCAGCACGGTGCCAGACGCCTGTGTGGTCAGCATAGATATTCGGCTGACTGATGCCTTGGACACCGATTCGGCTCTGAAGCTGCTACAACAGGCCGCAGCGGAGCTCGATCACGACAGCCCAGGACCCAGGCCGACCACGGTGGAGACCGTTATGTCCTGGCCTCCGTTCTTGCTGGGAGAGCACGATCAGCCCGCCGCGGCACTGTTGGCGAGCGCACGGGAGGCCGGGATCGACGCCCGGCCGAAGGTTGCCGGACCATCCAATATCGGAAATCTGCTCGGCGACTTCGGGATTCGAGCCACGGCAGGATTCGGTTTGCGTTACCAGGGCCTCCACGGCACCGACGAATGCGTTAGCCTGGACGCCCTGCCTGCTGTTCATGCCGCCTATCACCGCTGCGTGAGGTCGCTGATGGATGTCGACTCATAGCGTCACGCCTCGGTCCGGGCCGACATTCTGGTTGGCTCCGGTTCGGCTGCTGTGTCTCCACACTCAGCGGGACCGGCGCAGGAGCTTGTCCCGAAGCGCCCAGTCGTCCGCGGCCACTGCCGCTAACAATCTTTCTCGATTGCGAAGCAGTTCAGCGAGATACGATTCCAAGTCGGGCAGATACGAGAGGTCCGTGCGGAAGTGCCCGCATCCGACGCAGCGAAACCGCACCGGACAGTCTTGGCCGTTGGCGGCAACATTGTTCGGCTCGGAACAAACGCCGTATGGCACCGCAACCTCGCCGACCGCGCGGCGCACATGCTCGTCATCGAGTAGAGTCTGTGCTCGACGCCACACCCGCTTTCCGTGCCGATCGAACTGCATCGTGGTGACCCGATCCACGGCCTCGCGGCGACGTTTCTCCCCGACGCGGTAGTACCGCTGGGTGGTGTCTAACAAGCTCATAATCACTCGCGCCAGGTCGTGAAAGGTCTCAGTCGACCTCCGTGCGCAGGCGCTGTCATCGTAGGCGCAGCGCGTAGGGGAGGCACCGCTTTGTCGCACCTCCGCAGCCGCGCCCGGCCATCGGCATAGGTGTGCCGGGCCGAGCCGGTCGTGACGCAGCGGTCTGCCCCCGGTCGCACCGCCGATATGGTTGGCTGCCCACCATATCGACTGAGACCTCAGCGCTTGATCGACGCCGAAGTGCACGTCTCTACCGACGTCCGAGGTGGACATGGATAGGGGGTGTCGACGGCTCCGAATACGCTGCCGGAATGCAAGGAAGAATTCGCGCAGCCCGGCTCGAACTGCCGCTCGACCTCTGGGGCGGCGAGATTTCGGGTCTTTTCGCCGCCTGCGGGCTGCTTGCCGAACACCACGGTGCCGGTGGGTGGAGCGTTCGCGCCGACGATCGTTCCGGACGGCGTCCCGATCTGGTGCGTTCGTGGATGTTGGCAGGTCCTCGGCGACGCAATCCTCGTTTCGACATGCTGCCGAGCTATATCGATCAGATTCCACCACATGAACTCTCAGCTGATGCGCACGCGACCATCGACAAGATGCGAACAGCCGCAGCGCAGCACCATGACCTGCTGACACAACTGCGTTGCTGCCAGATCGAGCTCACCCAAGCTGATCCCGAGTACGCCAAGCAACTCACCGAGCGACAGTTCGCGCTGCTGGGGCGGTATGGCGATGGGAGCGGCAACAACCTGCTGTTCCCGAACCGCAGCGTGCACGTGGTCGCCGCCACCCAGGCACTGTTGTTTCGGGTGAAGCTGCCGTCGGTGTTGATTCGGATCGCGCAGGATCCGCGCGTGGTAGACGAGTTGAGAGCTGGGACGGCGCAGGTACCGCAGTCGGGTCTGCTGTTCGGATCCGCTGCCGAGCAGGCGCACACCTTGATGTTGACCGGTTCGTTCCTTGGACCCTTACTGGGATGCCTGATGCCATACATGTGGGGGTATCCCTGCCCACGCGTGATGTCGACGATCATCTTCGGGTACGGCCGGGCGGTCAGCAGTTTGGCGGCAGGAATCGGAATCAGCGAACAGGCGCAATTGCTGCAACGTGGGGGGCGCAGCGGTCGTCTAAGCACACCGGTCATCGGGGCGGGGGCCTGCGAGGCGGCGATCGACTGGTGGACCCAGCGACTCGATCAACTCTTCCGATATCTGACCGATCCGGCCACCTACATCGACTCGGCGGGCCGCTACTCCCCGCATGAGCAGCTGCACTGGATGCTCACTTTCGACCAGGTGCTGCGGTTGACGACGTCTCTACAGACAGCGGTGCGTGACATGAGCGCTCAGCGGGTGCTCGCGTTCACCCTGCTGGGCTCCTTCGCGGACCGTCTGCTCATACCGAGGAACGGCATCGAGGACTTGTTCAAGCTGTCATACGCCCGAGCGCGATTCGACGAGGTGAAACTCGCTATGCCCGCCGAAGCCGCTGAGATCCTGCTCCCAGCCGCGCAACGCGCACTCGACTCGTTGGAAGCCCTCCAGAAAGGATTCTTCATCGCCAACCAGCGCAACGGCGGCGGCGTCGAGATCCAGATGCCCAACGGGCCGCGCAGGACCTACAACTTCGATGACGCGGTCGCCAAACTGATGGTCGTTCATCGCCACGCCACTCACGGTTACGGACGAGGAGCGAGACCGAAAAGCGTAGCCAGTGCGGAGGTGAACGAACGCATCCTGGCCCACCACGACGGCGCGATACCCGACGACATCGCACTACTTCCCTACCTGTATCTGTTGGCTGCGCTGAGCCGACCCGAACACATCCGCGACCACATCATTGGTCACGTCGAGAAAATTTGAGCGTCCGGTGACCGTCAGGTGCCGACACCGGGTAGGTCGAAGCCTCGATGAACAACCCGTGACCTGACCTGAGAGACGCGGCCGCCGAGCAGGTTCGACGGGATGAGTGATGCCGACAACGCGTCTGGGCTGCTGCGCTGGCGGCGGAACAGTACTAACAGCGCTTCGTGTCGGACCCGCATGCCACCGTGATCTGATGCAGGACCGCATGCCCGAGGTTCGCATCGAGGACGACCGTGTGATCACCGCGCCGGGCGTGGCGCTGGTGTGGTTGCCTGTCGATGGTCACGTTGTCGCGAAGATTCCGCGCGAAAAGGTAATCGGCGGCGGCTGCACGAGTCTGTGCGTATCCGCTCACACTGATGTTCGACATGATCCGAGTGCCTCACGTGCGCCTTCAGGCGTTTCCGTCATCTCGCCAACGGGATCCGATCCGGGCCCAGAACTGCCAGACAGTCGTCTACCCGCCGACGATCTCGCCGTGGGTGTCGATCTGCGGATGGTACAGCTGGGAGAAGATGATCACCGGATCAGTTCACCGGCCGAGTTGCAGGATGGGTTTGGTGGAAGGCCGCGAATGAACCGCGGTCTGGCCGTGACCATCAGATCAGCTGTCAATGCTCCGAGTTGGGGCACCTGTCTGCTAGATGTTGGGGGTGCCGATGGAGCCGCCTCAGGCAACCGTGTTCTCGACGGACGTATCTGTCGTTGCCGACCTCGGGCTGCGGCGGCGACCGAGGTTGGTTGTGCTGGACATCGACGGCACAATTTGCGCGAACGGCGCGTACACGAATCCGGACGCCCATAAGACGATGAGTGCGGCGGTGCGGGCTGCAATTGCGGCTGCTGTTGGCTCGGGCGCATCGGTGGTGTTAGGCACCGGTCGCACTGCCCCGGCGACCATCCCGTTTCTCGACGAACTCGGCATCACTTCCGGTCGGGTGATCTGCTCGAACGGTGCGGTGGTCATCGATGTCTCCTCAGGCCAGGTTGTTCAGTGCACGACCTTCGAGCTCGCAGGACCGGCTCGAATTCTCCGTCACCGCCTGCCGGGTGCGGTGTTCGTAGCCGAGGTCCCGGGCGAGGGCGTGCTGGCCACGGCGCCGACTGCGGACTCCGACATGCACTTCGGCATGGTCCGGCTGGTGCGTTTCGATGAGCTGGCCAGGGCGAGCTCGACGCGGCTGGCTGTGCATTGGCCGACAGGCGGGGCTGACGAGCTGGCTGCGCTGATCGGGCAAATCCAGATCCCGGGTGTGCGCAGCTGGATCGACCCGGGCGATACCTTCGCCGACTTCACTGCTGCTTCGGTGAGTAAGGCCAGCGCCGCAGAGGCCGTCCGGGCCGAGTTGGGTGTGTCACGTGATGAGGTTGTTGCTGTCGGTGATGGCGTCAATGACATCGAGTTGTTGCTGTGGTCGGGGCTGGGCGTGGCGATGGGACAGGCACCAGAGGAGGTGCGGGCCGCTGCGGATGCCGTGTGCCCCTCGGTCGAGCAGGACGGCGCCGCGGCGGTGCTGGGTCGCTGGTTCGGCGTCTAGAACGCGACCGCCGAGCTTCGAATGTACGAGTTCAATTGCGCTGCAACAATTCCCAGTCGACGGCGCGTCCATGCTATGGCTGGTGTGAATCGGAATTGGGGCTAACCCTGGGAGATCGGCGCGAGTAGTCTGCTCGGTGTGGACGACTCCCCCAAGGAGGCCTGTGGTGTTTTCGGCCTCTACGCTCCCGCACAGCCCGTCTCCCACATGACCTACCTCGGTTTGTTCGCATTGCAGCACCGCGGTCAGGAAGCCGCCGGTATCGCTGTCAGCGACGGCCACAAAATGTGGGTGGACAAAGACACTGGCCTGGTGTCGACGGTTTTCGACGATCGACGCCTGCAAACACTCCAGGGTGACCTCGCCATCGGGCACACCCGCTATTCGACGACCGGTTCCGGCGACTGGAGCAACTGCCAGCCGGTCTATCGTGATGTGCGCCGGCATCAGTTCGCGCTCGCGCACAACGGAAACCTGGTCAACACCGCCGAACTGTCCGCCGAACTGGGGATGCCTTACGACGGCATCGGCAGTGACAGCGCCCTGGTCGCCGAGCTGGTGGCTCGAGAGTTGTCGGACCGCGAACTGCATGATGACAGCGAGGAGGTCGTCGAGGCCTTCATCGCCACATTGCCCCAGCTGCGCGGCGCGTTCTCGCTGGTCCTGCTCGGTTCGGACTTCCTGATCGGCGCCCGCGACCCGCAGGGGTTCCGGCCGTTGTTCCTGGGCAGGCTCGACGACGGCTGGGTGCTGGCCTCGGAAACCCCGGCACTGGATGTCGTCGGAGCCGAAGTTGTCCGCGAAATCGCCCCGGGCGAGGTCGTGGTGATCGACGGCAACGGTGTCCATGCGCGCACGCTGAATCAGCCTGCGGCAGAGCCCGCGTTGTGTTCGTTCGAGTTCGTCTATTTCGCCCGGCCCGACGGCAATTTGCTGGGGCAGAACGTGCATCGAGTACGGCGGCGGATGGGTCAGGCGTTGGCCCGCCAAGCGCCGGTGCTCGCCGATGCGGTGGTGCCGATCCCGGAGTCCAGTGTGCCGGGCGCGCAGGGCTATGCCGAAGCTTCGGGGATCCCGTTCGTCGACGGGTTCGTCAAGAACCGCTACATCGGCCGGACGTTCATCGCCCCCAATCAGGAGTTGCGCAGCAACGCCGTGCGGATCAAGCTCAACCCGATCCGGGAGAACATCGACGGGCAGCGGCTGGTGGTCGTGGAGGATTCGATCATCCGGGCGACTACCCTGCGCGAGACGATGCGGATGATGCGCGCCGCGGGCGCGGCCGAGATTCATCTACGGGTGCTCTCCCCGCCGTATAAGTGGCCGTGCTGGTTCGGGATGGACACCACCGACCGGTCCAAGTTGGTGGCCTCGCACATGAGCGTGGAGGAGATCCGCGACTACCTCGGTGCCGACAGCCTGGTCTACCTCGACATCGACGCCATGGTGGAGGCGATCACCCCCGGCAAGCGGGGTGGGCTGTGCACCGCGTGCCTGACCGGCGACTACCCGATCCCAGTGCCGGATTCGGCGATCGCCGTGGCCAAATAGCCTCGGCGCGATCGTGACGAAACGGGCCCGTCCAGCTACTGGACGGGCCCGTTGTCGCAGCCGTGGGGTTCAGCACAGCCCGAATGGCGGTTTCGGGCACGGTGGGGTGCTTGGCCCGGTGATCGGGGTGAAGGTGTCGTGGTCGAGCGGGCTGTCCCATGGTTTGCCGAGCACCATGTTGGCCGCGAGCCGGCCGATCTCGTCGGAGCCGCGGGCGCCGTGGCCGTTGCCCCCGACCGCGACGGTGAACGAGTCGTGCTCGATGTGGCCGATGTAGGGGTATCGGGTTGGGGTCTTTTCGATGATGCAGGCCGCGTGCCGGACAGCGATGGGTGCCAGGGTCGGCACCATCGTGGTGATCATGAAGTTGAGCATCGCTGATTGTGCTGGGGTGATGGTCTGCTCGGCGTACCAGCTGATCATCTCGGGGGCGCTGTCGAGGGGCTGCACGCACGGTTGCATGCCCGGACCGATCCGGATCCAGGCGCGCCCGTCGGGGTAGAGCAGCGGCGGCACCAGGTAGATCGAGGTGTTGGCATCGCCGGTGTCGGCTGGGTCGACGGTGACCACTGGCGGCAGCGTGGCCAGTTCGGCGCGCTGGGTGTCGTTGACCTGCATCAGCAGGTTGGGTTCGGCGTAGGCCCGCATCGCCAATTGATGGGCACCGGGGAGCAGGTTGTTGTGATTGGTGAACGCACCGGCGGCCACAAGCACCTTCTCGGCGATCACTTCGCGGCGGCCGTGGTCGCCGTCCAAGCGCAGGCGCCAGCGTCCGCCGGCCTGCTCGGCGGCTTCCACTGCGGCGCGCAGGATGCGCGCACCGTGGTTCTGGGCCAGGGCCAGTTGCGCGGACACCAGTCGGCGCGGGTTGAGATGCCCGGCCTGTCTGGGCTCGTAGAGTCCTTCCACTCCGTCTTCGAACGGGGGCAGTCCCAACATCGGGAACTGTGTGGCCAAGGCTGTTTCGTCGAGGCGTTGCACGGCGATGGCTTGGTCGCGGCATTGGGCGGCGATCGCATCGGTGCGGTGTCGGATGGATCCTGCGAGCAGGACCAGGGAACCGCAGTCGGTGAAGAACTCGATCCCGGAGGCGGCTTCGATCGCGCGGAACCGGTCCAGGGAGCGGGCGTCGAGTTCGCCCCAGACCGGATCCCAGCCTAGGCGTCGGCAGATGCGTGCCTGGTCGTAGTGCGCGGCGAAACTGTGCTGGTCACCGGCACGATGGTCGTCGGGTTCGCGGGGGCCGATGACGAGGGTGTCGGCCCCGGCCTCACTGAGGTACTTGCCGGCGGCGGCACCGAACATCCCGGCGCCGATGACCGCGACTTCGACGCTGCGCGGGGCGTCGCCCACGACATGGATACGCGAATGAGGCCGCGGTGTTGATGGTTTCGCAGTCTGGGTGGTGTCGTCGAGGGCGACCGCGATCCTGTCGGCGAAGCGGGCACGGTCGGCGGGGGTCATCTCGCTGATGTAGGCCGCGGCCGAGGCGAGGGCGACGAGCGCGGCGAACGGGCGTGCCCGCTCGTAGTCGGCCAGGCACGCCGCCCACGGGTAGGACAGGTCGGCGCGCAGAGCCAGGATGTGGTGGTAGTGACGCAGGAGCTGTTCTTGCCAGGCGCGGCGCGCTCGTGGGGTCAGTGCGGTCGTGAGCAGCAGCGCGAGGTCGGTCAGCGGGTTGCCCCACATGGCGAACTGCCAGTCGACCAGACGTGCGGTGGTGGGCTCCCGCAGGCCGGTGGTCGCGGTGAAGATGATGTTGGCTGGCCAGACGTCGCCGTGGCACAGCGCGGTCACCGCGCTGCGGTGCGCGCCAGCGGTCACCTCCCGCACTCTGTCGCGATCGCCGCGCTGAGCCGAGGGCGGGGCCCCGGGCCGGTCCAGGCCCAGTCCGGCCAGCGCCTCTGGCAGGTCGGCCAGGCCGACGGTGATGGCGGTGATCAATTCCGCCGAGCTCGGTGTGAGCAGCCATGGGTACGGCGAGGCGGGGGTGCCGGTGGTGGCGGTCAGCGAATGCAGCGTCGCCAGGGTGGTGACCGCGGCGTGGGCCTGCTGGTAGTTCAGTCCGTCGGCCATCTCGGCGGCACCGACACCGTCACCGAGGTCTTCGAGCGCGATGGCGCCGGTACCGTCGCCGTCGCGGATGCTGCGGTAGCAGCGCGGGGCAATGGTGCGGGCGATCGGGCCGTGCGCTGCCAGTGCTTGGTAACTGGCGATTTCGCGGCCGAGCAGATCGCCGTCACGAGTTAGGTTCTGCCAGCGCCCCTTCCCTGTCGGGGTGGTCTTGTTGATCAGCGAGTTCTGCCCGCATCGCAGCCGGTATACCGCGCCCATCTCGCCGTCGGTACGCGACAGGGGTTCGCTGGTGATGGGCTGGTTGCTCGAGGTGTTCCAGCCGAGGATGTTGCGGACCCAGTCGAAGCTGGCCTCGGGCATGTCGGGGAACTGGTTGGGTGGCAGGGTCATCGGGTCACCGTCATTTCGTGGGTGCGCGGGTTCGGTGCGGGCAGCAGGTCTTGGTGGGCCAGCCGCGTCAGGTACAGCGGGATCAGCTCGTTCAGGGGCGGGCAGTGGATCTGGTGGGCGGTCGCGACCGCGCGGCTGTTGTCCACGGCCAGGCGTGCGGTGCGTAGGTAGGGGTGGCCTGCGGTGAGCAACGGGACCAGTGGGTAGAGCGCGTTGTCGTGTTCGTGGCGAAGCCCGGCCAGGATGGCATCCCACTCGTGCAGGGCCACGGTGCGCACCGGGTAGCCGTGTGCGCGGACGAGCTCGATCAGCTCGGTGTAGGTGATCGGGTCGGGGTGGGTGAGATGGAAAGTGCGTGAGGCCGGTTCGGTGCTGGCTGCGGCCACGATCAGCGCGGCCGCGTAGTCCACTGGCACCAGGTCGATGGTGGCCTCGATGTCGGGGCACACGCCCAGGGTGATGATGCCGCGCAGGAAACGGAGCAAGAAGTCGCCGACTTGTCCGGCGTCGCCGTTGGTGGCGCCCAGCAGTGCGCCGGGACGGTAGATCGCCGCGGCCAGCCCGCGCCCGCGTGCCTCGGTGACTAAAGCTTCGGCGTCCCATTTGGTTTCGGCATAGCCGCCGCCGTAGAGGCTGTCGCGATGGGCCAGCGGCAGGTCTTCGGAGATGCTGCGGTAGCGGTGGTAGCCGTAGGCGTCGAACACGGCGTCGGTGGAGACGTGGTGCAGCTGGGCGGGTTGTCGGGCCGAGGCGAGGGCGATCAGTTCGCCGGTGCCGGTGACATTGGTGGGAGCGAGCCGATCGTAGGGGTGCAGCGAGTGCACGAAGGCAGCGCAGTGGAAGATGTCGCCGACTTCGCTGAGCTGGCTCCAGCGACGAGGATCGAGCCCGAGAGACGGGCGGGTGAGGTCGGCGGCGACGGCGGTGACGCGCCGGTTCGCACTGGCGGTCACACCGGCACGGGTCAGCGCATCGTGCAGCCGTCGACGGGCGTGGTCGTCGTCGCGGGCACGCACCAGGCAGGTGATGTCGGTGCTCGTGGTGTCGAGAAGTCGCCCGACCAGCTGGCTTCCGAGGAACCCGGTGGCCCCGGTCACCAGCACGCTCCCGGCCGCGGCTTGCACCGCTCGGCTGGGAACCGAGACCGACGGCAGGGCAGCGGCGGGGGCCTGTGCCGTGCTGGCCGGGGGCGGGGCGGGGAAGAACCCGTTGTCTCGCAGAGTGATCAAGCACTGCTTGGCCACCTCGAGGATGTGGGTGAGGTCATCGTCGGTGTGGGCGGTGGACAGGAAGCACACGCGGGTTTCCAGAATGTAGATGCCGTGGTGGGCCATCAGCGCGAAGAACAGTTCGTGTGCCAGGGGGCTGCGATGCAGCCGGTAGTCCCCCTGGGGGATGAACCGGAACAGCGAGGAGAACGCCACGATCTTCATTCCGAACCCTTCGCGGCGGCAGTACCGGTTGAAGTCGTCGGCCAACCAGGCGACCTTGCGTTCGAGGTGGTGCTGGATGTGGGGGCTTTCGCGTTCGAGCAGATCCAGCACGGCCGCGGCGGCGGCCATCGTCATCGGGTTCTTGTTGAAGGTGCCGCCGAAGAACGTCGTCGGGGTCGTCGGGGCGGAGGTGGTGTCACCGTATGTGAACGCGCCCCCGTCGACGGTGTCGAGGAAGGCGGCGGATCCGGCCACGGCGCCGATCGGCAGGCCTCCGCCGAGGATCTTGCCGTACGTGACCAGGTCGGCGTCCACGCCCGACCAGCCTTGGGCGCCGCGCGGCCCGACCCGGAAACCGGTGATGACCTCGTCGAAGATCAGCGCGGTGCCGTGGGCGTGGGTGAGCGCGCGCAGCTGGTGCAGGTATGCGGCCGGGGCGAGGTCGGGGCGGCGGCTTTGCACCGGTTCGACAAGCACCGCGGCCAAACTCGGTCCCAGCTCGTCGATCGCCTGCAACGACTCCTCGCTGCCGTAGTCCAGCACGACGACATCGCCCATCGCGCCGTCGCCGATCCCGCGTGACATCGGCAGCGACTTGCCGGTTCCTGCGGGCAGGGCCAGAGTGGTGTCCGACCAGCCGTGATAGGAGCCTGCGAACATGACGAACCGGGTGCGGCCAGTCGCGGCGCGGGCGAACCGCAGCGCCGCGGTCACCGCCTCGGTGCCGGAGTTGCAGAACACCGCCCGCTCGGTGCCGGTGACCCTGCACAGCTGCGCGGCGACCCGTCCGGTGGCCTCGGTTTGCGGGCCGATGTGGATGCCGCGGTCGAGCTGATCGCGCAGCGCCTCGGTGATCACGGGCGGGTTGTAGCCGAACAGGTGCACCCCGTATCCCATGGAGATGTCGAGGTATTCGTTGCCGTCGAGGTCGACGAACCGCGCTCCTTGCGAGCCGGTGGCCACGATCGGATAGGTCATCTCCTTCAGCGCGGGCACGAAACTGCCTGCGCGGCAGTTGGCCAGCATCGGCATCGACTGCGCCGCCGCCTGCTTGGAGGTCGCGGTGCGGGCGGCGTAGTCGGCGACGAACCCGGCCACGAACCGCCGCTGCGCGCTCGACAGCTGTTCTGGAGTCGCGCTGGCGGCTGCGTCCAGCGACGCCGGTCCTTGCTCGACGGTGGGAGCGTGCGACCTCACGGGCGCGGGGTCGGCCAGGGCGTGCGGTTCGCGCGTGCCTGCCTTGGCGGTGACCAGGCTGATGAGCGCGTCAACGGTGACCGCATGGTCGAACAGCTCGTCGAAGCTGACCGTGACGCCGTGCGCATCGAGCAGGTAGTGCCCGATGCGGGTGTAGGTCATCGAGTCCGCGCCGAGGCTGGCCAGCTCACCTGCCGGGTCCAGGTCCTCGGGAGGGTAGCCGAGCAGATCCGCGACCCGGGCATGGATCTGACGGGCCAAGTCCCCGGCGTGGCCAACCTCATGTGGGAGCTGCTCGCTGGAGAGAGTGGGGGCGGGGCGGGGTTCGGTAGCGGGCGGGGCAAGGATGGTGCGGCGGAACGGATAACCCGGCAGACTGATCCGGGCCGGGGTGGTTTCGTAGCAGCCTGCCCAGTCAATCCGCTCACCGGCGCACCAGGCGTGCGCGACGCGGTGCGCGGGCCCGGTGGCCGGGGCTACCGCGCCAGCAGGGTTGCTGCTGGTCACAACGTCGGCGCCGGTGTAGGTGCCGGCGAGCACGCCGCACAGCAGGGCGGCCAGCTGGCCGGAGGAGGCGGCGACGGCCACGAGCCTGCAGGGGTAATGGTGGCGTCCGGTTTGCAGCGTGTAGGCCAGCTCGGCGGGATCGATGTCCTCGGACAGGGCGGCCGCCAACCGGCCCACGGCCGCGCGCAGATCGGCATCGTCGCGAGCCGAGACCGGGAACACGAATTCCCCTGTTCCACCGTGGGATTGGCGGGGTGGTGCGGCTTCGACGATGACGTGGGCGTTAGTGCCGGACATGCCGAACGCGGACACACCCGCGATAAGGGGGGCAGCGGGCGGCCACGAGGTGAGTGTGCGCGGCACATGCAGTGGGAGGTTGTCCCAGTCGAGGTTGGTGTTGAGCGGTTCGCAGTGCGGCTGCGCGGGGATGGTCCGGGTGCGCAGCGCGAGGATGGTTTTGATCAGCCCGGCCAGACCAGCGGCCTCCTCGAGGTGGCCGATGTTCGCCTTGACCGACCCGATGAGCAGCGGCGTGCTGCGCCCGGCGAACACCGTGGCCAGCGCGCCTAGTTCGATCGGGTCACCGAGCTGGGTCCCGGTGCCGTGGGTTTCGAGATAGGTCACCTGGTCGGGGGTCAGCCTGGCGTCGGTGAGCGCTTTGCCGATCACCGCGGTCTGGGCCTGACTGTTCGGCACGGTCAGCCCGGAGCTGGGGCCGTCGTGGTTGACAGCCGAGCCCCGCAGCACGGCGTGGATCGGGTCGCCGTCGGCGAGTGCGGCATCGAGGCGTTTGAGGATCACCGCGGCGACGCCTTCTCCGCGGCCAAACCCGTCGGCGGCCGCAGAGAACACCTTGGACCGCCCGTCCGG
The DNA here is from genome assembly GCF_000308415.1 of Nocardia asiatica NBRC 100129. GTDB lineage: Bacteria > Actinomycetota > Actinomycetes > Mycobacteriales > Mycobacteriaceae > Nocardia > Nocardia asiatica. The sequence goes on along the minus strand of NZ_BAFS01000417.1, from coordinate 363 downwards.
CGCCAACGCGCCGCTTTTGCACAGCTGGATGGTCTCGACCGGGTCGAGCAGCAGTTTGGCGGCGGCGACGATCGCTGTGTCGCATTCGCCGCGCCGGATCGAGCTGATCGCGGTGTGGACGGCGACCAGGCTCGAGGAGCAGGCGGTGGCCAGCACCATGCTCGGCCCGTGGCAGCCCAGCAGGTGCGACAGGCGGCCCGCGGCCATGCTCAGCGTGGCGCCGGTGGCCACATGCGGGTCGATGTCGAGGTCGGCGGGTTCCAGTCGGCGCAGGTGATCGTTGAGGAATTCGTCGGCACCGAGGAAGACGCCGGTGTCGCTGCCGCGCAGGGTCGTCGGCTCGATCCCGGCGTGCTCGATCGC